>NZ_AOHN01000005.1:0-230736 GCF_000510915.2 Pseudomonas sp. FH4 | reverse complement strand
GGATCGACCATCAGGTGAAGATCCGCGGTTTCCGTATCGAACTGGGTGAGATCGAAGCGCGCTTGCTGGAGCAGGTCAGTGTCGTCGAGGCTGTGGTGGTTGCCGTTCCCGGCCCCACCGGGCCGCGCCTGGTAGGTTATGTGGTTCCTCAGGACCGCTTGTTGCTGGCGGCCGAACAGTCGCGCCAGGCGGATTTCGTCAGCCAGTTGAGCGAGCAATTAAGCATCCACCTGGCCGACTACATGGTGCCATCCTCCCTGGTACTGCTTGAGCGTATGCCGTTGACCCCCAACGGCAAGCTGGACCGCAAGGCGCTGCCAGTGCCGGATCAGGCACTGGCCCAACAGGCTTTCGTCGCGCCAGGCAGTGAGGTCGAACGTATCCTGGCCGATATCTGGCAAGACGTGCTGGGGCTCCGTCAGGTCGGTGTAACGGATAACTTCTTTGCCTTGGGTGGCGACTCCATCAGCTCGATCCAGGTAGTCAGCCGTGCCCGTCAGGCCGGCCTTGAGTTGAGCCCAAGGGATATTTTCCAGCACCGTAGCATCGAGGTCCTGGCCCGGCATATCCGTTGGGCGGTACCGTCGGTTGCTGCTGATAACACACTCAGCGAACAACCGTTGCATGGGCTCAACGATGAGCAGTTGCACAGCCTGGGGCTGCCTTTGGCGCGGGTCGAGCATCTGTATCCCTTGTCGCCAATGCAGCAGGGTATGTTGTTCCTGGGTCTGAACGCGCCAGATGCCGAGCTCTACATCAACCAGTTGAGCATTGCGGTGCAGGGCCTGGATGTGGAGCGCTTCAAACGCGCCTGGGGTGCGGCCTGCGAGCGCCATGCCATATTGCGCACCGGCTTTGTCTGGCAAGGCCTGGAGCAACCGCTGCAATTTGTCATGGACAGTCTTGAGTTGCCATTGGTCGAGTTGGACCTGCAAGGTGCCCACGACTTGCCCCAACGCCTGGAGCAACTGGCCCGCGATGAGCGTGAGCGCGGGTTCGATCTGGAGCGCCCGCCGTTGCAGCGCATTGTCCTGGCCCGTCTGGGTGCGGACAGCTACCAGATGGTCTGGACCTATCACCACTTGCTGATCGACGGCTGGAGCGTGTCGCAACTGTTGGGCGAAATCTTGCAGCACTACTCGGGCGTAGCGTTGCCGGAGCCTGTGGCTTATCGCAATTACATCGCGTGGCTGCGCCAGCAAGACCCGCAGGCCAGCCAGGCGTTCTGGAGCCAGCAGTTGGTACGCCTGGACGAGCCGACCTACCTGGCCAATGCGTTTGCAGGCAAGCAGCGCGGCCAAGGCCATCATGCGCTTTACAGCCGGCTGGGTGAGGCTGCGACCGAGCGTTTGAAGGGGTTTGCGCAAACCCAGCACGTCACGCTCAATACCCTGGTGCAAGCCGCTTGGCTGATGTTGCTCAGTCGCTACAGTGGCCAGAGCAGCGTGGCTTTCGGCGCCACTGTCGCCGGGCGTCCTGCGCAACTGGCCGATTCCGAACGCATGCTGGGGTTGTTCATCAACACCTTGCCCGTGATTCAAGTGATCGACCCGTCGCGTCAACTGGGGGACTGGTTACGCGACATTCAGGATTACAACCTGCAACTGCGTGAGCGCGAATACACGCCGTTGTCCGATGTTCAGCGCTGGGCCGGGCAGAGTGGCCAGGCCTTGTTCGACAGCATTATCGTGTTCGAAAACCATCCGGTCGATCAGGCCCTCAACGCGGTCAACGATCCACTGCTGCGCTTTGGCGATACCGGCAGTTATGGACGCACTAACATTCCGATGGACCTGATGGTGACGCTTGAGGACGGCTTGGTCATCGAGTACATGTATTTGCAGGAGCATTTCGACGAAGCCTCGGTACAGAGTATTCGCCGCAACATGGAAGGGCTGCTGGAACAACTGGCCAGCAATGCGCATCAGCCTTTGGGCAATATCGGTCTGCCTGAGGCTCTGGCTGGTGAGGTGCAGCCAGCCGAGCCTGAATTCGATGGCCTGTATGTTCACCAGCGCATTGCCCAGTATGCCGCTCGTACACCGCAGCAGCCCGCGGTGCTGTTTGGTGAGACGGTGTATTCCTACGCCGAACTGGACGCAGCCGCCAACCGCCTGGCTCACCTCTTGGTCGCCGAAGGCGTGGGGCCGGAAGTGCGAGTGGGCGTGGCCATGCCACGCGGCCAGTCGTTGATCGTGGCCTTGCTTGCCGTGTTTAAAGCCGGTGGCGCTTATGTGCCGCTGGACACCGGCTATCCAAAGGACCGTCTGACCTACTTGATGGAAGACTCAGGGATTGCCTTGCTGCTTACCGACACCTCGTTGCGCGAGACATTACCGGCGTTGGCGCACGTGCGCGTGCTGGAACTCGATCAATTGGACCTCGCTGACCAGCCCGTGACAGACCCACAGGTGCGGTTGCAAGCGCAAAACCTGGCCTACGTGATCTACACCTCGGGATCCACCGGCCTGCCCAAAGGCGTGGCAGTGGCACATGGTCCGCTGGCCATGCATTGCCGGGCGATTGGCGAGCGTTACACCATGAGCCCTGAGGACTGCGAATTGCTGTTTATGTCCTTTGCCTTCGACGGTGCCCATGAGCGTTGGCTGACCACGCTGACTCACGGTGGGCGCCTGCTGATTCGCGATGACAACCTGTGGACGCCGGAACAGACCTTTGAAGCCTTGCACCAGCATGGCGTAACAGTCGCGGCGTTCCCGCCGGTTTATCTGCAACAGTTGGCCGAGCACGCCGAGCGTGAAGGTAACCCACCGGCGGTGCGTATCTACTGCTTTGGTGGTGATGCGGTACCGCAAGCCAGCCTGGCGCTGGCGCAACGCGCCTTGCAGCCCCAGTTCATCATTAACGGCTACGGCCCGACCGAAACCGTGGTCACTCCGTTGATCTGGAAGGCGGGGCCAGACGACACCTGCGGCGCGGCTTACGCGCCGATTGGCAGCAAGGTCGGTGCGCGCAGCACCTATGTACTGGACAGCGACCTGAACCCATTGCCCAAAGGCGCTGCGGGTGAGTTGTACCTGGGCGGCTATGGCATGGCCCGGGGTTACCTGGACCGTGCGGGGCTGACGGCCGAGCGTTTTGTCCTCGATCCGTTCAGCCTCGACGGTGGGCGCTTGTACCGCACCGGTGACCTGGTGCGCGAACGCCAGGATGGCGTCTTCGATTATCTGGGGCGTATCGACAATCAGGTGAAAATCCGTGGATTTCGTATCGAACTGGGCGAAATCGAATCGCGCCTCAAGGGCTGTGCCGGGGTGCGGGATGCCGTGGTGGTCGCCCGCGAGGGTGGCAGCGGCAAGCAATTGGTCGGGTATGTGGTGGCCCAGGACAGTGGCGTTGACAGCGGCTGGTGCGACCGCCTGCGCGAACAACTGAGAGGCGAGTTGCCGGACTACATGGTGCCCGCGCACTTGATGGTGCTGGAGCGTATGCCGTTGACCCCCAATGGCAAGCTCGACCGCAAAGGCCTGCCAGACCCTGATGTCAATCAACAGCAGCGCGGTTATGTAGCACCGCGTACCGAGTTGGAGAAAGCCCTGGCGCAGATCTGGCAGACCGTGCTCAAGGTCGAGAAGGTCGGGCTGGGCGACAACTTCTTCGAGCTGGGTGGTGATTCGATCCTAAGCCTGCAAGTCGTGGCCAAGGCGCGCGCGCTGAAGGTGCATGGCTTCAGTCTGAAACTGCGTGACCTGATGCAAAAACCGACGATTGGCGAACTGACCGGCAGTGGTGAAGCACCGGCGCTTGCGGCAAAACCTGTGTCGATACTGACGATGAATCAAGGTGAGACTGAGCTGGCCCCCTTGTTCTGTGTACACGCAGGGTTTGGCACGGTATTCGATTACGAGCCCGTAGCGCGGCTGTTAGCCGGGCGCCGCTCGGTGCAGGCGATTCAGTGCCGGATGCTGCTTGACGCCAACTGGCAGGACTCGTCGCTGGAGCGCATGGCCGTGGATTACGTCGATGACCTGCGCGCCCGACAACCCCATGGACCATACCATTTGCTGGGCTGGTCCCTGGGCGGGACGCTGGCGATATTGATGACGGCAGAGCTGGAGCGTCAGGGCCAGCAGGTCGAGTTCCTTGGTCTGATGGACAGTTTCGTTCCGGGCACCGAGCCTGCTGGCGAGATGGATGACGGCCTGGAGGATCTGCACTCGTTTATCCAGGTGATGATGCCTGGCGTGCAGGCGATACTGCCGGTCACCCTGGATGAAACCCCGGCGGGCTTGCATCAACTGTTCGCTGGCTTGCTGGCGCAGCAGACGGTCGCTGTGGGCTCGCTGTCCCAGGTGTTGGGGGCGGATGAGCTGGGGCATATCTTCAGCGTGGCTCGGCGTCTCAAGCGTTTGTCCCTGGCGCTGACCCGTTGCCCGCAGATTCAGGCAGCACCTCATTGCTGGTGGGCCGCAGGCCATGAAGCGGCTGCCCAGGCACTAGGCCTGCAACTGGGCCAGGACGCTGCCGGGCCGAGCTTGCCTTGCGGGCACTTCGAAGTCCCTCGCAATTCACGTTTCCTTGAAAGCCTGGATCAGGCACTTACCCGGTTGCTGACCCCCATCAGCGCTTGAACCTGAACCTGGCCGGGCGAATCGCCCGGCCAGCATGGAGTTGTTTCATGTCGTTAAACCCTGATATTGCTGCATTTCTTGAACTGGTCGGTGCCGGTCGTGACAGCGGCAAGCGCACGGCCATGCATCAGTTGACCCCACAAGCCGCTCGTGAACAGTTTGATCAATCCTCCCAGTTGATGATGGCTGACTGCGAGGAGCTGCCACGGGTTGAAACCCTGTCGATTGCGGTACGTGATGGCAACCGCCTGGAGGCGCGTTTGTACAGCGCTACGCCGCCAGGCTCGACCCGTGCCGCACTGTTGTATTTTCATGGTGGTGGCTATGTGGTTGGCAGTCTCGACTCACACGATGCGCTGTGCCGCTCGTTGGCGGCCCGGGCCGGTTGTGTGGTGATTTCCGTGGGTTATCGACTGGCTCCGGAGTGGGTGTTTCCCACGGCGGTTCACGATGCACAGGATGCATGGCACTGGTTGGTACAGGAGGCTGGTGCCCTGGGTATCGATCCGGCGCGTCTGGCCGTAGCCGGCGACAGTGTTGGCGCCAGCCTGGCCACGGTGCTTTGCAACCAGTTGGCGGCTGATGGGCGCCAGGTCCAGCCGTGCTTGCAGGTGTTGATCTATCCGGTGACCGATGCGAGCCGCCCGACAGCTTCGTTGGAGCGTTATGGCTCGGGTTATCTGTTGGAGAAGGACACGTTGAGCTGGTTCTACCAGCATTACGCTGGCGAGCACAGTGATCGTCTGGACCCGCGTTTTTCACCGCTATTGGCGCAGGTTGCGCCTAACGTGGCGCCGGTGTTGCTGGCGGTGGCTGAGTGCGATCCGTTGCACGACGAAGGGGTGGCGTATGGCGCCCATTTGAAACAGGCCGGCGTGGCGGTTGATGTAAAGGTTTATGCGGGTATGACCCATGACTTTATGCGTATGGGGGCGATTATCGACGAGGCTGAAGAGGCTCTGGAGTGGATCGCCGAATCGTTACGGGTGGCTTTCGCGCGCCACTGATTGAGTACGGGACTCCCTGGCAGGAGCCGGCAAGCCGGCGCCTACAGTGCCTGCCAGCCGCCTCCCAGTGCCTTGTACAGGGCAATGCTTGCCCCCAGTCGCGCCTGACGCAGTTGCACATTCAGGTCCTGGGCGGCATACAGTGTGCGCTGGGTCTCCAAGACCGTCAGCAAGTCTTCTGCGCCGGCCTCATAGCGGCTCTGGGCGATGCGAAAAGCGGTGAGCGCCTCACTCAACTCCTCGTGCTGCCACTGGCGCTGTTCGTCCAGCCGGCGAATGCTGCTCAGGGCTTTTTCCACGTCGGCGAAGCCATTGATGATCGCTGTGCGATAGGTGTGCAGCAGCTCATCCTGGCGCGCAGTGGCCTTGTCGCGTCCGGCGCTGAGGCGGCCATTGTTGAAAATCGGCGCGATCAGCCCGCCCGCGAGGTTGTAGAACGGGTTGCGCAACATATCGGCCGCCCGGTTGGCACCAGAGCCAAGGTTGGCGGTCAGGGTGAGGGTGGGCAGCATGGCGGCGCGGGCGACGATGATGTCGGCCTGGGCAGCAGCCAGTTGTGCCTCGGCACTGGCAACGTCCGGGCGGCGGCTGAGCAGGTCGCTGGGCACTCCGGCGGTAATGTTTGGCCAGCGCAGTTGGTCAAAGGGTTGATCTGTGAACCGCAGGGTCTGCACGGGTTGGCCGAGCAGGGCCGCCAGACTGATTCGGGTTTCTTCGGCGCGTTGGCGCACTTGCGGCAGTTGCCGTTGCTGTGCGGCCACCAGGCTCTTTTGCTGCGCCAGCTCCAGGAGGGTGGCAGAGCCGGCGTCATGGCGGGTCTGTACCAGTTTGAGGACGCTCTGTGCATTGCCCAGGTTCAATTCGGCGATGCGTTGTTGTTCATGCAACGCCAGTAATTGGGTGTAGGCCATGGCGACGCCGCTGAGCAGGGTCAGTTCTACCGTGGCGCGATCGAATTCGCTGGCGCGCACTGCCAGCTCCGCACTGTCGCGTGCGGCACGCTTGCCGCCCCAGAAGTCGATTTCGTAGGTGGCGGTGAGGTTCGCGCTGAAGGAGTCCACTGTGTCTTTGTTGCTATTGCTATCTTGTTGGCTATTGCCCGTGCCGCGCAGCTGTTTCTGCCGGCTGGCGTTGAGTCCACCCTTGAGCTCGGGCAGCAGTGGTGCGCCGGCGACAACGGCGTCGGCCTGGGCCTGGCGTACTCGGGCCACGGCACTAGCCAGGTCATGGCTCCCGCTACGGGCCTGTTCGATCAGTTGGTTGAGTTGCGGGCTGGCGAAGGCCGTCCACCATTGCCGGTTGATGTGCAGGGCGTTGGCCTGGCTTGCCGTGTCCCAGGTGGCAGGTACTTGCAGGCCGCTGTCCGGCCGCTGCGCCGAGCTGCTGCACGCGGCCAGCAGCAGGCTGGCGGCGATGAGGGTCAAGTGCGCTTTCATAGGGCGATCATTCACTGGTAAGGGCCGTGACCGGGTCGAGCCGGGCTGCTTTGCGGGCCGGCATAAAGCCGAAGATGACGCCGGTGACCAGCGCGCAAGCGAAGGCGCCGAGGGCGGCGGGCAAGGAGAAAGCGACGGCCACGCTGCTGAGGATCAGCCCGCCGCCGACCAGCAGGGCCAGGCCGATCCCGGCCACCCCGCCGACCACTGTGAGCATCACCGCTTCGGTGAGGAACTGACGCAGGATGTCCCGCTGCCGCGCACCGGTGGCCATGCGGATGCCGATTTCCCGGGTGCGTTCGCGTACGGTCATCAGCATGATATTCATCACGCCGATGCCGCCCACCAGCAGCGAGATGGCGGCAATCGAGCCGAGCATCAGCGACAGGGTGTTCTGGGTTCGTGCTTCGGCCTGGATCATTGCAGCGTTGTTGGTCAGTTCAAAATCACGCTTGCCGTTGTGCAGGCGCAGCAGCAGCTGGTCGATGGCTTTTTCGGCCTCGTGTACCTTGCGCGCATCGGCGGCGGCAATCACCACGTACTCGGGGTTGTAGCTGCCAAACAGGCGAATACTCGCAGCGGAGTAGGGGATGGCGACACGGTCGTCGCTGTCCTTGTCGCCGGAGCTGGCACCTTTTTCGGCGAGCACGCCGATCACCTGGAAGGGCACGTTTTCGATCAGGATGTACTGGCCGATGGGGCTGGGCAGATCCTTGAACAGCTTGTCGCGCACCCGTTTGCCAATCACCGCGACGGTCGCGGCGGCGCGTTCGTCCGCTTCGGTGAAGTAGCTGCCCTCGACCACCGGCCAATTGAAAATCGCCGGGAAGTTGGTGTCGTTGCCGCCGACATAGGCCATGTGGTCGACATTGCCGAAACGCACCCCGGCCTCCGCGCCATTGACCGGCATGATGCGCTTGACCTGGGGCAGGGCGGCCATGGCGGTGACGTCGTTCATGGTGATAATGCCGGGCGGTGTGCGCGGGTTGGGCGCCGAGCCGCTGACGTAGAGAATGTTCGAGCCAAAGGCGCCCATCTGCGCCATGACCTGGCGTTTGCTGCCTTCGCCCACGGCGAGCATTACCACCACCGAGGCCACGCCGATAATGATCCCCAGCAGGGTCAGGGCCGTGCGGAAGCGGTTGATCCACATGACCCGCCAGGCCGCTTGCACCGCGTCCAGCAGTTCGGCTTTCCAGGCGCCATTGTGCTCGGCGCCGTCGGCCAGGCGTTGGCGCAGGTCTACCGCTTGCAGGGCCTTGGGGTTGGCTTCCGTGGCTGGCTGGTTGCCGGGGTTCGGGGTGTCGCTGATGATCAGGCCGTCGCGGATCTCGATGATGCGCTTGGCCCTGGCTGCCACTTCGCGGTCGTGGGTGATCAGGATCACCACGTGACCCTGGCTGGCCAATTCGTCGAGCAGGGTCATGACCTCGGCGCCGCTATGGCTGTCGAGGGCGCCGGTGGGTTCGTCGGCAAGAATGATATGCCCGCCATTCATCAGGGCGCGGGCAATCGACACCCGTTGCTGCTGGCCCCCAGACAGTTGGTGCGGACGGTTGCCGGTGCGCTCGGCCAGCCCCAGCCGGGTAAGCAGGGCGGCGGCGCGGGCGTGGCGTTCGGCGGCCGGCGTACCGGCATAGATCGCCGGCATCTCGACGTTTTCCTGGGCCGAGCCGGACGGGATCAGGTGATAGCCCTGGAACACAAAGCCAAAGGCCTCGCGGCGTAGCCAGGCCAGTTCGTCGGTGTCCAGTTGGGCGACGTTCTCCCCGGCGAACAGGTATTGGCCGACGGTAGGGCGGTCGAGGCAACCGAGGATGTTCATCAAGGTCGACTTGCCGGAGCCGGAGGCCCCGACAATCGCCACGAATTCTCCGGCATGGATCGACAGGTCGATCCCGCGCAGCACGTCGACCTGGGGCGCATCACCGCCACCGTAGGATTTGCGGATGTCCCGAAGTTCGATCAGCGGCGTCAACATTCAGCCTCCGCTGCTTTGGGCGGGGCCGATCAGCAGGTGATCGCCTTCGTTGAGGCCGTCGAGGATCTGGATGCGCAGGCGGTCACTGATACCGACCCGCACCTCACGGTCCTCGATGCTGCCGTCCTTGGCCACCACGCGGGCCAGTTGCATGTCGGGGCGGGTGCCGCCTTGCAGGGCTGCGACCGGCGCGGTCAGGGTATCGGTGGCGCGGCTGGCGACGAAAAACACCTGGGCGGTCATTTCCGCCATCAACGCGTTATCGGCATTGTCGACATCCAGCAGCACGGTGTAGAGCACCACGCGGCCACTGCCACTCTTGCTGGAACTGCTGGGGCTGCCGCCGCCCTGGCTGGTTTCGTTCAGCGGTTTGGGGGGCACCGGCAGGATCTGGCGCACGGTACTGGTCCAGCGCCGTGCGCCACCGCTCAGGGTGGTGAAATACGCCTGCATGCCGGGTTTGACATGGCCGATATCGGCTTCCGAGACTTCCGCCCAGACGGTCATGGGCGACAGGTTGGCGATCCGCAGGATCAGCGGTGTCTGTTGCTGGCTGTTGAGGGTCTGGCCTTCGCGGGCATCCACGGCCACCACCGTGCCGGAAATCGGCGCATAGATGCGCGTGTAGCCAAGCTCGGCCTGGTCGACCCGCAAGCTGGCCTGGGCCTGGCTGATCTGGGCCTTGAACATGTCGATGCGCGCTTGGGTCGCATCCAGTTCGGCCTGGGCGGTCTGTACGTCTTCATCGCGGGTGGCGCCACCGGCGGCCAGGCGTTGCTGGCGCTGGTACTTTTGCCGCGCCAGGCGGTTTTGCGCGTGCTGCTCTTGCAGTTGTGCCTGCAGGTTGGCGACGGAGTAGCGGGTGGCGTCGAGTTTGGCTTGTTGGGTGGCGGGGTCTATCTCCACCAGCAGGTCGCCTTCCTTGACCTGGGCGCCGGCTTCAACGTGAATCTTGCGGATCTGCCCGGATGCCTGGGCACCGACATCGACGTAGCGTCGTGGCTGCAGTGTGCCGAGGGCGGTCACGCTGCTTTCGATATCGCCCCGGTGTACTTGCAGGGTGGCAAATTTATCCCGGCCGGGCGGGATCAGTTGCCAGGCGGCGAAGGCGGCCACCGGGATCAGGCAAAGTGCTACCAGCAGAGCGCGCCGGGTGTGTCGGGGACGGTTCATGCACGGGTTCCAGCCAGGAAAGTTCGGACCGCACAAGCGTCTGCTGGGGGGGGCAGAGGCGGGTGCAGGAAGCTGTCAGGTAAACGAGGTATTTGCCCAGAAATTTAAGCGCTTACATATGCCGTTACAGCTAGGCGAAAGGCCAGTATCTGCTCACCCAGGCACGCCTTATGTAAATCTACATGAGAATTACTATAAATTAGACGGCCTCAAACTGCCATCATTGCATTGTCAGGGCAGCCGGCTCCGCGCATGCGGGGGTGAATCCTGTGCACGCCTTAAATTTTTTTTCACTGTCCTCGTTTCCTATCAACACAGGGCCTGTTGTTCAGCAGGCCGCCCAGGCTTTCCGCCCCACTGCCACGGGGCTTATCCAGAGGACACTGGAATGACACAGGCAATTGCATCGCCCGCGGTTCACGACCTGATCGGTATTGGTTTCGGTCCTTCGAACCTGGCGCTGGCCATCGCCCTGCAAGAGCGCGAGAAAGCCCAGGGCAAGCTCGATGTGCTGTTTCTCGACAAACAGGCCGACTACCGTTGGCACGGCAATACCCTGGTGAGCCAGAGTGAATTGCAGATTTCTTTCCTCAAGGACCTGGTGACCCTGCGCAACCCCACCAGCCCTTATTCGTTCGTCAACTATCTCAAGGCCCACGGGCGCCTGGTGGACTTTATCAACCTGGGCACGTTCTACCCATGCCGCATGGAGTACAACGACTACCTGCGCTGGGTCGCCGGGCAATTTACCGAGCAAAGCCGCTATGGTGAGGAAGTGCTGGCCATCGAGCCGATCCTGCATCAGCAGCAGGTCGAGGCACTGCGGGTAATCTCCCGCGATGCCCAGGGCGAGCAACTGGTGCGCACCGCGCGCTCGGTGGTGGTCAGTGCCGGTGGTACGCCACGGATTCCCGAAGCGTTCAAGGCGCTCAAGGATGACGGCCGGGTGTTCCACCATTCCCAGTACCTGGCGCGCATGGCCCAGCAGCCGTGCGTGGAGGGTAAGCCGATGCGCATTGCGATCATCGGCGGAGGGCAGAGCGCGGCCGAGGCGTTTATTGATCTGAATGACAGCTTCCCCTCGGTGCAGGTGGATATCATTCTGCGCGGCTCGGCCCTCAAGCCGGCCGATGACAGCCCGTTCGTCAATGAAGTGTTCTCCCCGGAATTCACTGACCTGGTGTTCCAACAGCCCAGCAGCGAGCGCGAACGCCTGGTCAACGAGTACCACAACACCAACTATTCGGTGGTGGACCTGGACCTGATCGAGCGTATCTACGGGATCTTCTACCGCCAGAAAGTCTCCGGCATCGCCCGTCACGCATTCCGCACCCTGACCACCGTGGAAAAAGCCAGCGCCGGGCCCCTGGGCATCGAGTTGGTAGTACGCCATAACGCCACGGGTGAAACCGTGATCAACCACTACGACGCCGTCGTGTTGGCCACCGGTTATGAGCGCCAGATGCATCGCCAGTTGCTGGCGCCGCTCGAAGCCTATATGGGTGACTTTGAAGTGAGCCGCGACTACCGCGTGGTCACCGACGAGCGCTGCAAGGCGGGCATCTACATGCAGGGCTTCAGCCAGGCCAGCCATGGCTTGAGCGATACGTTGCTGTCGATCCTGCCGATTCGCGCCGATGAGATTGCCGCGTCGCTGCATGAACATGATCGACGCCTGGGCCAGGGGCGCTCGGTGCGTGATTTGTTGCTGGCAACCGCGAGCTGATACTGGCGACCGATCGCTCCCGCTCCCGCGGGGCGATTGCTGGCTGAACCTTGGCTGAAGAACTTGCCGATTCGCCGTCCTGTCACTTTCCTCCCTCAGACTGCGGGCGTAAGCTGCGCCGGTTTTCATCCATAGCGCAGACTTTCGTGAACAGACTTTCGAGTGACAGTTGTCGACCAGGCTTGGCCAGCTGACGCGCATCTCCATGCCGTTGCCTCGCCGATAAAGCGAGAAGCGGTATTTCGGTGGCGAACCATTCTGGTTCCTGCCTTATCCCCCTTTTTTCGACGCGGATCCTGCGGGCAGACAAAGGGAGATTCATCATGCAAGCCCTCAATAACATCAATCTTGATTCCTTGATCGACACCGTGGTCAGCCTCAGCGCGGCCTTTATTCTGGGTGGACTGATCGGCTTTGAGCGTCAGTTCCGCCAGCGCACGGCGGGGCTGCGCACCAACGTGCTGGTGGCAGTGGGGGCGGCGATCTTTGTCGACATGGCCAACCGCCTGGCGGGGGCCGAAGGTGCCGTACGGGTGGTGGCGTACGTGGTATCCGGCATTGGCTTTCTCGGCGCCGGGGTAATCATGCGCGAGGAGGGCAATGTACGTGGGCTCAATACCGCAGCCACACTGTGGACTTCTGCGGCGGTGGGTGCGTGTGCCGGTGCCGACCTGATCCTCGAAGCGTTCCTGGGCACGATGTTTGTGCTGGCGGCCAATACGTTGCTGCGACCGATCGTCAACAACATCAACCGCCAACCCCTGGACGTGGTGTCCGCCGAGGTCACCAATATCCTCTATGTGATCACCCGGCGTACCCAGCAGCAGGCCGTGATGGCCTTGCTGGAGTCGGAACTGGCGCGTTGCAACTACCCGGCCAGCGATGTCGACGTACGGCCCTTTGGCAGTGAAGAAGTGGAGATCGAGGCCACGCTGGCGGCCAACTCGGTCGATGGTGACGAACTGGATGCCCTGGTAGCGCGGGTCTCCCAATCGGCGCTGGTGGTGCAGGCCTTCTGGAGTCCTAGCACCACCGATTGATGACCCCTTGCCTGGCCCCAAAAAAGCCGCCTCCCGTCCAGGGTGGCGGCTTTTTTTTGCTGTATTTGACTATGACTTTGCGAGGAATAATCCTACATACATGCCGGATTTTCCCTTCGGTCGAAACATCATTGCGTTGTTAATGTTGCGCCGTTGCACCTAACCAAAGTCCGTTGAAACGTTCTGTGTAGATTGTGCCGTTTGTCCGAACTGGTACTTCTCACAGGTACAGGGGTTTCGTGTGATGTGTAAGGGTATTGGTGCCTCTTGGCCGCCAATGAAGCAACTAACTAGTCGTGGTGTCTTCCCAGGGAGTCGCATGAGCAAAGCGTTAATCGTGGATGATCATCCGTTCATTCGAGCAACCGTTAAATACCTGTTGCGCCAGGAGGGCTTCGAGACGATTTTCGAGGCCGCCAATGGTGCCGATGCCTTACAGATTGCCAGGGAGGAGCGACCCGATCTGGTCATTCTGGACTTGGCGATGCCCAAACTGGGCGGGCTGGAGGTCATCAGCCGGATCAAGGCATTGGGCCTGCCCTGCAAAATCCTGGTGCTGACCTCCTATCTGGCGGTGTTCTTCTCGACGCGCTGCATGCGCGCCGGAGCGATGGGGTTTGTCGCGAAAACCGGTGAGCTGGATGAGCTGCAAAAAGCCATCAAGGCCGTCATGTCCAACTACAGTTGCTTCCCCAGTCTGCCGACCAGTTCGGTGCGCAAGGACGACTTGCAGACCACGGAACAGCAACTGGTAGAAGCGCTTTCCGACCGCGAACTGATGGTCCTGCAAAAGCTGGCACTGGGCCTGGGCAACAATGAAATCGCCAAGGACATGCTGTTGAGTCACAAGACCATCAGTACTTACAAGACCCGGTTAAAGGAGAAGCTGCGCATGTCTTCGGTGGTGCACTTATCCAAGTTCGCCCAGCGCAATCATTTGATCTGATATGTCGACAGTTCTGGGCAAGTGGCTCGCAGCCTTCTGGCTCGCGGGCCTGTCACTCACCGTCAACGTGGCTCTGGGAGAGCCACAACCCTTGCATTTGCTGGGGCATTCAAGCCTTGATGCTGCGCAGGTGCACCTCAATGAAGCGGACTGGCGCTGGCTACGCGAGCGCCGCACGCTGATAATGGGCGTTTCCGCCCCCGATTATGCCCCCTTCGACCTGACGAACAACAACGACGATCTAGAAGGGATCACCGCCGATTATGCAGCGTTGATCGCTCAGGTGTTGAACGTCACGATCCAGGTGCAGCGCTACGAGCATCGGGACGAAGTCATCGCGGCCCTCAAGCGCGGGGACGTGGACTTCCTGGGTACGGCCAATGGCTACGAGGCGGCGGACCGGGAGCTAAGGCTTTCGCGCTCGTATGCCAACGACCAGCCGACCCTGGTGACGCGTGTCGATGACAGCCAGGCATTGAGTGCGGAGCTTGAGGGCAAGCGCCTGGCCATGCTCTATCACTATATGCAGCCCGAGATAGTCGCGGCTTATTACTCCGACGCCTCATTGCAGCTTTATTCGTCGACGATTGAGGCGATTGGCGCCGTAGCCTTTGGGCAGGCGGATGTTTATCTTGGCGATGCGATCAGTACCAACTATCTGATCAACAAAAACCACCTCAATAACGTGCGCATGGCTGATTTTTCCAGCCTGGAGGTCAACCCTTTTGCGTTCGCCGTTACCGGGAAAAATACCCGGTTACTGCGCATCATCAACGCTGGGCTGGCTGTGATCCCGGTCAATGAGCAAATGGAGATCCTGCGGCGTTGGAGCGCCGGCAACCTGGGGGTCGTTGGTCGTGAGCGTCTGCGCCTGAGCGCCAGTGAGCAGCGTTGGCTGGACAAACATCCGCGGGTCAAGGTGACGGCGCTGGACAAATTCATGCCATTGTCATTCTTCAACGATCGAGGGCAATTGCAGGGCTTGAGTGCCGAGATACTGGCTCAGGTCAGCTTGCGTACGGGGTTGAAGTTCGATGTGGTGCGTGGTAGTTCACTGCCTCGGCAAATCGAGCAGGTCAGCGAGGGGCGCGCGGACATGATCGCGTTCATCACGGCAAGCATGGCCAGGGAGGAAACGATCCGCTTTACCCGGCCGTACCTGAGCAACCCGTTCGTGTTGGTTACGCGCGATGATGAAAGCAACCCGGTCATCCTCGATGATATGGCGGGCAAGCGCCTGGCGGTCATCAGCCGCAGCGTGCAGCGGGAAATCATCAGCCGGGATTACCCCGCGATCGTGCTGGTAGACGTCGAAAGCTCTGCGCAGGCCATGGCGTTGGTCGCCAACGAGGGGGCAGATGCCTCGGTCAGCGCACTGATTATTGCGCGCTATATGATCGCCCATCAGTACCGTGACCGTCTGCGCATTACCAGTACGGTCGGCTCACAGCCGGCGCGAATATCCTTTGGCGTTGGTCGCGGCCAATTGGAGTTGTACTCGATCCTGGACAAGGCGCTTTTGAGCATCACCCCCCAGGAAATGGATGAGCTGACCAATCGCTGGCGTAGAGAGTTGGTGGTCGAGGACAGCTATTGGCTACGCCACCGCAACACGATTATCCAGGGGTTCTCGCTGGCCGCGGTGCTGTTGCTGATCACCCTGGGCTGGGCCATCTACCTGCGTAGCCTGATGCGCAAACGTGCACAAGCCGAGCGCGCCCTGAGCGACCAGATGCGCTTTATGAGCGTGTTGATCGACGGCACTCCGCACCCGATCTATGTGCGTGATCGCCTGGGCCGGTTGATGGCGTGCAACAGTGCCTATCTCAATGTGTTTGGCTTTCGGCTTGAAGACGTGATTGGCAAGACCGTGGTCGAGACCGACATAGGCAATCAGCCCCAGGCCCAGTCCTACCATGAAGACTACTTGCGTCTGATGGAGCGCGGAGAACCACAGATTCATGATCGTGTGCTCAAGGTGCCAGGGCGCGCGACCCTGACGATTTACCACTGGATGCTGCCGTACCGCGATGGGAACGAAAAGGTCGTGGGCATGATTGCCGGCTGGGTAGATGTCAGCGAACGCCAGCGCTTGCTGGGGCAATTGCAGGAGGCCAAGGAGGGGGCGGACGCGGCCAACCGTGCCAAGACTACCTTCCTGGCAACCATGAGCCATGAGATCCGCACGCCGATGAATGCAGTGATCGGCATGATTGAACTGGCGCTGAAAAATGCCGAACAGGGGCGTATCGACCATGACGCCCTGGCGGTGGCCTCCGACGCTTCACGTGGCATGCTGGAGTTGATCGGCGATATTCTCGACATCGCCCGGATCGAGTCCGGCCACTTGTCCCTGACCCTGGAGCCTTCGAACCTGCGCGAGCTGCTGGCCTCGGTAGCGCGCATCTTCGAAGGGCTGGCACGTACCAAGGGCCTGGCCTTGCAGGTGGAGCTGGACCCGTTGGTCGATCGCTATGTGTTGATCGATCCACTGCGTTTCAAACAGGTGGTTTCAAACCTGCTGAGCAATGCCATCAAGTTTACGGCCCAGGGCCATGTGCGCTTGAGTGCCAGTGGATCCCCCGCCGTTGCCAATGGCTACCTGAGCCTGCGGCTGGTGATAGAGGACAGTGGGGTGGGCATCAGCGTCGAGGACCAGATGCGTCTGTTCAACCCCTTTATTCAAGGGCGCAACACTGACCAGTCGGCGCGCAGTGGCTCGGGACTTGGGCTGGTGATCAGCCGCAGCCTGTGCGAAATGATGGGTGGCCAGCTGAAATTGAGCAGCGTGCTGGGGCAGGGCACGCGGGTGGAGGTCACACTGCCCCTGGCTGTGGCGGCCTCGGCCGGCGCACCTCCCGAGCCAGTTGCCCTGGAGGCACCGCCAGCCCATGTGTTGAATATCCTGATAGTGGACGACTATCCCGCCAACCGCCAATTGCTGACCCGCCAACTGAGTTTCCTGGGGCACCGGATCACCACCGCCAACGATGGCGTGCAGGGCCTGGAATGCTGGCGGGCCGAGCGCTTCGACGGGGTGATCACCGACTGCAATATGCCACTGAAAAATGGCTATGACCTGGCCCGGGAAATCCGTGCCGATGAGCGTGCCCGTGGCTTGGCGCCATGCCTGTTGCTGGGGTTTACCGCCAATGCCCAGCCGGAGGAAACCGAGCGTTGCCTGGCGGCGGGAATGGACGGATGCCTGTTCAAGCCCACAGGGCTGGAGGACTTGCATGCTGCGCTGGCGCCACGGACCGCCATGCCTTCGGTCAAGGCTGCAGAGGAGGTAGGCACGGTGCCGGAGGTGGACTTGAGCCGCCTGTTGAAATTGACCGGCTCCGATGTGGAGGCCATCAAGGAGTTGTTGGCGCAACTGCTCGACAGCCTCGCCGCAGACCGTACGCAACTGCTGTCCTTGCTGGCACAGCACGACTACGCCCAGTTGCACGACCTGGCCCATCGCACCAAGGGTGGGGCGCGGCTGGTCGAGGCCCAGGCATTGGTGAGTCACTGCGAAGCGCTGGAAGCTGCCTGTGAACAGCGCGACCCTGAAGCGTTGGACTCTGCGGTAACAGGTGTGCAGCAAGCGATTGATCAGTTGCATCAGGCCCTGACGGACTACTGCGATCATGCATAACGGTAGGATTTGGGAGAACTCCTACACGTCAGGGGAACTCCGCTGATTTTTTCGTCCAATTATGTCTGGAAAAGTAGGCCCCTCCTGCTTTCTACGAAAGCTGCCTGCTCAGGGACTTGCCATGCCAACCAAAGCACTGACCATCCTGATTGCCGATGAACAGCACCTGCAAAGGTTGCATATCGAAAAAATGCTCAATCAGTTGGGCTACTATCGGATCGTCCCGGTGCAGACCTTCGATGAAGTGCTGATCCTGACCGCTATTCCCGCCGAGCCATTCGACGTGTTGATTATCCATTCCGGCCTGTTCGCCAGCACGGGGGGAGCGCTGGCGTTCCAGAAACAACATCCGCAGGTGCGACATGTGCTGGTATATGACGACCAGGACCTGGGCGCGCCAGTATCCCCTGCGCCTCTGGTCCTGGTGCGCTTGCCGGGGTCGCCAGACAGCGTCACCCTGGAGCACTTCATGGACATCATCGACCCGCCGTCACCGGCCAGCGGCTTGCGGGTCTTGCCCTGGCTGCGGGAGCTGGCGCGCAGCCCGGCGGTTTAGCTCAGTCCCACTGCGGCGCAATGCCCTTGGGGCTGGTCAGGCGATGACCACGCTCCAGGCCTTCGATCTGCGCCATATCGGCTTCGCTCAAGGTCAGTTGCACGGCCTTGAGGTTGCTTTGCAGGTTGGCGCGCTGGGTCGAGGACGGAATCACCGCATACCCCAACTGCATCGCCCAGGCCAGGGCCACCTGTGCCGGTGTGGCGTGGTTGCGTTCGGCAATCGCCTGGATCACCGGGTCTTTCAGCACTTCACCGTAGGCCAGGGTCATATAGGACGTAATGTGGATACCGTGGCGCGTGGCGAAATCCACCACAGTACGGTTTTGCAGGTACGGGTGCAGCTCGATCTGGTGGGTGGCGATGTGCTCGGCACCGACGGCGGCGATGGCCTCTTTCATCAGTGCGACGGTGAAGTTGGAGATGCCGATCTGGCGGGTCAGGCCCAGGTGCTTGGCTTCGAGCAACTGCCCCATGAACTCGGCGACGGGCACCTGGTTTTCCGGGGAGGGCCAGTGAATCAGGGTCAGGTCCAGGTAGTCGGTCTTGAGCTTGCGCAGGCTTTCCCTGAGGCTGGGGATCAACTGGCCTTGGGCAAAATTGGCGATCCAGATCTTGCTGGTGATGAACAGCTCGTCGCGGGGGATGCCGCTGTCGGCGATGGCTTGGCCGACATCCGCTTCGTTCTCGTAGATCTGCGCGGTATCGATGACCCGGTAGCCGAGGTCGAGGCCGGTGCTGACGGAATCGATGACCACCTGGCCTTGCAGGCGGAAAGTGCCAAGGCCGAATGCGGGAATAGACATAAGTGACTCCAGTTATGGCGTGGACAATGGCCTTGAGTATCGGCCGGGAACACCAGGAGAAACACCCAAGAGTCTTCAAATGACTCTTGACCAGAAGTCATGAATGGCCTGACCTCCTGTAGGAGCGGGCTTGCCCGCGAAGAACGTCAACGATAACGCGTGCTTACTGAATGAATGCGGCGCCTGTAAGTTTTTCGCGAGCAAGCCCGCCCCTACAGGGCGTTGAGTTCGCGCGCCAGGTCCAGCACCACCTGGGCACTGCCGACGTTGGGCACCAGGTGCGTAAACGGGATATCGATCATGCGGTTTTCCCGCACCGCTCGCAGGCGCGACAGCACCGGGTCACGGGTCAGCAACTGGCGTTTGCGGCTGGCCGGGGACCACACGGCATCGGCCAGCAGGATCACGTCCGGGTCGCTTATCAGCAGGGTTTCACTGCTGACCGTGACCCGGTATTGATTGACCCCGGCAAACAGGTTACGTGCCCCGGCGGCGGCCAGCAGGGCGGTGACAAAGCCTTGTCCTCCTTCGCTGTCGAGGCCGTTGACTTCACTGTCGAGGTAAAACACCGACAAGGGTTTTTCCGGCCTGGCGAGTGCCTGAGCGCGGGCGAGGTCGGCGTCCAGCGCGTCAATCAGGTCGCGGGCCCGCTGCGGTTTATGCAGCAGGTTGCCCAACGTCAGCAGGTCATTGCGAATGTGGCCGAAGAAGTCCAGGGAATGCCCGGCACAGGCCGACTCCAGTAGATAGGAGCCCACCCCGTTGCCGGCCAGCCCGGTACGCGAGGTGATGCCGTTGCCAAAGGCCGTGGCAAATCCTCCCACCACCAGATCCGGCCGTTGCCCATACAGCACCTCGCTGGCCGGGTAGCGCGGCGCAATCACCGGCACACCCAAATACTGACCCAACTGATGCGCGGCACCGTTGTCATCCAGGTACGCCACGCCCACCAGTGTCGGGCCGGCGCCCAGGGCCAGCAGCATGTCGGCGGCGTGTTGGTTGAGGGCGACAATCCGCGACGGCGGCGCGTGGGGCAGGCGCCAATCCTGCTGGCAATTGCGGTAGCCGTCAGCCAGGGCCGATGCACTCCACAACAGGGCGATGGCAAATCCTCCCAGGCGTTTCATGGGCGCTCCCGGATCAGCAATTCTTCAAGCACTTCGCCGCCGACCAGGTGTACATCCACCAGGCGCACGGCATCGGCCTTGCTGTGCACCCCATACCAGCAGCGCTCCGGGTAGACCGTGAGCACTGGCCCCAGGTTGCAGGGGAACTGGCAATGGGTACGTGTGAGCAGTACACCGCCGGGTACTTCAATGCGCTGGTGTTCCAACAGGCGCCGGCGCAAGGTCTTCCACAACTGCAAGGCGCCGCGCTGGGTGCAGCGCGGGCCGGTACACAGCAGCACATGGCGGGCATGATCGGGGATACGGGACCAGTCGGGGTGCGTGTCCACCCCGTCGATTTGCGTGATCTCAGTCATCAGAAGCGATACGTATAACGCACCTCAGAAGTGAACGGTCGGCCCAGGTTGTCGACGTTACTGGAGCGACTGGTGACGTAGTCACGGTCGAACAGGTTTTCCACCAGCAGGCTCACCCGGTGTTGATGGGCGTTGTCGAGGTAGCGGTAGGCATCGGCATCCACCACCGAGTAGTGGCCGTACTCGACTTTTTTCGAACTGATCACATCGTGGATGTAGCGGATAGCCGCGCCGGCGCCCCATAGGCGATTCTGCGACTCAAAGCCCACACGTGAACGGGCGAAGAAGCTCGGCACATCATTGATGGTCACGCCGGCACGGGACTCGGTGAGGTTGCGGGTCATGTCCGCTTGCAGGTTCCATTGCTCGTTGAGCGCCAGCTTGGCGTCGACCTCGAAACCGCGCATCTGGATCTGCCCCTGGCCGTTGACCCACTGGGCATCGTCGACGGTGATCAGGTGGGTGATCTTGCGCTTGAACAGGGTCACGCTGGCGCTGAAGTCGCGATCGGCCAGCAGGCCCTTGTAGTCCAGGCCCAGCTCGGCGTTGCGGCTTTTTTCCGGCTTGAGGTTACGGTTGCCGATCTCGTCGCCGGGCTCGTTGACGAACAGTTGCTCGGCGTTCGGCAGCTTGTACGCCGTGCCGTACTGGCCGCGCAAGGCCCAGTTGGCATTGAGGTCATAGAGCGAGGTGAGCATGCCAACGGTGGCACTGTCACCGCCGCTCATGGCTTCGTGGCGCACGCCAATGCTCGGGTGCCAGTCGGGCAGGGCGTCTATCTGCGGGCGCAACTGGGTGTACAAGGCGTGGGCCTCGGCCTTGTTGTTGTCGATGACCATCACGTCGTCCTGGCCCTTGAACCACTGGTTGTCAGAGCCGAACACCAGCACATGGCCGCCCTCAAGCTCGGCTTTGCCTTCGGCCTGCACGCCCCAGTCAGTGAAGCCCCAGTAGTCATCGTGATTGCGCACCAGGGTGCCGCCGTCGGCGGTGTTGTTGACCCGTGAGTAGCGGGTGTCCCAATCGTTGATATGGCCCTTGACGAAGTAGCTCAACCGCTCGTTGAGGCGTTGTTCGAAGGTCGCCGTGGCAATCTGCTGCACGCGGTCGTTGGTGGTCTTGCGGTTGTTGGTGGCGCCGGCGAAGTCCAGGTTGGCGTCGGTGTACTGGTAAAACAGCTCCAGGCGCGAGTCATCGCCCAAGGACTGGATGGCCTTGGCGCCGAGGGTGGTGACTTCGTAGGAACGTTTCTTGTCGGTGACGTTGCTCATGTCGCGGTTGCGAAACGGCTGGTAGCCCTCGGACACGTTATGGCTGACGTAGGCCAGCAGGCCCAGGTCGCCCAGGCCATTGCTGAAAATCCGCTCGGCCCGGGCATCGCCGGTGGTGCCGCCAAAGGTATCGACGCCCAGGTTGGTCTCGCCGGATACGTCACGGGTTTGCGGGCTGCGTGTGACGATGTTGATGACCCCCGCCACGGCCTGGGTGCCGAACAACAGGCTCTGGCCACCCTTGAGCACTTCGATGCGCTCCACGGCGTTGGCCGGCAAGGTATCCAGGTACAGGCCTCCGTACAGGCGGTTGTTCAGGCGTACGCCGTCAAGCAGGATCAGGGTGTCGTCATTGCGCCCGCCCAGCAGGGAGTAGGTGCCGTAGTCGAACGGGCCGTTTTTCGGGGCGACGTAGAAACCGGGGATGAACATCTGCATCGCCCGCGTGATATCCGCGCTGGGGCCGGCGCGTTCGATCTGCTTGCGGGTGACAATCTCGACCTTGCTGCCGTACTGGGCCATGTCGGCCACGGTGGTGGATTCCACCGACGGCGCGGAAACGGTCTGCGGCTTGAGTTCCAGGGCACGGTTGTCGGCGAGTAGCAGGGGGCTGAACAGGCAACCCAGCAGCAGGCTAGGACCCGCTGTGACGCAACGTTGAAAAATCATAGTCTTCCCGAAAGTATCTTCGCAGAAGCACGCAGGAGAAGGCATCGAGCACACGCCAATACCGGCCCATGCCCGCCCACCGCAGGATTTTGCCAAACAGAAATTCCAGGCCGGTCTCCGGGCTCACGCGTATCGAACTCTTCACCTTCCCATGGCGTTCTGGCCACAGTGGTGTGTCGAAGAGCTCACGCGTATACCGTTGCGGGGGCAGCACCGGACTTGCTCGATCGAGCGTACCGGTTTCCCGTTTCACCCCATGCGCGGCGGCATGAGGCACCTGAAACAGGACGGCATCTGAACATTCCCGCGACTGTTGGTCAACTTCTCTAGTGTTCGGTCCCGTGAGGCCAGATCGTTGTAATATATTTTCTTCGCTTGATCACCAGAGCCGCATTTTCATGCAGAGCACCCGATTGACGCTGATTTGCCATGGTATGACCCGTGCGCAAAAGCTTGGGCATTTTGCCCTTGATGAAGCCCTGGAAACGCCTCCGTCGCCCTTGAGGCTGGCCGCGCGCTTTAAAAAAACGCCACGCCTGTTATGCGGGCCTGAGACCAGGGCCCGGCAAACGGCGACGCTGTTCGGCAAGCACGCAACGATTGATGACGGGTTGCGCGACATGGATGTAGGTCATTGGCGCGGTCTGGACATCAATGACATCGACCGCGACGAACTGATGACCTGGCTCACCGACAGCGCCAGTGCGCCTCATCGTGGTGAGTCAGTGGTGCAGTTGTGCGAGCGCGTCAGCCAGTGGATGCAAAACCTCGCAGAGCAGCCCGGCCATGTGCTGGCGGTGACGCATCCGGCGGTGATTCGTGCGGCTTTGCTGCATGCAATGCAATCACCCGTCGCCATGTTTTACCTGATCGACGTGGAGCCGCTGTCGTCCACCGAGCTGCGTTTCAACAACGTCTGGCGCCTGCGCCTGGAAACGCGCGAGACCTGAGTGGCACGAACATGGCAAAATCCCGGCCCCGCACTGAGAACACCTTCATGAAAAAGATCCTGATCATCGGCATTGGCGCCGGCAACCCCGACTACATCACCATGCAGGCGGTGAAGGCGCTGAACCGCACCGATGTGTTTTTCCTGATGGACAAGGGGCAGAGCAAGGACAAGTTGATCGACCTGCGTCGGGAGATCTGCCAGACCTATATCGACGCCGGGCATGCCTACCGCTTTGTCGAGGCCGACTGCCCCGAGCGTGTGCGTGGCGAGATCGACTACACCACGGCCGTGCAGGATCTGAACCGCGACAAGCAACAGACATTTGAGCGGATGATCAACGAACAAATGGCCGACGGCGAAGTAGGGGCCTTTCTGGCCTGGGGCGATCCGGCGTTGTACGACAGTACCATCCGCATCCTGCAGGCGATCCTGGCCAGTGGCAGCAGTGTGTTTGAGTTCGAGGTCATCCCCGGGATCACCAGCGTCCAGGCCTTGGCGGCCCAGCACAAGGTGCCACTGAACCGCATCGGCCGTTCCATCGAGATCACCACCGGGCGTCGGCTCGCGGCGGGGCAGGTCGGTGATGCCGATACGCTGGTGGTGATGCTGGATGCCGAGGACTCTTACCGCAGCGTCGCGGATCAGGACCTGGAAATCTATTGGGGTGCGTACCTGGGCACGCCGGATGAAATCCTGATCAGCGGCAAGGTGGCTGAGGTGGCCGAGGAAATCGAACGCGTGCGCAAGACAGCGCGCCAGGCCAATGGCTGGATCATGGACACTTACTTGCTACGCAAGCCCTGATTGCTGTAGGAGCGCGGTCATCAAGCCCGCTCCCACATTGAGCTCATTGCTCAGGGGAATCAGCGCCGCAGGTAGGAGCCAAAATCGATATCCCCGGCGCTGAGAATCGCCTGTACCCGGTTGTGCACATTCAGTTTGCGCAGGATCGCCGACACATGGGCCTTCACCGTCGTCTCGGCAATCTCCAGGGTGTAGGCAATCTGCTTGTTCGACTCGCCCTTGGTCATTCGCTCCAGTACCAGTAATTGCTTGCGTGTCAGGGCCTGGAGCAGTTCCGGGGCGAAGGCCGGATTGTCGTGCATGCGCCGCTGGCCGGGGTTTTTCTGGGTGCGGATGATGTCTGGCGGCAGGTAGACGTTGCCATTGAGAATCTGCTGGATCGCCTCGGTCATCTGCGCCCGTGGCGAGGATTTGGTGATGAAACCGACCGCGCCATAGGTAATGGCTTGCAGCACGATTTGCTTGTCCTGCTCGGCCGAGACAATCACCACTGGAATGGTCGGCGCTTCGTTGCGCAGGTTGATCAGGCCATTGAGGCCGTGCATGCCGGGCATGTTCAGGTCCAGCAGGATCAGGTCGAGGTCGTCGTGCTCCTGGGTCAGGGCCAGGGCGCTGTCCAGGTCGGCGGTTTCCATCACTTCGCTACCGGCAAAGCCATCGCTGATGACGTTATGGATCGCTTCGCGAAACAGCGGGTGATCGTCGGCAATCAGAATTTTGTACATGGCCGTTCACCTTTTTATTGTGATTGTTCAGTGGGCAAGTTCAAAGGGCTCAGGGTGTGCTGCGGCGACTGGCAGCTTGGCTGCCTCCCACGCGTCCAGGCCCTCGCGATACCAATACACAGCGGTATAACCCAAGGCATTGGCCCGTTTTACCGCGTTCCAACTCAGCCAGCAATCGGAGCGGCAGTAGAACACCAACGGTTGCGCCAGGTTACCGCCACTGTAGGCATACAGGTGGCGGGCAAAGTAGCTTTGCCACTCGGGCGTCAGCTCACCATCGCCCGTATTGGCCAGCCAGTGGCTGCCGGGCAGGTTGGCATGGGGCTGGTCTTCGATGAACTGGCCGTGCAGCCATTGCCGGCGGTAGACGTCGATCAGCACCGGGCGCGGCTGTTGTGTCAGTAGGGTTTGCAAGGCCTGGGTATCGACGATGGTCGCGCCCGGCAAGTGTTCTGGGGTGGGGCTGCGGTAGAGGTTGATGCGGTAGCCGTCGCGGGAAAACAGCGCGGTTGGCGGTTGGGCAGCCGCCAGCAGCGGAGTCAGCGACAGCACGGCAACCAGAGTCAGTCGGGCGGGCAGCATGGCAGGTTCGATCCTTATAGTTATGCGCCCATTACATGCCAGTCGCGCTGCCTTGGGAATGCGACGATAGACAGCAAAACCAGTACCAAAGTAGTAAATCGCCTGTTGCTTGAGGGCTCTAGCATGAACGCAACGGTCATCCCCAGGAGTTGTACGATCATGCGAATCCTCAAGGCGCTGCTCTTGCCGTTTTTGCTGATCCTCAGCCTGATCGGGGTCGACAAGCTCCACGGCCCGCGACCGTCGCCCACTACGATGATGCAAGTGCATGCACCATGAATATCCTACTGGTGGACAAACATGCGGTGGTGCGGCTCGGCTACGCCAGCCTGTTGCGGGCGCAGTTGCCGGGCGTCGAAGTGCGCGAAGCGGGCAGTGGTGAAGATGCACTGCTGCGGGTGCAGGAAGCAGTGCCGAACCTGGTGATCACAGGTGTCGGCCTGCCAGGCATCAGCGGCCTGGAAACCACCCGCCGCCTGCGCCAGCGCCTGCCGCAATTGCGCGTGTTGTTTTTCAGCCAGCACGATGAGTTGCCCCTGGTGCGCCAGGCCCTGGAGGCCGGTGCATCGGGCTATATCACCAAGGGCGCAACGCCTGCGGTGATGAATGAAGCCGTGCAGCGCCTCCTCGACGGCCATACCTATATCGAGCAGGTCCTGGCCACGGAGTTGGCCTTTCATCCGAGTGATCATCGGTTGCAGGGCATGACGGCCCGTGAGCTGGAGATTTTCCTGATGCTGGCCAAGGGCACGCCCACCCGTTCGATCGCCGATCAACTGAGTATCAGCAGCAAGACCGTGTCCAATTACCTGACGTTGCTCAAGAGCAAATTGCAGGTTACGTCCCATGCCGAATTGGTACATGTAGGGATTGACCTGGGAGTGGTGCGGGCGGCGGGATGATCCACACCGCCCACTGGCGGTCAGCGATCCCAAGTGGTGGGGCAGTCCTTGCAGCCTTCCATATTCGCATCCTGGAAATTGGCATAGTGCTGGCGGGTGCCGCTGAGGGTGGCCCGTTCCAGGTTGCTTTCACCGAACTTGGCTTCTTGCAGGTTGGCATCGCTCAGGTCCGCCCCTTGCAGGTCGGCCTTGCTCAACCAGGTCATTTCCAGGTCCGCCGCACGCAGGTTGGCCTTGTGCAGCTTGGCCCCAGACAACCGCGCAAATTGCAGGTAAGCGCCGCTGAGGTTGGCGTTTTCGAACTGTGCGCCCTGGGCGAACATGCCCCAGCCTTGCACCGCCATCAATGTGGCACCGCTGAAATCTGCCAGGCGCAGGTTGGCTTGTTGCAGGCTCGCGCGGGTCAGGTTGGCGCCTTGCAGTTGGGCTTTTTCCAGGTTGGCCAGGTCGATGTTGGCGTGGCGCAGGTCGGCCTCGCGCAGGTCAGCCCCGGCCAGGTTCATTTTGCTCAAGTCCTGGTTGCGCAGGTTGGCGCCCTTGAGGTTGGCGCCGGGGCATTGGCTGTGGGGCGCGATGGTGCAACCGTTGATAACCAGCGGTTGATCGTCACCCTCGTCAGCGTAGGCCTGGGGCAACGCGAGCAGTAGCAATAAAGGCAGGTATTTCATCACACGACCTCGAAGGTGGAAGGGGCTGCCCAAAGCAGCCCCTCTTGCCATCAGATGGATTATTTTTGGGCGGTCTTGTTATCCCAGCTCGGGATCTTGAACACCCAGAACGACCCGCCTTGTGCCACCGGTTTGGTCAGCTCGGCCATGTCGCCGCCCCACAACGGCACCGCGCCGCCGTAGCCCACGGTCACGCCGATGTACTGCTCGCCATCCTGTTCCCAGGTAACCGGCGGGGAGACGATGCCGCTGCCGGTCTGGAACTTCCACAGCTCCTTGCCGGTTTTTGCATCGAAGGCCTTGAAGAAACCATCCCCCGTGCCGGTGAACACCAGGTTGCCCTTGGTCGCCAGCACGCCGGCCCACAGCGGCAGGGCCTCTTTGTGCTCCCACACCACCTTGCCGGTGGTCGGGTTCATCGCGCGCAAGGTGCCGACGTGGTCGTCATACATGCGCTTGATACGAAAGCCCATGCCCAGGTACGCCGAGCCCTTTTTGTAGTTGACCTCCTCGGTCCAGTATTCCTCTTTCCACTGGTTGCCCGGGATATAGAACAGGCCTGTGTCCTGGCTGTACGCCATGGGGTTCCAGTTCTTGCCACCGAGGAACGGCGGCGAGACTTCCACCGGCTTGCCCTTGGTTTCACCCGGCAATGGCTTGGCCGGACGCTGGCCTTCGTTTTCCACGGGGCGGCCAGTCTTGAGGTCGATATGGCTGGCCCAGGTGATGTTGTCGACAAACGGGAAGGCGTTCTGCAGCTTGCCGTTGTTGCGGTCCACTACGTAGAAGAAACCGTTGCGATCGGCGTGGCCGGTGGCCTTGACCACTTTGCCGTCCTTGTCCTTGTAGTCGAACAGCACCAGCTCGTTGTTGCCGGAGAAGTCCCAGGCATCGTTTGGCGTGTGCTGGTAGAACCATTTCACTTCGCCGGTGCTTGGGTCGACACCAACCTGGCCTGAGGTGTAGAGGCTGTCGAAGTCGTGGGGATTGCCGTCCTTGGAGGTACGCGCCCAGGTGTTCCATGGGCCGGGGTTGCCGGCACCGACGATGATGGTGTTGGTCTCGGCATCGAAACTGGCGCTCTGCCAAGGCGCGCCGCCGCCGTGGCTCCAGGCCTCGACCTTGCCGGTTTCGGTGGTCGGATCATCCGGCCACGAAGGCGCTTTCACATCGCCGGTGGTGGTGCTGTCCTTGCCATTGAGGCGGCCCATGTGGCCTTCGACAAACGGACGCATCCACACTTCTTCGCCGGTGTCCGGGTCGCGGGCAAACAGTTGGCCGACCACGCCGAACTCATCACCGGAGCTACCGTGGATCAGCAGGACCTTGCCGGTGACCTTGTCTTTGATCAGCACCGGGGCGCCGGTCATGGTGTAGCCGGCGGCGTGGTCGCCGAATTTCTTGTTCCACACCACTTTGCCGGTGTTTTTGTCGAGGGCGATCAGGCGCGCATCGAGGGTGCCGAAGTAGATCTTGTCGCCGAAGATCGCCGCACCGCGGTTGACCACGTCACAGCACGGGCGAATGTTGTCGGGCAGGCGGTGGTTGTAGGTCCACAGGCGTTTGCCGGTCTTGGCGTCGAGGGCGAAGACCCGGGAGTAGGAACCAGTGACGTAGACCACGCCGTCGCTGACGATGGCCTGGGATTCCTGGCCGCGCTGCTTCTCGTCACCGAACGAGTAGGACCAGGCTGGCGTCAGCTTGAATACGTTCTTGTCGTTGACCTGGGCCAGCGGGCTCCAGCGCTGGGCATTGGTGCCCATGCCGTATTGCAGCACATCCTTGGTGGTCAGGTGGTCGTTGGCAATGTCTTCCCAGGTGACGTTGCGCATGCTCTTGGATGAGTGTGCAGAAGGATCGGTAGCGGCGAAGCCGAGCGCACTCAAGGACAGGCTGCCGACCAGCAGGAAAGCCTGCACGGCAAGGCTCAGCGGCGAGAGGGCGGGTAGCGATCTTATTGTCATGGTTGCAGTTCCCAGTGGAGGTTTTGGCCTGCACAGGTTGCTGCGTGGACGGGGCACACGGATACGGAAAATATCCCGGTGTGGCCGGGACAATTTCCCGAACCGCACCTGATTTAGCAGTGCCTCGCAAGCCTTACTACCAAGGGAGTAGACCCCGGCCACCAAAGCAGCATACGGCCCTTGGCGAGGCGTTCCTAAGATGGTTGCCATAGCCTCTGCAAAGGGGTTTTGCGTGCAATCCTGAGGGAAAAACAATGACAACAAAACGCAACGCCTTGCTGTTGGCTGGCCTCTTGGTCGGCGTGATCGGCACAGGCACCGCCTGGGCTCATGGCAACGTGACACCCACTGCCGTGGAAACCAAGGGACTGACGCCGATCAAGGATGCCGGCGTGACACTGGATGCCGATGGTTGGGCGGCGGTGAACCCGTATCGCCAGTCGCCGCAACGCGACAAGGCCGTGGAAGTCGGCGCCTCGGCCTATAACCAGAACTGCGCCGCATGCCACGGCCTGGAGGCCAAGTCCGGTGGGATTGCGCCTGACCTGCGCATGCTTGATGAGGGCGATGCCGGGGACGAGTGGTTTGTGGAGCGGGTGCGCCACGGCGCCGTGCGCGATGGCCGGGTGTATATGCCGAAGATGGCCGACTACCTGAGCCAGGAAGCCTTGTGGGCGGTGCGCACCTATCTTGATAGCGTGCACGTCGAGGAGTAAGCCATGGGCTGGCGCGCACGTTGGCTGTTGGCCTGCTGGTTGCCACTGGCCGCCTACGGGATGGACCCCGGCAAAGACCCGGTGCCGTCGGTGATGTGGAGCTACTACCACAAGCAGTATCTGGACAATGCCCCGTTCATCTTTGATGAACGGGTCAAGTTGCTGGCGCCGCCATTTGCCGAAGATGCGCGCCAGGTGCCGCTGGAAGTCGACGCCCGTGCCTTCAAGGGCGAGGTGGTGAAAATCATCGCCTGGGCCGAACTCAATCCACTGCCGAAAATCGTCGACTTTCAACCGGGCGAGGGCGTGTTGCCGTGGTTGGCGATCCGCATTCGTATCGAACAGGCCACGCCGCTGCGCGCCGCCGTATTGACCAAGGATGGCCTGTGGCATGTCGGCTCGACCCTGATCGACGCCGCCGGCGGTGGCTGCACGGCGCCCAGCGTGGTGCGCAGCCAGCCGGGCTGGGAAGAGCATTTGGGCGAGGTGTTGGGCGGTCGTTACCCACGCAGCGATTTCAGCCGGTTGCGCCTGCAAGTGGCGCACCCGATGGACAATGGCATGGTCAGCGGCATTCCCGAGTTCTATATCAACCATGCCGAGCTGCGCGACGCCCAGGATCGGGTGCTGGCACGCCTGGAGTTGTTTGCGGCGGTCAGCGAGAACCCCGACCTGGCGTTTGACCTGCAAGGGCCAGGGCCGGTGCGCCTGCTGCTGCGCGACACCAGCGGCAGCCAATTCGAAGGGGCGATCCCATGAGACTGCTCCTGTGGCTATTGCTTGGCCTGAGCCTGCCGGCGCTGGCGGACCTGGACTACGCCCTCAAGCCCCGGCAGATCGCCACCGATACCTGGCTGCTGGAAGGCAGCACCGATAATTTCGCCAGGGACAACGGCGGCAATATCGTCAATACCGGGTTTATCGTCACCCAGGCGGGGGTAGTGGTGATCGACACCGGCCCGTCCCGGCGCTACGGCGAGGCATTGCGCCAGGCGATTGCCACGGTCACTGAAAAGCCGGTGATCCAGGTCCTGTTGACCCATCACCATCCCGACCATGTGCTGGGCAATCAAGCGTTCAAGGACGTGCCCATCGGCGCCCTGCAAGGCACCACTACGCTGCTGCGCGAGCAGGGCGACGTCATGGCGCAAAATATGTACCGCATGGTCGGCGACTGGATGCGTGGCACCGAAGTACTGCTGCCGAACCACACCGTAACGCCCGGCGTGCAGACCTTCGGCAGTCAGCGTTTGCGCTTGTTGGCCTTGAGTGGCCACACGGGTGCCGATCTGGCGATTCTCGATGAAACAACCGGTGTGCTGTTTGCCGGCGACCTGGTGTTTTACCAGCGTGCCCTGACCACGCCCAACACACCAGGCCTGTCGGTATGGCTGGCGGATATCGCCACCCTGCAAGGCCTGCCCTGGAAGGTGATCGTGCCTGGTCACGGCCCAGTGGCAACCGACACCCAACCCTTCGCCCAAATGCGTGACTACCTGGGCTGGCTCGACCAGCTCATGGCCACCGGTGCCGCCAACGGCAGCGCCATGGGCGAGATGATCCGCAGCCCCATCCCCGAACGTTTCGCGGCCATCAGCCTGGGCCGCTACGAACTGATCCGCAGTGTCAGTCACCTGTATCCCCGCTATGAACGCGGGCAGATGCAACGGATAGATCAATAACAACATCACACCGAAAGAGGCCTCATCATGATCTACGCACAACCTGGCACCCCCGGCGCCATCGTCACTTTCAAGCCGCGCTACGGTAACTTCATCGGTGGCGAGTTTGTGGCCCCGGTCAACGGTGAGTACTTCACCAACACCTCGCCGGTCACCGGGGAAGTGATCGCTGAGTTTCCGCGCTCCAGCGCCGCCGATATCGACAAAGCCCTGGACGCTGCCCACGCTGCCGCCGACGCCTGGGGCAAGACCTCGGCCCAGGACCGCTCCCTGGTGCTGCTGAAAATTGCCGACCGTATCGAGCAGCACTTGGAAGTGCTGGCCGTCACCGAAACCTGGGACAACGGCAAGGCCGTGCGCGAAACCCTGAATGCCGACGTACCGCTGGCCGCCGACCATTTCCGTTACTTCGCCGGCTGCATCCGCGCCCAGGAAGGCGGCGCCGCCGAGATCAACGAGCTGACCACGGCCTATCACTTCCACGAGCCCCTGGGCGTGGTTGGGCAGATCATCCCGTGGAACTTCCCGCTGCTGATGGCCGCCTGGAAACTCGCGCCGGCCCTGGCCGCCGGCAACTGCATCGTGCTCAAGCCCGCCGAGCAGACGCCGTTGTCGATCATGGTGTTTGCCGAGCTGATTGCCGACCTGCTGCCGGCCGGCGTGCTGAACATTGTCCAGGGCTTTGGCCGTGAAGCCGGCGAGGCCCTGGCCACCAGCAAGCGCATCGCCAAGATTGCCTTTACCGGCTCCACCCCGGTGGGCGCGCACATCATGCACGCGGCGGCCGAGAATATTATTCCGTCCACCGTCGAGCTGGGCGGCAAGTCACCGAATATCTTCTTTGAAGACATCATGCAGGCGGAACCGGCCTTTATCGAGAAAGCCGCCGAGGGCCTGGTGCTGGCGTTCTTCAACCAAGGTGAGGTGTGCACCTGCCCGTCGCGGGCGCTGGTGCAGGAATCGATCTACGAACCGTTCATGGCCGAGGTGATGAAGAAGATCGTCAAGATCAAGCGTGGCAACCCGCTGGACACCGAGACCATGGTTGGCGCCCAGGCGTCCGAGCAACAGTACGACAAGATCCTCTCGTACCTGACCATCGCCCAGGAGGAGGGTGCCGAACTGCTGGCCGGTGGCGCTGCCGAACACCTGGAGGGCGACCTGTCCAGCGGCTATTACATCCAGCCGACCCTGCTCAAGGGCCACAACAAAATGCGCGTGTTCCAGGAAGAAATCTTCGGTCCGGTGGTGGGCGTGACCACCTTCAAGGACGAAGCGCAAGCCCTGGCGATTGCCAACGACAGCGAATTCGGCCTGGGTGCCGGGCTGTGGACCCGCGACATCAACCGCGCCTACCGCATGGGCCGGGCGATCAAGGCCGGGCGGGTGTGGACCAACTGTTATCACCTGTACCCGGCGCATGCGGCGTTTGGTGGTTACAAGAAGTCGGGCGTGGGGCGTGAGAACCACAAGATGATGTTGGATCATTACCAGCAGACCAAGAACCTGCTGGTGAGCTACGACATCAACCCGCTGGGGTTCTTCTGATCTAACGCGGTCAAAAAAGTGGGAGCGGGCTTGCTCGCGATAGCGGTGAAGCAGTGACTGGGTTGCTGGCTGTCACACCGCCATCGCAGCCTCGCCGGTGCTCGACAGCTCCCACATAGAGGTAGTGGGGACTCCCACATTTTTATGGGGGTACACCCGCGACCATTGCAGGTTGCCGGCTCGTTCGAAAGTAGCATTCGCCTGTCAGCCCAGCCATGCATTAATGCCTTCACCGGACTCTCCCGGCATAACAAGAGGATCGCCCCATGTGGACCAAACCCGCCTACACCGACCTGCGTATTGGCTTTGAAGTGACTATGTATTTCGCCAACCGCTGAAAATTCAGCGGGGATGCGGGCCACCCATTGGTCTGATTGCATTCGCCAGCGGATGCGTTAGTGTGGCCCGTATCTTCCAAAAACAATAAAAACAGGCTTACCAATGAGCCAAAGTCTCAGCCAACTGCGTAAATTCGTCTCCCCGGAAATCATCTTCGGTGCCGGCTCCCGGCACAATGTCGGCAATTACGCCAAGACCTTTGGTGCACGCAAGGTCCTGGTGGTCAGCGACCCTGGCGTGGTCGCCGCTGGTTGGGTCGCGGATGTCGAGGCCAGCCTGCAGGCCCTGGGTATCGAATACTGCCTGTACACCGCTGTATCGCCCAACCCGCGTGTCGAAGAAGTGATGCAGGGCGCCGAGGTCTACCGCGAGAATCATTGCGACGTGATCGTCGCGGTCGGTGGTGGCAGCCCGATGGATTGCGGCAAGGCCATCGGCATTGTGGTTGCCCACGGGCGCAGCATTCTTGAGTTCGAAGGGGTGGACACCATTCGCGTGCCCAGCCCGCCGCTGATCCTGATCCCGACCACCGCCGGCACCTCGGCCGACGTCTCGCAGTTCGTGATCATTTCCAACCAGCAGGAACGCATGAAGTTCTCCATCGTCAGCAAGGCGGTGGTGCCGGATGTATCGCTGATCGACCCGGAAACCACGGCCAGCATGGACCCGTTCCTGTCGGCCTGTACCGGCATCGACGCGTTGGTGCATGCCATCGAGGCCTTTGTGTCCACCGGTCACGGGCCGCTGACCGACCCCCATGCGCTGGAAGCCATGCGCCTGATCAACGGCAACCTGGTGCAGATGATCGCCAACCCCGGCGATATCGCCTTGCGCGAGAAAATCATGCTAGGCAGCATGCAGGCCGGCCTGGCGTTTTCCAATGCGATTCTCGGCGCGGTACATGCCATGTCCCACAGCCTCGGCGGTTTTCTCGACCTGCCCCATGGCTTGTGCAATGCGGTGCTGGTCGAGCACGTGGTGGCGTTCAACTACAATTCGGCGCCGGAGCGCTTCAAGGTGATTGCCGAGACCTTCGGCATCGACTGCCGGGGTCTCAATCACCGGCAGATCTGCGGGCGGCTGGTGGAACATCTGATTGCGCTCAAGCACGCGATTGGTTTCCATGAAACCCTCGGTCTGCACGGGGTGCGGCTGGCGGATATCCCGTTCCTGTCGCAACACGCCATGCATGATCCGTGCATCCTGACCAACCCCCGCGAGTCGAGCCAGCGTGACGTCGAGGTCGTCTATGGCGAAGCTCTCTGATGATCAGCAACGGGCGCTGGCCGGGCTGCTCGGGCTGGGCGACCACTCGGCGCGCAAGAGCCATTATCCGGAGCTGACGGCGCGTCTGGATGAGCTGGAGGCCGAGCGCAAACGCTATATCCGTCTCAACGACGAACTGGAGCAACGGGTCGCCGCGCGCACCGATGAATTGCTCGACACCAACCGCAACCTGCAACAGCAGATCGCCCGGCGCGAGCGCATCGAGCAGGACCTGCGCGACGCCCGCGACGCGGCGCAGGCCGCCAACCGCAGCAAGGACAAATACCTGGCCGCCGCCAGCCACGACCTGCTGCAACCGCTCAATGCGGCGCGGCTGTTGATTTCGACCTTGCGCGAGCGGGACTTGCCGAGTGTGGAAAAGGTCCTGGTGGAGCGCACGCATCAGGCCCTGGAAGGTGCCGAGGATCTGCTGGCGGACTTGCTGGATATTTCCCGTCTCGATCAGGCTGCGGTAAAACCAGATTTCGCCGTGTATCGCCTCGACGAACTGCTGGCGCCGCTGGTCTCGGAGTTTCAGTCGGTGGCCGCAGCGGCGGGCCTGAATTTGCGCGTGCATATGGGACGTTATGCACTGCGCACCGACCTGCGCTTGCTCACGCGTATCCTGCGTAACTTTCTCAGCAATGCCTGCCGTTATACCGACGCTGGGTGCATCCTGTTGGGCGCGCGCCGACGGGGTGATCGCTTGCGCCTGGAAGTGTGGGACACCGGTCGTGGGATTGCCGCCGATAGCCTGGAGTCGATCTTCCTGGAGTTCAACCAACTGGATGTGGGCCGTGCGGCAGACCGCAAGGGCGTCGGGCTGGGGCTGGCGATTGTCGAGCGCATCGCGAAGATCCTCGGTTGCCAGGTGCTGGTGCGTTCGTGGCCGGGGCGCGGATCGATGTTCAGCCTCGAGGTGCCGCTGTCGGATGAAATGCCGCTGCCTATCAGCCAGGCAGCGCCCCAGGCCGGCACCGGCAACCCGCTGCCGGGGCGCCGCCTGTTGGTGCTGGATAACGAAGTCAGCATCTTGGAAAGCATGCGCGCGTTGCTGGGGCAGTGGGGCTGCGAGGTGGTGACTGCGACGGATCAGGCGGGTGCTTTGAAGGCGTTGCAGGGCCGGGCACCGGAGCTGATCCTGGCGGACTACCATCTTGACCATGGCGTGGTTGGCTGCGATGTGGTCAGGCAGTTGCGCGCGCATTTTGCGTTGAAGATCCCCGCCGTGATCATCACTGCCGACCGCACCGACCAGTGCCGACGCTCGTTGCAGCGCCTGGAAGCGCCGTTGCTCAACAAACCGGTCAAGCCGGGCAAGCTGCGGGCGGTCTTGAGCCAACTGCTGGGCGCCACTTTCTAAATGTAGGCGCTGGCTTGCCCGCGAATATCGTTAACGATAACGCAGCACTAAAAATCAACCCGAGGTGCCTGTGGGATTTTTGTCGGAACACTGCTCACAGTAGATTGCATTTCAGCAGTGGCGTTTGCGGGTTTCGCTGGGCAGTTCCTTGAATAACGCACGGTAGCTGTTGGAGAACCGTCCCAAATGCCAGAACGACCAGTTCATCGCGACCTCGGCCACGGTGGTCTGGGCTGTGCTCAACAGTTCGCGCCGCGCACCGTTCAACCGGCGCAGGCGCAACCACTGCGCCGGGCTCATCCCGGTGTAGGTCTTGAAGCCTTGCTGCAGCTGGCGCAGCGGCACACCGGCAATCTGCGCCAGTTGCAGCAGGTTGACGGTCTCGTCTGGCACATCCGCTGCCCACTCGCCGATACGCGCCATCAGGCTGCGCTCTGCGTTGCGCCGGCGCAGCGAACCCTGGTCCAGACACACGCAGGCGTTGTCGAGGATGAACAGGCAGTCGTCCAGCAGTTGCCGGGTGAGGGTGTCGCGGCTGATCGGGTCGATCACGCTGGACAAGCGCGTCAGGGTGCCACTGAGCCAGCGGCTGAACAGGGCGTTTTGTTGGCAGGTCAATGGCGCCATGAACAAACCTTCGAGTTTTTCCACGTCCAGGCCATGGCGTTGCACGAACTGCGGGCCGAACACCACCGCCACTTCACGGTAGTTTTCCGGGGTGATCCAGGTGTTGCGGCTTTCGCCATTGAGCAGGTAGAGCGCGTTATCACTGCCGTCGAAACAGAACGCCAGGGAGCCTTTTGGCGCGTTGAAATTCTGCTCTATCCGCGTGTTCATCCGCTCTTCGTACACTTCCACGCCTTGCAGGTCGAGGTAGCGGACCTGCCCGGCAAAATGCCCTGGGGACATCTGCTGGTACTGCTGCACCCAGCCGGGTGTCGCACTGCATTGAGCGGCCACATCACCGGTGGTGAAGGCCTGTACGCGCAAAGCTGTTGCCTGTGTCATGGGTGATCCGTGCGCACTCTATTGGTGCGTTGTGGTTCGTGCAAAGTGGATAGATGCCGTTTGAAGGCTGGCCCAAGATAGACCTCAATGCACCGGGAGTACAAGCCGGCGCAGCACCCAACCCATGCCGAGGTCTTTATGAATGCCCCTTTCGATCAGCTGTCTGCCTGGCTGAAAGAACACAAGATTACCGAAGTCGAATGCGTGATCAGCGACCTGACGGGCATCGCCCGCGGCAAGATTGCGCCCACCAACAAGTTCCTGCATGAGCGCGGCATGCGCCTGCCGGAAAGCGTGTTGCTGCAAACGGTAACCGGGGATTTTGTCGACGACGACATCTATTACGACCTGCTGGACCCGGCCGATATCGACATGATCTGCCGCCCGGTGGCCAACGCCACCTACGTAGTGCCGTGGGCCATCGAACCCACCGCCATCGTGATCCACGACACCTTCGACAAGCAGGGCAACCCCATCGAACTGTCGCCGCGCAATGTGCTGAAAAAAGTCCTGCAGCTCTACACCGAGCAGGGCTGGCAGCCGATTGTTGCGCCGGAAATGGAGTTCTACCTGACCCAGCGCTGCGAAGACCCGGACCTGCCGCTGAAAACCCCAGTGGGCCGTTCCGGTCGCGCCGAGACCGGGCGCCAGTCGTTCTCCATTGACGCGGCCAACGAGTTCGACCCGCTGTTCGAAGATGTCTACGACTGGTGCGAAGCCCAGGGCCTGGACCTCGACACGCTGATCCACGAAGACGGCCCGGCGCAGATGGAAATCAACTTCCGTCACGGCGACGCTCTGGACCTGGCCGACCAGATCACCGTATTCAAGCGCACCCTGCGCGAAGCCGCGCTCAAGCACAATGTGGCCGCGACCTTCATGGCCAAGCCTGTGGCCGACGAGCCGGGCAGCGCCATGCACTTGCACCAGAGCGTGGTGGACATTGCCACGGGCAAGCCGGTGTTTGTCGATGCCGAGGGGCAGATGAGCCAACTGTTCCTGCATCACATTGGCGGTTTGCAGAAATACATTCCGATGCTGTTGCCGATGTTCGCGCCCAACGTCAACTCGTTCCGCCGCTTTTTGCCGGACACCTCGGCCCCGGTCAACGTGGAGTGGGGCGAAGAAAACCGCACCGTCGGCCTGCGGGTGCCGACCTCCAGCCCCGATGCCATGCGCGTGGAAAACCGCCTGCCAGGAGCCGATGCCAACCCGTACCTGGCCATCGCCGCCAGCCTGTTGTGCGGCTACCTGGGGATGATCGAGAAGATCGAGCCGAGTGCTCCGGTGGAAGGCCGCGCCTATGAACGCCGCAACCTGCGCCTGCCGATCACCATCGAAGATGCGCTGGCAAGAATGGAGGCCTGCGACACGGTCAAGCAGTACCTGGGGGACAAGTTTGTGCGTGGCTATGTCGCGGTGAAACGCGCCGAGCACGAGAACTTCAAGCGTGTAATCAGCTCCTGGGAGCGTGAGTTCCTGTTGCTGAGCGTCTGACGCTTTGTAGGAGCCGGCTTGCCGGCGATCGCGGTGCGTCAGGTAATCCGCTATCGCCGGCAAGCCGGCTCCTACAGGTTTGGGTTGATCTAACAATAATTAATCATGCAAAGGGGTGTCGATATGCGTCTCGTCAAACAGCTTCTCCCACTGGCCCTGGCTGCGGTATTCAGCAGTGCCAGCCAGGCTGCACCGAGTGTCAGCGTCTATAACTGGACCGACTACATTGGCGAGACCACCTTGGCTGACTTCCAGGCCAAGACCGGGATCAAGGTGGTCTACGACGTGTTCGACTCCAACGAAACCCTGGAGGGTAAATTACTGGCGGGGCGTACCGGGTATGACGTGGTGGTACCGTCCAATCACTTCCTGGCGCGCCAGGTCAAGGCCGGTGCCTTCTTGAAGCTGGACCGCGCGCAGCTGCCCAATTACCAGAACCTGGACCCCAAACTGCTGAAATTGCTGGAGCAGAACGACCCGGGCAATGCGCATTCGGTGCCGTACCTGTGGGGCACCAATGGCATCGGCTACAACGTCGATAAGGTCAAGCAAGTGCTGGGGGTGGACCACATTGATTCGTGGGCGGTGATGTTCGAGCCCGAGAACCTGAAGAAGCTGCAGCAATGTGGCGTGGCATTCCTGGACTCGGCGGACGAGGCGTTCCCGGCGATCCTCAACTATATGGGCATGGACCCGCGCAGCGAGAAGGTCGGCGATTACGAAAAGGCCGAAGCCAAGTTGCTGACCCTGCGTCCGTACATCACCTATTTCCACTCCTCCAAATACATCTCGGACCTGGCCAACGGCGATATCTGCGTGGCCTTCGGTTATTCCGGCGACGTGTTCCAGGCGGCCAACCGTGCCAAGGAAGCCAAGAACGGCGTGAACATCGCCTATTCGATTCCCAAGGAGGGCAGCAACCTGTGGTTCGACTTACTGGCGATCCCTGCGGACGCCACCAACCCCAAGCAAGCCCACGCGTTTATCAACTACCTGCTGGACCCCGAGGTGATTGCCAAGGTCAGCACCTACGTCGGCTACGCCAATCCCAACCTGGCGGCAAAGGCCTTCATGGAGCCAGAACTGGTGAACAATCCTGAGGTGTACCCACCCCAGGATGTGCTCGACAAACTGTATATTTCCACCACCCCCAGCCCGGCCATCATGCGTGTGATGACCCGGGCCTGGAGCAAAGTGAAGTCCAACCGATGAATCAGTCCCAAGACCACGCCCGTTCCTACTACCTGGCGTCGGCCAATGCCATGGTGCAACGCCCAACATTGTCCGCGGACCTGAGTGCCGATGTGTGTGTGATCGGCGGCGGGTTTACCGGCGTCAACACGGCCATCGAACTGGCCCAGCGCGGCCTTTCGGTGATCCTGCTGGAAGCCCGGCGCATTGGCTGGGGCGCCAGCGGGCGCAATGGTGGGCAGTTGATCCGGGGGATCGGCCATGATGTCTCGGGGTTTGCCCGGCATGTGGGCGAGGAGGGCGTGCGTTACCTGCAACGGGCCGGGATCGAGTCGGTGGCGTTGGTGGGGGAGCGCATTCGCGAACACGCCATCGACTGTGACCTGCGCTGGGGTTTTTGTGAATTGGCCAATACGCCGGCGCAATTTGCCGCGTTCAAGGGTGAGCAGGATAGCCTGGCCGCCTTGGGTTATGTGCCTGAAACCCGACTGATAGCGGCGCAGGATATGGCGCAGGTGGTCGGTTCGCAGGTGTATGCCGGGGGCTTGGTGGACATGGGCTCGGGCCACTTGCATCCGCTGAACCTGGTCCTGGGCGAAGCCCGCGTGGCCGAGGCCCTTGGCGTGCGGATCTTCGAGCACACTCCAGTGCTGGAATTGATCCATGGCGAGACCGTGCAGGTGCGCTCTGCCAGCGGCACCGTACGGGCCGCTAGCCTGGTCTTGGCGTGCAATGCGCATCTGGAAGAACTGGAGCCGCGCTTGAGTGGCAAAGTGCTGCCTGCTGGCAGCTACATCATCGCCACCGAGCCGTTATCCGATGAAATGGCCAACCAGTTGATCCCGCAAAACCTGGCATTGTGCGATCAGAAAGTCGGCCTGGATTACTACCGGCTTTCGGCAGACCGGCGGCTGCTGTTCGGTGGCGCCTGTCATTACTCGGGACGTGACCCGGTGGACATCGCCGCTTATATGCGGCCGAAGATGCTCAAGGTCTTCCCGCAGTTGGCCGACACCGCCATCGAGTTCCAATGGGGCGGCAAGATTGGTATTACTGCCAATCGTTTCCCCCAGGTCGGCCGGTTACAGCAGTACCCCAACGTGTTCTACGCCCAAGGCTATTCGGGACACGGGTTGAACGTCACCCACTGGTGTGCGCGTTTGCTGGCCGAAGCTATTCACGCAGGCGTCAGCCCGGGCCTGGATACCTTCAGCCGGGTGCCGCATATGACCTTCCCGGGTGGCAAGGCATTGCGCTCGCCATTATTGGCACTGGGCATGTTGTGGTACAGGCTTCGGGAAATGCTGGGTTAGAGGGTGTTCGCGGGGGGGCGTGATTTAAAACACAGCAAGATCGGATCCAATACGCTATAACCCCTCGGTCGCTGTGTACTCCAAAGGCCCCGTTTTTCATGCAAAACCCTGTGCAACGCCCGCTGTGGCAGGTCTACCTGTTTTTTCTTGCGCCGATGGTGCTGTCCAACTTCCTCCAGAGTTTTTCCGGCACTCTCAATGGCATCTATGTCGGGCAGATGCTCGGCACCCAGGCGCTGGCGGCGGTGTCGGGGATGTTTCCCATTGTGTTCTTTTTCATCGCGTTGGTGATTGGCCTGGGGGCGGGCGCTTCGGTGCTGATTGGCCAGGCTTGGGGGGCGCGGGAGACCGCGCTGGTCAAGGTCATCACCGGTGCAACGCTGACCCTGGGCGCATTGATCGGGGTGATTGCGGCCGTGCTCGGCAGCCTGTTCGCGCGTGGGGCCATGCAGGCGTTGGGCACGCCGCTGGATGTGCTGGACGAAGCCGTCGGCTATGCCCAGGTGATGATGCTGATCATGCCGCTGCTGCTGGTGTTCATCCTCTATACCCAACTGCTGCGGGGTGTGAGCGATACGATTTCGCCGTTATTGGCGTTGATGGTCTCGACGGTGGTCGGCCTGTTGTTGACCCCGGCGCTGATCCGCGGGTGGCTGGGGTTGCCGCCCATGGGCATCCAGAGTGCGGCCTATGCAGGGTTGGTGGCCAACGCCGTGGCGATGCTGTTTCTGATGCTGCGCCTGCGCCATAAAAAGCATGTGATGGCACCGGATCGCGCGTTGCTGGCAGCCTTGCGCCTGGACCGGGCGGTCCTCGGCAAGGTCCTGCGCATCGGCCTGCCCACGGGGTTGCAGATGGTGGTGCTGTCCCTGTCGGAGCTGGTCATCCTGGCGTTGGTCAATGGCCACGGCTCTCAGGCGACGGCGGCGTATGGCGCGGTGACGCAGATCGTCAACTACGTACAGTTCCCGGCACTGTCGATTGCCATCACCGCCTCGATCCTCGGTGCCCAAGCCATTGGCGCCGGACGCCTGGAGCGCATCGGCCCGATCCTGCGCACCGGGCTTGCCATCAACCTGTGCCTGACGGGTGGCCTGATCCTGCTCGGCTACGCCTTGTCCCACTGGCTACTGGGTCTGTTCATCACTGATGTACAGGCACGGGTCCAGGCCGAACACCTGCTGCACATCATGCTCTGGAGCATTCTGGTGTTTGGCTTCCAGGCGGTGATTGGCGGCATCATGCGCGCCAGTGGCGTGGTGCTGATGCCGGTGGCGATCTCGATCTTCTGCGTGCTGGGCGTGGAGTTGCCGGTGGCGTATCTGCTCAATGCACGCTTTGGCCTGGAAGGGGTGTGGATGGCGTTTCCGGTGACCTACCTGGTGATGCTCGGGTTGCAGGCCGCGTATTACCGGTTGGTGTGGCGGCATAAGCAGATCAAGCGGTTGGTCTAGAGACTGGATTGGCGACGGGAAGCAATTGCTCCGCTTAATAGGAAGCATTACTATTCACGCCCCGCCTACCCAGTGCATCCCGATGACTCCCCAGCCGCCCCGCAGACCAGGCTTTTTCGCGTACTACGAAGAGTTGGTCGGGACGTGGACGCGGCGCCTGCGTAATCGCCAGCAGGCCGAGGACCTGGCCCACGATACGTTCGTGCGGGTGTTGGAGTCCAAGTCGGCGCTGGTCGAGCAGCCGCGTGCCTATTTGCACCAGACGGCGCGCAATATTGCGGTGGATGCCTATCGTCGCGAAGATCGTCGTGGGGCAATGGAGCTGCAAGCCTTTGATCAGAGTATGTCGCCTAATGGCGACCCGGAGCATTTCATGCACGCGTTCCAGCTCGCAGACTCCATCGAGCGGGCCCTGGCCGAATTGCCGCTCAATTGCCGCAAGATCTTCATCTGGCAAAAGATCGAGGGCTTGACCCAGCAGGAAATCGCCGAGCGCCTGGGGCTTTCTAAAAACATGGTGGAAAAGTATATGATCCGCACCCTGCGGCATCTGCGTGACCGCCTGGACGCGCTGGCACCATGACCAATGCCCGCTTTGAAACAGGATCTTCCATGATGGATACCCGTGAGTGTGCCTGTGGCAGCGTAACGGTGCGTGACGAGGCGGCGCAGTGGTTCGTGCGTTTGCAGGGCCGCCCGGTGAGTGTCGAAGACCAGCGTCTTTTCGATGACTGGTGCAGGGAACATCCTGAGCACCAGTATGAATTCGAGGTACTGCAAGGGCTGTGGAACGCCACCGATCTGCTGCCCAAGGGCCGTTTGCAGGCGCTGTGTGATGAGCCGGCCGTACGCAAGCGGCGCTCGGTCGTGCGTTATGCCATGGCGGCCAGTGTATTGGCGGTGGCCGTTGGCCTTGGGCTGTTCAGTGGCCTGGATCATCCGGCGGCGTATGACGCTCAATTCAGCACCGTATTGGGGGAGCGTCGCCAGGTGGCGCTGCCTGATGGTTCGCTGATGGATCTGAACAGCCGCAGTGTGGTGGTGGTGCATTACGAAAAGGGGCGGCGCGGTATCGAGCTCAAGCAGGGCGAAGCGATGTTCAGCGTCGAACACGACACCAGTCGGCCGTTTGTGGTGCAGGCCGGGGTAGGGCAGGTGACGGTCACCGGGACGCGTTTTGATGTGCGCCGTGACGATGACCGAACCCGGGTGGTGGTCGAGGCGGGGACGGTCAAGGTGCAAGGGCATGCGGCGCAGCCAGCGGTCACACTGACGGCTGGCCTGGGTACAACCGTCGATAGCCAGGGCGCGGTGGCGGCGGCCTATGCGGTCAACCCGCAAGAGCTGACGGCCTGGCGTACCGGCAAACTGATATTCAACAACGCCAGCCTCGGTGAAGTGGTGCGGGAAGTCTCGCGTTACCGCGAAAAACCGCTGCGGGTCAGTGCGTCAGCCAGTGATTTGCGCCTGACCAGCGTGTTCAAGGCCAACGACACCGATGCCTTGCTCAAGGCCTTGCCGCACATTCTGCCGGTGGCCTTGCGCACGCTGCCTGACGGTAGCCAGGAAATAATTTCGCGCTAGGTTCAGGTTTTTTTCGAGTTCTTCGTCTTCTTGTCCAACTGCAACTGGTTTGCATTAACAGCCGCGCTCTCTTGGCATCACCGGACTAGGTACGACGTGAAAAAACTCGCTGCGAACAACAATAAAACCTCCCGCTGGGCCCCCCTGGCCCTGGCCTTGGCGGTCAGTGCCGCAATGCCAGCGGCTTTTGCTGACGATGCCATTCATATCAAGGCTCAGTCCCTTGGGGCGGCGCTGAGCCAATTGGGCCAGCAAACTTCGCTGCAAGTATTTTTCAGCCCGCAGATGGTGGCCGGCAAACAGGCCCCGGCCGTCGACGGCAACCTGTCGCCGGAAGAGGCCCTGCGCCAGTTGTTGCAAGGCAGTGGCCTGGACTATCAGATCGACTCGGGTTCAGTGACTCTGCATCCTCAGGCCAATGGTACCGGTGAAGCCGGTTCCCCCCTGGAGCTCGGTGCGACCGATATCAAGGTGGTGGGCGACTGGCTGGGGGATGCCAATGCCGAAGTGGTGCAGAACCACCCCGGCGCACGAACCGTGATCCGTCGCGAGGCCATGGTGGAGCAGGGCGCGATGAACGTCGGTGATGTGCTGCGCCGGGTGCCCGGTGTGCAGGTGCAGGAGTCCAACGGTACCGGCGGCAGCGATATTTCCCTCAACGTCGGTGTACGTGGCCTGACGTCGCGCTTGTCACCGCGCTCCACGGTATTGATTGACGGTATTCCCGCTGCTTTCGCGCCCTACGGTCAGCCACAGTTGTCGATGGCGCCGATCTCAGCCGGCAACCTGGAGAGTATCGACGTGGTACGTGGCGCCGGCTCCGTGCGTTATGGACCGCAGAACGTCGGCGGGGTGATCAACTTCGTGACCCGGGCGATCCCCGAGACCTTTTCCGGTGAAGTCGGCACCACCCTGCAAACCTCGTCCCACGGGGGTTGGAAACATGTCGACAACGCCTTTATCGGCGGTACTGCGGACAATGGCATTGGCATGGCGCTGCTGTATTCCGGGGTCAATGGCAACGGGTACCGCGATAGCAACAGCGGCAACGATATCGACGATGTGATCCTCAAGACCCACTGGGCGCCGACCGATCAAGACGATTTCACCCTCAATTTCCACTACTACGACGCCAGCGCCGACATGCCCGGCGGCCTGACCCAGAAGCAGTACGACGCCAATCCTTATCAGTCGGTGCGCGATTGGGACAACTTCAGCGGGCGGCGCAAGGATGTCTCGTTCAAGTACATCCGCCAGATCGACGACCGTACCCAGGCCGAAGTGCTGACGTACTATTCCGACAGCTTTCGCGGCAGCAACATCGCCAGCCGTGACCAAGTGACCCTCGGTTCCTTTCCGCGCACCTACTACACGTTTGGCATCGAGCCACGGGTGTCCCATGTGTTCGACCTGGGGCCGACCAGCCAGGAAGTCAGTGTCGGCTACCGCTACCTGAAAGAGGGGATGCACGAACAGGCCAGCAACCTGCGGCTGGTCAACAACGTACCCACACCGGTCGGCCAGAATGACGGCCATGTCTATCAGGACCGTACCGGTGGCACCGAGGCCAATGCGTTCTACATTGACGACAAGATCGACGTCGGCAAGTGGACGATCACACCCGGCATCCGCTTTGAAAGCATCCGCACCGAATGGCATGACCGGCCGGTGGTGGGCTTGAACGGCACCCGCACCCAGGAGAAACGTCGTGAGGTCAAGAACAACGAACCGTTGCCAGCCCTGAGCGTGATGTACCACGTCTCCGATGCCTGGAAACTGTTTGCCAACTACGAAACGTCCTTCGGCAGCCTGCAATATTTCCAGTTGGGCCAGGGCGGTAACGGCGACCAGACGGCCAATGGCCTGGAGCCGGAAAAGGCCAAGACCTACGAGATCGGCACCCGCTACAACGATGATGTCTGGGGTGGCGAAGTGACGTTGTTCTATATCGACTTCTCCGACGAGCTGCAGTACGTCAGCAATGACGTAGGTTGGACCAACCTGGGCGCCACCAAGCACACGGGTATCGAGACCTCGGCCCACTACGATCTGTCCAACCTCGACCCGCGCCTGGACGGTTTGACCGCCAACGCCGGTTTCACTTACACCAAGGCGACCGCCGAAGGCGACGTGGCGTTCAAGGGCCGTGACCTGCCGTTGTATTCCCGGCAAGTGGCGACACTGGGGCTGCGTTATGCCGTCAACCACTGGACCCATAACCTGGACGCGTATGCTCAGTCCGGCCAACGGGCACCCGGTACCACCAGTACCTATATCACGCAGCCGACCGCAGATGGCCAGTACGGTGATATCCCGGGGTATGTTTCCGTCAACGTACGCAGTGGCTATGACTTTGGCGCCCAGTTATCGAACCTGAAGCTGGGCGTGGGGGTGAAAAACCTGTTCGACCAGCAGCACTACACCCGTTCCAGTGATAACAACTCCGGGATTTACCTGGGCGAGCCGCGGACGTTCTTTGTACAGGCGAGCGTGGGTTTCTGACGGGGATCGTCGCCTGTCCTGAGGGTGATCGGGGCGGCGGCGCTTTGTCTTTTGATGGGTGCATTGATGCTGACACGCGTCAATGTGCTTTTCCTCCTGGTGTTGCTCTTGCCTCTTACGATCCTTCTGTCGATGTTGAAGGGTTGTTCTGGTACTCGTCCTACCTTTTTTAAGCGATTTTCATCGCTTTCAGGAACCGAACTCCGTAGGCCTGCCACAGACACAATTAGCCCACTGTGCACGGGCATCCCGCGATCAGCTTATCGCCGGGGTGCTTTGGACGGTGAGGTACATCGTGTCAACAAGCCGCACTGGAGAACATTATGTCGGTACCTGCGTTCAATCAGCCTATCGTCAACCTACCTAATGACGCCACGCGTCATGGGGCCGAAGCAAAGGCCAACACCACGGGCGCTGCCGCGCCGGCCACCGGACCAGCCTCCAAGGGGCCTAGTTTCGGCGGGCCAGAGACTAAGTTGGGGCCTGTGCTTGCTGGTGTGCAGAGCGATGCAGCTCGGGGGGGCAGGCCTCCGCACCATGGGAGCCCGCCGCCAAGGCCTTTTCCTCAGCAGCCGGATCCGATCTATTCAAAACGCAGCCATGATCAGTTGGCCCAGCAACTGCTGGACAACTTCAAGGTATTCAACGATCCGAAAAACCCGTCGTACATTACGCCACAAGGTTTGAAAACCAAGGCTGAAAGCCCTCTGACAGGCCATCCGCACAAGGACCAGGACACCCGGCTGGCGAGGGAAATCATGAAACGTCCGGACCTTCTCAAAGCGCTTGATCGCGACGGTCGTACGGGTGGGTTGGATGCTCAGCTTACCCGGCAAAACATCTATGACGTCATACGCTCCGACAACCCGTTGAAGTTCAAGGACGACGAACAACTCGCCAAGGACATGCTTAAGAACTTCAATCAGTTGAAAGGAAGCTTCTGGAGCAAAGATATCAAGTTCGCCGATCTCGATGCCAAGGCCCAGCGCCCGCTGACGGGTGACACTTACAGGGATCAACTCACCCAACTGGCAAGGGAGGTCTCCAACCGGTCCAACCTGCTGCAACAAATGGACAATACTGCTGGCCCCGACTATGACGGCAGGATCAACAAGAAAGCGTTGAAGAAGTTGTCCCGTTAGACCGCTGGCAGTACAGAACCGGGAAGTACCGCAAGTCTTTCGCGGTGTTTCCCGGTTCGCCCCGGATTCCCAATTTCTCGATGACAGGGCAGTCTGATACTGCCCGCATCCGCTCATCGCCTGCTACTTCAATGATCAGGAACTGTTTTCAGTGGGTTGCCACATAACGTGTATCTGGCGGCCTTTATGACGCTGCCGGTTTTACTCAAAGCGAGGGTGTTGACATGACTTCAACGTCGTTTGGAACTCAAACTCCCGGCCTGCCGCAATCCCTTCTTGTGCCTCCTTGCGAAAACAGCACGCAGGGCCAATCTATCGGCGTCCAGAGTCAGGATACGCCTGGCAAGGAAGGTGCCGAAGTTCAGCAATTCAAGAATTTTTCTGGTCAATACACATTCAAGGCCCCGGCAGCGGACGACTTTGCCAAGGGCATGCTGCCCTACCGACCCCCCGTTGCTCCAGGCGCCACAATGGAGGCTGGCGCAGGTGTCACAACGGGGCTGATCAGCGCTATAAAAGCCTTGCTGGGGGGGGCCAGGTCGGGAACGTTGTCGTCCCGAGAACCTGACTGAATCTGCGCCCAGGCCCTGCTCGTTGTTTACATGCAGTCATCGAAAATGATCGGCTACCCCGGAACCATTGCGGGCGGTAGGCCACATACTTTGCGCTTGTTGGAAGCCACTCTTGCAGTGACGGTGGTGGCCGGTCTGAGTATGGATCTAGTAAAGGTGGAAATGAAACATGGCAATTGACGGTGGGGTACCTCTGCTGCGGCCCGATATCACGAGCCGCCATGATGCGATACCGGATGACGCACAACAGAAAGCTCATGCTGCTTCAAGCGAGAACACGCCGCGTGGGTGGCAGGTTGACAATCAACCTTTGCCCAGCACGATTCGATCCTCAGGTTTCCGGCGCCCCTTGCGATGGGCCAGGCCTGACGAGATCACGCAGCATCATCAGGAGCTGAAAAACACGCCACCGGCGCGTGCAACCCATGTGAATCCCTATACCCAACTGCCGGATAGCCAGCTAGTGAAGGCGCTGGGTGATCATTTTTCCGCGCTGGAAAACTTTCATGAAAAATGAAGGATTGAAACTGTCGTCGCTGCAGCGAATCGCCAGTGAAAAAATGACTGATACACCAGCGCTCAATAACGCCATCCTGCTGGCCAGAGCCCTTGTCCTGCGCCCACGGTTGATCGACGCAATCCTCGATGAGAAGGGTTTTATAACGCGGCAAAGTCTGTCGAGGGCCGTAGAGGGCGTATTTGGCAACAGCGACCCGAATGCCTTCAGCTCGGACCCCTTTCACGCCAAGACCAATGTCGAGCTGGTGCAGGCGTTCAGGGCGGCATTTGATGAGCTGCGTGACAGGTCCCGGGACCGTATAAGCTTTTTTGAGAGCGTCGGCTATGTGCAGATCGAGAGGCTTGTCTCAATCAGCAGGGACCCGGACGAAATGGACAAGGAGGGCGTGGTTATTCGGGACCCTGCCACGGGGTTGCCGAAAAAGATGTACAGCGAACAACTGGTGTACATGTCCAAAAACCTGGTGGACCGCCCCAGGCTCTTGAGCTCACTGGAACGAATCCATTCTGGCTGGCGACGCATTTATGGCAGTCATTACCAGAAGGGGTGGTTGAGCAACAAAGACCTTGATGGCTGGCTTGAAAACAACAAGAACCTGTAGTGCCCCGGGGTTATTACACCCGCAGTATTTTCCCACTGATCGCTACGCCCAGCAGGAGCACGGCGATCAACACAAAGGCCACGCTCAGGCTGCTGCCGTGGGCGATAAAGCCGATCAGCGCGGGGCCTGCGAGAATACCTGCATAACCCAGTGTGGTAATGGCGGGCACCGCAATATGCTCCGGCATGACCGTTTGTTTGCCGACTGCGGTGTACAGCACCGGCACGATATTCGAACAGCCGGCGCCTACCAGTGCATAGCCCAGCAGCGCGGTCTCCCACGCGGGAAGCAGCGTGGCCAACAGCATGCCGGTGGTGGCCAGCGCGCCGCCGATCACGATTACCCGTGTGGCACCCAGGCGACGAACAATGGCATCACCGGTCAGGCGTCCGATGGTCATGGTCAAGGCAAACGCCGCATAACCCAGGCCCGCATAGGCTTCATCGAGGCCGCGTTCGTCACTGAGGAACACGGCGCTCCAGTCGAGCACGGCACCTTCTGCCAGGAACACGATAAAACACAGGCAGCCGATAAACAGCACCACGCCGTGCGGGATGGCAAAGGCTGGGCCGCGGCTCTCACTGCCGTAGGGCAACAAGTGCGGGGCCGCCTTGAGCAGTGCGGCCAGCGTAATCACGATGACCACCAGGGTGGCCGAAAGCGGTGAGAGCCCCAAGCCCAGCAACGCGCTGACACCCGCCGCCCCGACAATCCCTCCCAGGCTGAACAGCCCATGGAAACCCGACATCATGGTTTTGCCACTGGCCCGTTCAACGATCACCGCCTGCAGGTTGACGGTGGAGTCCACCGTGCCAAGGCCTGCACCGAACAGAAACAACCCTGCTATCAGCCACGGTATCGAGCTGACCGTGGCCAGCATCGGCAAGGCCACGCAAAGCAGGATCGTCCCGGCGCTGAGCACACGTCGGCAGCCATAGCGTGACGCCAGCACGCCGGCTACCGGCATGGCGATTATGGACCCCACGCCCAGGCACAACAGCAACAGGCCCAGCGTACCTTCGTTGAGTTGTGCGCGTGCCTTGGCATAGGGGACCAAGGGGGCCCAGGCGGCAATACCGAAGCCTGCAATAAAAAACGCGATACGGGTCGACATTTGTTCCAGGCGTCCTGGAACCACAGGCGCAGGGGTGGGAATGGCAGTCATGAAAATCCTTGGTTTTGCGTTCGGCGAACGATGTCCGGCGCGACATCCTTGCACATCAGGCCTTATCGAGCGAGCCAGGTTCCCTTGGGCGCCATGAACTTTCTTTTTACAACACGGAACACTTTTGCCAATGACCACCACATAAAGGCTATCGGACCTGCTTGAGGTGGCCTGGATGGTGCGTAATCCGTGTGAGTGGTGTTGAACCCCGGGCTGTTTGCACAGGATTACCACCTTCCAGGCCACTTCTGCATATGGATCAGGTGGCTGCCGGGACGTACGCCCTGACTTGTACGACGTCGGCGCCACTGACCCGTACCAGGACTGTGCCACGCGGCGTCGTTTCCTGGCCGACGTAGCTCTCCACCAGCACCCGATCCGCCGCCGTGGCGTGCAGCGATAGTTTATGGGGTTTGCGCAGCAGCTTTCGAACCAAGGTATCCACCGCAAATGATGGGTGGCCCCGGCGCACACTCTCGCAAAATGCTACCGCCACGGCGCGTGGGGGTGGTGGCGGAGGGGAGGGCAGGTTGGCCCCGGCGAACAGCAGGTTGAGCTGGTCGGCAGTGGCGACGGCCCGGGGGAAACCGGTAAAGGCCGAAACGAGCAACAGCAACTCAGTCAGTTCTCCCGCAGCCAGGCCCTGGGCGAGGCTGGTCTTGAAGTGCACGCTCAACGGCGGGCCGACCATGCCGGCGGCAACGATGGCTGCAAAAATCGCCGCTTCCTGCAGGCGCGGATCAAGGCCCTGGCGATCATGCAGATAGCCATACACCACACCGACCGCCAACTCGCCCAGGGCCGGTGCGGTATGGAACAACGCATCCAGTCGTGCGCCGCCATCAGGTACCAGCTCAATGAATGTTTTGCGGCCTTCGCGATAAAGCGCTTCAATGGGATTTTGCGGGGCAAGGGGCTTCATGGTGCATCCTCCGAGTAAATGAGGACGGCGTTTGCTCGACTGCGCACGGGCTTCGGCCTGATGAAAACGTCCATCCAGGGAGATAGGAGTGTAGAGGCCCCTGGCGCTTTTCCTATTATCGGCAATCGGCGGATGTTGAGGTGGACCACACAATGACCTTGTTCTACGACGCTCGCGGCAATATCTACGGAGTGGTCAGCCCGGCCCTGTTACGTCGCCGGGGCATTGCCGTGCCCACCAGCGCCGCACTGGCCGCCAGTACCCGCCAGGCGTGGACGGCGTCGGCGATAGCGTCTGAATGTGGCTGGGGAACGTCGCCGCGTCCAGCCGAGGCCAAGGCCTATCGCTGCGATGGTTTGCTGGTCGGGCCGTTTCAGGCTGCGCCGCCGTATGACCTGCTGATCATCAATACCGATGGTTCCCTGGCCGAGCGCAGCGGCAATGGCTTGACGATCTTTGCCCAGGCCCTGACGGATGCGGGGTTGATGACCCAGGCCTGCGAACTGCTGGTACACCATGACAAACCTGATGCGCTATCGCCGGTGGCGACATGGGTTGAGCCGGCGGTCCATGAGCAGGTTCCAGGGTTCTGGTTGGCGCTGGGGCAGCCGGCATTCGGGCCGCAGGCGGTAGGTGCGCAGGGGGTGGGGAGTGCCGAGCCGGGCCCTGTGAGTGCGCTGGCCGCGATCAACCCGCAATGGGCGCGCAGTCAATTTGTACGTATTGGCAATCCCCATTGTGTGACCTTGGTCGAACACGTATCGGCCTTGCCGGACAATCGGCAAATGCACCAGCCTGAGCTGTTCGACGCGTTGAAAGCGATTGCCTTTGCCCCTCCAGCAGGTGATGGCCGGCCCTGTGCGGCCGGGGTCAACCTGCAATGGGTCGCGCGCGCCGCAGCCAATCGGGTGATTGCCCGAGTATTTGAGCGTGGCGAGGGACCTACGGCGTCCTCCGGGACCAGTGCCAGCGCGGTTGCCTGTGCGGCTTGGCGGGCTGGCTGGGTCGAGGCGGGAGACGTTGCCGTGGTGATGCCGGGTGGCACGGCGCCGGTACGTCTGCAGGTTCAGGCGGATACGCTGCTAAGTGTCAGCCTGTTTGGGGCCGCGACGCACCAAGGCTGAGGGGTATACGTACTTGATTGTTTATAGAAACGTCACCTGCGCCGGCTGGCGCTTCATCAACACCTTGGCGTTGCGGATCGAATACAGCGCCAGGCCCTGGCTGCGAATGACTTCGTAGTCGCTGTCTGCCGACAGGATCAACAGGTTGGCCGGCCGCCCGGGCTCCAGGCCGTAGCGATCGCCCAAGGCCATGGCTTTGGCGCTGTTGTCGGTGACCAGGTCCAGGGCCCTCTGCAGGTTGCTGTAGCCGAGCATATGGCAGATATGCAAACCGGCTTCGAGCACCCGCAGGATGTTGCCGTTGCCCAGTGGGTACCAGGGGTCGACGATGGAGTCCTGGCCGAAGCAAACGTTCATGCCGGCCTCCAGCAATTCGTTGACCCGGGTCACGCCCCGGCGTTTGGGGAAACTATCGAAACGGCCCTGCAAGTGAATGCTTTCGGTGGGGCAGGACACAAAGCTGATGCCGGAGTGTCCCAGCAGGCGAAACAGTTTGGCGCAGTAGGCATTGTCGTAGGAGCCCATGGCCGTGGTGTGGCTGGCGGTGACGCGGCTACCCATGTCACGGCTGCGTGCCTCTTCGGCCAGCACTTCGAGAAATCGCGAGTGGGGGTCGTCGGTTTCATCACAATGCACGTCGACCAGGCAGCCCGTGCGTTCGGCCAGGTCCATGAGGAACTTGACCGAGCTGACCCCCTGGTCGCGTGTGTACTCGAAATGGGGAATGCCGCCGACCACATCGGCGCCGAGGCGAATGGCTTCCTCCATCAGCTCGCGGCCATTGCGGTAGGACTCGATGCCCTCCTGGGGAAACGCGACAATCTGCAGGTCGATCAGGTGGCTGCTCTCCTGGCGCACTTCGAGCATGGCCTTGAGCGCCGTCAAGTCTGGATCGGTGACGTCCACATGGGTGCGCACATGCTGGATGCCATGGGCCGCCAGGGCCTGGATGGTCTGTTTGGCGCGGGTCTTGGTGTCTTCCTGGGTGATGCTGGCCTTGCGTTCGCCCCAGCATTCGATCCCTTCAAACAGCGTCCCGCTCATATTCCAGCGCGGTTCGCCGGCGGTGAGGGTGGCGTCGAGGTGGATATGTGGCTCGACAAAAGGCGGCACCACCAGGTTACCGGCGGCATCCAGGTCGTCCGGTCCCAGGGGCGGTACGGCCGTTTGTGGGGTAATGCTGGCGATCCGGCCATGTTCCAGGTGCAGATCATGCAGGCCTTCACGGTTGCGCAGGCGGGCGTTGATGATATGCATGGGCAAGTTCCTCTTGGGCAAAAAGCAATCAGGCAGACAGCCGCCAGATCATCAGCGCGACGCCGATGTCCAGACGGTCATTGGGATTGTCCAGCGATAGCCCGCACAGGGCCTCGATGCGCTGGACGCGGTGGGTCAGGGTGTTGCGGTGGACCGCCAACCGCAGGGCCGCAGCCACAAGGTTACCATTGTCGAGGAACCAGGCTTGCAGGGTCGGCATCAGGCTGGGGCCGTGGCGTTGGTCATGGCGCAGCAGAGGCCCCAGGCGTTCATGGAGAAACTGGTCGAGTAGCCCGCGATCGCGCACCGCGCTCAGTAGCTTGAGCACCCCGAGTTCATCGTAGACACAGACACCGGCATGTTCGCCAAAGCGCCGGGCGACCACCAGCGCCTGGCGAGCTTCGTCCAGGGCCTGGGCCAGGCCGGCGGCCGGGTGTTGGGCCGCGCTCAAGCCGATACAGAGCTTTAGCGGGGCCAGGCGCAGATTCAATGGTTTGAGCCAGTTCGCCAGGCGTTGTCGGTGGTCCTGATGGGGGGCCGCAAGCAGCAGGGTCCATTGTCCAGCCCTGCCGAGCACGGGCAGGCGCGAGGGATGCTCGGCGGCGAACTGGCGCAATCGACGGGTAATGCCATCGTGCTGGCGGGCCAATTGGGTCTCGGCATCCCCCGCCAGGTTTTGCGCAAATAACGCGTCGCCGCCGTCCAGTTGCAACTGCACGACTTGCCAGTGCCCGGTCAGTGGCATGCCCAGTTGGCTGGCGCGGTGCAGGAGCAGGTCGAGGGATTGATAGTCTCCGGCCAACAGGCGCTCCAGCACGTCATGCCGTGAACGCCCCAACTGCTCGGACTCGATCAGCGCGGAACCGATGGCCTGGGTTACCAGGACCATTTTCAGTGAATAAGGTTGTTCGATCAGCGGCATCCCGGCGGCGTCGGCGGCGTCCAGCAATCCCGGGGCAATCCCCTGGATGTAATCCGGCCCCGTCAGAATCACCAGGCCGGCGACGCGCCGCGAGCAGGCTTCGTCCAGCAGGCGCAGGAGATTGGTCTCATCCCGTGGATGGTTGATGCCGGTGACGAACACCAGTTCACCGCCTAGCACCCACTCGGCAATGCCGTTGTTCTCGGCCACATAAGGCCAGCGCACGCCATTATCCAGGCCTGCGCTACCCGCGCGCAGGCTCATGGATTCCAGCCCCGGGAGGGCCAGCACATCCGCCACGGTCAGGCTCATGCCTGAACGTCAGCCAATGGCACGCGTATGCGCAGGACGGCCGTGAGCAGGATGTAAGTGGCGGCCGCAGCGACAATCCCTACCAGGGGCGCAACCCACGGCGAGCTGAATGCCAGCACCGTCCCGACGGCATAGGCCATCAGCCCCGGCCAATTGAACGCCGGCAAGCGCACGTCTGCCAGCCGAGGATACTGGCCGCGATAGCGATAGAAGAAGTCGGCCATGATCACCCCGCCAATCGGTGGAATCACGGTGCCCAGCAAAATCAGGTAGGGCACCAGCATGTCGTACATGCCCAGCAAGGCCAGCAGGGTACCGATCACGGCGCCGGCCAGGGTCACGGTCTTGCGCCGTCTGGTACGCAGCAGGTTGCAGCCGGCGACGGCGAAGTTGTAGATGGTGTTGTCCTGGGTACTCCAGATATTGAGCAGCAACATGGCCATTGCGGCCATGGCGAAACCTTGCAGCAGCAACACTTCCACCACATCCGGCTGTTGATAGACGATGGCACCATAGGCACCGATCAGCACCATCAGGCCGTTGCCGATAAAAAAGCCGATCAGGCTGGCCAGTACCGCCACCTTGGCCGAGCGGGAAAACCGTGTCCAGTTGGTCGCCTGGGTGGCGCCACTGACAAAGGTGCCGAATACCAGGGTAATGGCCGTGGACAGATCCAGCGCGCCACTCGGCACGACCGCGAGCAAGCCTTCAAGCCCGCCGACTTTCACGGTGGCCACCCACATCGACAGCAACAGCAGCAGGCCCATGGCCGGGACGGCAATGTAAGAGAGGATTTCCAGGCCTCGATAACCCACGTAGGCCGTGGCGCAGAACACCAGGCCGAACAGCACCATCAGCGCCAGCACGCTGCCCTGGCTCAATTCGAAATATTTGCCCAGCACCACGGCCGCCGTGGCGGTGCCCCAGGCGTACCAGCCAATCTGGGTGAATCCCAGGATCAGGTCGCTCAACTTGCTACCCACTTCACCGAAGCAGAAACGCCCCATCAGCACCGAGTTCAAGCCGCTCTTGAAGGCGATGTAACCCAGGCCTGCGGCGTAGATACCCAACAGCAGGTTACCCAGGGCCACGACACCGAGCATCTGGGTAAAACTGAAGGCCACCCCCAGCTTGCCGCCGGCGAACATGGTCGCGGTAAAAAAGGTAAAGCCCAGCAACACCATGGCCGTGGAGCCAAGGCCCTTGCGTGCATGCATAGGCACTTCGCTGAGAGGGTAATCGTTGCCCGGTTCGTTCTGCGTCATGTGCCGTTCCCCTGTGAGTGACACAGGGCCTGTTGCAGCGCGCGTGCCAACTGCGTGGCAGTGATGGGTGCACGGTGGGCGCTGTGCAGGTTGCACAGTATTCAGGGCTGGGCAGGCCCGGAAGGCGAAATTGCTTGTGGGTGTTGCCCTGCCGGGCACGAATGCGGTGCAGGGGTGATACAAATTGGATCACTACGCCTGGGTGTCAGTCGAACAGGGTTTGGGTGATGTCCCCGCGGTGAAAGGCGAAGGCCGCTTCAAGATCACTCTCGATGGTGCGCCCGCGTGACAGGGGCGGCAGTTCGTCGAGGCGGAAGAAACCGACGTCGGTGGTTTCAAAACCCGCCATGGGAGCGGCCTGGTCGGTGCGCTCGCAGAGAAAATACAACTTGTAGAAGTCCCGCACGTCGGGCCGGTACAGGCCCTTGGCTTTGTGGGTCACGCTGTACAGCGCCCGTGCGGTGACACTCAGCCCAGCCTCTTCGTGAAGCTCCTTGACGATGTTTTCGGCGGCCGACAACCCGATATCGGCATAGCCCCCCGGCAATGCCCAGCAGCCATCCGTCGCTTCGCGCACCAGCAGGATCCGATCGCCTTCAATCAGCGCGCCACGGACATCGATCATTGGTGTTGAATAACGTTGGGCGAAGTCCGAGACCAGTCCGGTAATGCGCTCCAGCGGCACGTGCCCCAACTGCGCGAGCATGTTGTGGGCAATCTGGGCGATCTCTTCCAGGCGTTCGCGCTCGAAGTCATCGGTGCAAAAGTGCAGCCCGGTGGAGGCCAATGCCTGCAGGCGCTTGGCCTGGGCCAGCCAGGTGGATTCCATGGTTCAGTTCCTTGAGTTGCGGCGAAGTCTGGTTTTAATCGCTGTGATCCTCGAACGCAAACCCTTACGCCGAGGGCGCCTCAAAAATCGCCTCGATCGGGCGCTCAAACAGCCTGGCTATTTTGAAGGCCAGCGGCAAACTGGGGTCGTAGCGGCCGGTCTCGATGGCGTTGACGGTCTGGCGCGACACTTCAAGTTGTGCCGCCAGATCCGCCTGGGACCAGCCCCGTTCGGTGCGCAGTTCGCGCATCAGGTTGTTCATCGATAACGCCTTGCGCCGATCACCGTGGCCACTGCCCAGATACCGCCCATGAGGGGCCATACAAAAAACATCGACAGGCGTGGCAGGCCGGCGGTTTCCAGGAAGCCATAACTGAAAGTGATCAGCGCCGTGCAGATGAACGCGATGCCCAGAGCTTCCAATTGAATCTTGCGGCCCATTTCATCCATCCGGCCCAATTGACGGATCACCACGAAGGCCAAGGCAATCAGCGGGATGACCGGAACCAGGGCTAGGGCGATTTTCCCGGACCCTTCGGGAGCATCGGCCAGGAAGTGGGTGCTGACGAGCACGGCAGCCAGGTAGGCGGCCAGGGCAATGAAGAACTCCACCAGGTAGCGTTTGATCGACATAGGAACCTCTGAAAGTAAAGGGTGCTTTACATTGGAGGGGCGATCAGTATATGTCAAGCTCGCTTTACATTCGAGGCTGCCTGAACGACGGGTACAAAAAAACCACCGCTGTGGGTGGTTTTTTCAACTCATCGCCTTACTCTCCGCGATAAATGCAACCGCTGGTGCAGGTTTCATGAATACGGATGGCGCTCAGCTCTGGCAGCAACGGCTTCAACTCGTTCCAGATCCACTTGGCCAGCACTTCGCTGGTAGGGTTTTCCAGGCCGGGGATGTCGTTGAGGTAGTTATGGTCGAGGCGCTCGTAGAGCGGCTTGAAAATCGCCTTGATCTCCGAAAAGTCACGGATCCAGCCGGTATGCGGATCGAGGTCGCCGCTCAGGTGGATGGCCACCTTGAACGAGTGACCGTGCAGGCGCCCGCATTTGTGGCCTTCGGGGACGTGAGGCAAGCGGTGGGCGGACTCGAATGTGAACTCTTTGAAAATTTCCACGGTATGACCTGTAAGGCAGGAGTTTCTAGGGCGATGTGCGATTGTCAGTATCGGGTGGGCGCTTGATGGGCCCGGGCGAGCGACGTGGTGCGCATTCTAACCTGTTTTATCAAGCGATCTGGCGGTGTGTGTAAAGTCCGGTTATTCCTGGGACCATACCGTTGTACTGACCTTGACCCCATCACCGCACGGCAGTGCGCGCTGCGACCCTCGGCGCTCCAGTTCTGCATACGCGCGTGCGCACTGCTCCTGCCCTTGGGCGACGGCGTTATCAATGCTGATATTGCCGGTGGTTTCGGACACCAGGTCGCCATTTTTCTCCACTCTGATCAATGGCCGTTCGGGCTGAATCGCAAAGCGGCTTTTCGTCGGCTCGGGGTTCAGTACCGGGGCGGTGGGGGCTGCTGGCAATTGATCCTCGGTGACGCCATACCGAGTGAGAAGCGACGGATTGGGCAGGTCTTGCGCGTTTGCATGGCCTAGTGCCAAAAGCAGCAACAAAAAAAGGCTACATGTTTTGTTGTTAAAACCCATGATGAGTGTTTTCCATGGTTGATTCCGGTTGGGCTGGATTAAAGAACAACTTGTTGTTGTCGCAGCCACGTTTACGGCAAGGAGTTTCCAGCCAGGTAGAAGAACCGTAGCGGTTGCCAAACTGCGTGCCAGGTTCATAAACCTTGAACGAGGAAGGGTTGAAACTGGTGTTGCTGCATCCGCCAGTCATCAGGACGATAGTGAAGAGGCCCAGGAACTTCATGAGTTTCATAGGAAAAGGTCCGCTTTAAGTTGATCAGTGTTTTACAAGGCTGCCCAAGAGCCAGGCAGTACAGTCCAGGGCCTAGGGCTCTTCAGACTCGAACTCCAGCAAGTCGCCGGGCTGGCAATCCAGGGCGATACAGAGCTTGTTCAGGGTTTCGAGTTTAAAGCCTTTGATTTTTCCGTTTTTCAATAGCGACAGATTGGCTTCCGTAATCCCAATGGCTTCTGCAAGCTGGTTGGAGCGGATCTTTTTCTTCGCCATCATGACGTCCAAACGAATAATGATGGTCATGGTTTAGATGATGCTTTTGTTTTCATCGTTGATAACTTTTGACTCAGCCACTATGAGTGAAAATGCGCAAAGGAATATGCCTTGCAGTATTCCATAGATGGCTTGGGACGAAATACCAATGCCGATGCTGATGCTTCGCTCATTGGGTGGCATATCGATAGCAAAGGCCAGCCCTTGAAGCGTCTCAATAATGGGGGTCAGCAGGGGGTTAATAATAAACAGTAAGCCCATCCACCACAGCATTCTGATGTTTGACTCGGTCCAGATATTACCTTTGGAAATACCCATGAAAAACAGCCCGGTGAGCACCAGTGCAACAATCGTCAGGCTGATGGGCAGCATTTCCAATGCCAGGGCCAGGCCCATGGCCAGCGAAGATGGCTGATAGCCGGGTGCCAGCAACAAAGGCATCTGTTCGCCGTAGGTCTTCATGTAGTCCGCCAGGGCGCTGGGAAAGTCGAAGACCCAGAACAAAATGGGCGCGCCGAACTCGATCAATGCGACGCACCATGCCAGCAGCGCGGCAAATGCCCCGATGGATCGCAGTCGGGTGTTGGTGGAGATGGAGTCGAGATGATTGTTCATGGGTAGATCCATACGGGCTGATGGAAGAATAATCCATGAATAATTATCTAGTTACAATAATTTCTTTCGAAAAATAATTAGCCGTGCTTGCGGCAGGCAATTCAGAGCTCGATCAGGCGCTCGCCCAATCTGCCGCTATCGACCAATTCAAGGAATTCATCACCCAAGCGCTGGCTTTCACTCATTGCGGTTTGCCAGTACTGATTGCGGCGGGCGTCGTCCCCCAGAAAGCGCTTGAAGTCGCTTCGATCCGGCAATTTGCCGTGGGGCAGGCGGGCCAGATAGTCCCGTGACGGGGCCACTAGCAACACATCCTGCAAGCCCTGCGGGTTGCTGCGCCGCCAGGGCAGGCTCTTGTCGAACCAGCCGGGGATGACCCGATCGGTGAAGTGCGGGTACAGCACAATGTCATCGCCGTGGTAGGGCAGGTCGAGGTGGTAGTCCAGCAGGCCGCCATCGCGATAGGTGCCAGCACCGGCGCCCGGCAAGTCGCGCACGCCTTGCATGACCATCGGGATCGAACCGGACGCCAGCAATGCCTGGCGCAGGTTGCCCAGTTCCAGGTCGAGAAAGCGTGAAGGGAAGTCCTTGAGCGGGTGCAGGGGTGGCGCCTGGCGCGGGTCGTGGATGATCAGTCGCTCAAAATGCCGGGACAGTCGCGCACGGCCGCGCAGGTTGTCGGCGATCACCGAGGACAGTCCCAGGCCCAGGCGGCCACGGTGGTCGTCGGCCAGCAGGCCATGGCTTTTGACGACAACGATGTTCAGGCGATAGTGCGGGTTGGCCAGAAGCATCGCATCGCGGCCGGCCAGCAGGTCATCGAGCATGCGCTGGCAGCTCTGGCTGACCTCGGCCATGGTCACGCCCTTGGCAAAGCGTTGCTCGTTGTACAGGCGACCGAGATCGAGCAGACCCTGCACCGGGTCGGGCAGGCAGGCGCTGGCAAAGCGCCAGGAACCGATGGACGCACCAATCAGCGAGCGCTCGCGGGGCGCGCGCGCCAGCCAGTCACCGAACAGCGCCAAGTCCAGGCCCTGGATCCCCAATGCCTTGGGGCCACCGGCCGCGCCGGGCAGGATGCCCACGTCTTGAGGTTTGAGGCCTTGCTCGCGAATGCGTGAAAAGGCGCGCTGGCCAGCCTTGATCGTCAGGGCTGGGAACTTGATGTGGATGGCCGTCATACCGATCTCTGTGCAGGCGAGCGGGGCAGTATAGGAAATCTTCCCCAGGGCCTGGCAAGGGGTTGTGGGATAATTGCCATGATGGCAATTCAGTTTCAGTTAAGTTGCGATCCGTACTGTGGGGGCCGTAGGCAAAACATCCTGAAATGGAGAATCATCATGAAAATCCTCACGGCAACTATTGCCGCCAGTATCATCGCCCTCACCACCGGCCTGGCTCAGGCGCGGGACCTGGGGCCGGATGAAGCGCTGAAATTGCGTGACGCTGGTACCATCCAGTCTTTCGAGAAGCTCAATGCCGCTGCCCTGGCCAAACATCCTGGCGGCACCGTGCATGAGACCGAGCTGGAACAGGAGTACGGCAAGTATATTTACCAGGTTGACCTGCGCGATGCCCAAGGTGTGGAGTGGGATGTGGAATTGGACGCGGTCACCGGGCAAGTCCTCAAGGATCATCAGGATACGTAATGAAGGTAAATCTACGCACCGGCAGTCGACTGGCGCTGGTGCTCCTGGCCTTTTGCTCGGTGGTGGCTGCCCGGGACCTCAATCAGGACGAAGCCCTGGCGCTGCGCCAGCAAGGGGTGATCCTGCCCCTTGAACAACTGTTGCAGCAGGCCATGGCGCGGCATGCCGGCTCCCGGTTGCTGGAGGCCGAGCTTGAGAGTAAACACGGTAGTTACGTCTATGAAGTGGAGCTGGTGACCACCGACGGCGTGGTTCGGGAAATCAAACTGGACGCGACCACCGGCGTACTGCTTAAAGACGAGGAAGATGACTGATGCGCCTGCTTCTGGTGGAAGACCACGTGCCCCTGGCCGATGAGTTGATGGCCGGGCTCAAAACCCAGGGCTATGCGGTGGATTGGCTGGCGGACGGTCGCGATGCGGTGTATCAGGGGCGCAGCGAGCCTTACGACCTGATCATCCTTGACCTCGGCCTGCCCGGGTTGCCGGGGCTTGAGGTGCTGAGCCAATGGCGCGCCGCTGCCCTGGCGACCCCGGTATTGATCCTCACCGCCCGCGACTCCTGGGCCGAGCGCATCGAAGGGCTCAAGGCCGGGGCCGACGATTACTTGAGCAAGCCGTTTCACCCCGAGGAGTTGCACCTGCGCATCCAGGCCCTGTTGCGCCGTTCCCATGGCCAGGCCAACCAGCCGACGCTACAGGCGGCCGGCCTGCACCTGGATGAAGGCCGCCAGTGCGTGATACGCGACGGTGCCGAGGTGCAACTGACCGCTGCCGAGTTTCGCCTGCTGCGCTACTTCATGCTGCATCCCGAGCAGATCCTGTCGAAAAGCCATTTGGCCGAACATTTGTATGACGGTGAAACCGAACGTGACTCCAACGTCCTCGAAGTCCATGTCAACCACCTGCGGCGCAAGCTCGGCCGTAGCGTAATTGAAACCCGGCGCGGCCAGGGTTATCGCTTTGGCGCCAGCCCCACGTGAGGTCGATCCAGCGGCGGCTGAGCCTGGGGCTGATCAGCGTGATGGTGATCGTCGGCCTGGTGCTGGCGCAAACCAGCCTGTGGCTGTTCGAAATGGGCCTGCAGCGCTACCTGGAGGCTGGCCTGCGCAACGACAGCGAAAACCTGCTGGTGGCCCTGGTGCGCGGCCCAGGTGGTGTGCAACTGGATGAGCAACGCTTGTCGCCGGCCTATCAACGGCCGTTCTCCGGGCATTATTTTCGTATCGACTTCAGTGACAACCACTGGCGCTCCCGCTCACTGTGGGACCAGGAGCTGCCGCAACTGCCCCAGGCTGGCTTGAAGGGTAATCTGCAGTTGGGGCCCGAAGGCCAGCAATTATTGATATTGCGCTCGGACTACAAACGGTTTGGCCAGGCGATTTCGATCAGCGTGGCCCAGGACTACACACCTGTCAGGGAAAGTTTTCGCCTGATGCGCCAAGTTGGCCTGGTCCTCGGGTTGGCGGCGTTACTGCTGATCCTGGTTCTGCAGCGTGTCACTGTGCGCCGGGCGCTGCGGCCACTGGAAACCGCCCGCGAGCAGATTGCGCAGTTGCAGCAAGGCCAGCGCTCTCAACTGGATACCCAGGTGCCAGTGGAGCTGGAACCGCTGGTGGCGCAGATCAATCACCTGTTGGCCCATACCGAAGACAGCCTCAAGCGCTCACGCAATGCCTTGGGCAACCTCGGCCATGCCCTGAAAACCCCATTGGCGGTGTTACTGAGCGTGGCGTCCAGCGAGCAGCTCAAGGACCGGCCACAGTTGGCCAAGCTGCTTCGTGAACAATTGACGCAAGTGCAGCAGCGGCTCAACCGTGAACTCAACCGCGCGCGTCTGGCCGGTGAAACCCTGCCTGGTGCATTGTTCGACTGCGACAGTGAACTGCCGGGCCTGCTGGCGACCCTGAATATGATCCACGGCGAGCACCTGGACTTGAGCTACCACGTGCGCCCTGGCCTGCAATTGCCGTGGGACCGCGAAGACTTGCTGGAGCTGCTGGGCAATCTGCTGGACAACGCCTGTAAATGGGCGGATGCCGAAGTGCGCCTGAGCATTGAGCAGACTGCGCACAATTACCAATTGATCGTCGAGGATGACGGCCCGGGCATTCCCGAGAGTCAGCGTGACCAGGTTTTCAGCCGTGGTACCCGCCTGGACGAACAAACCCATGGCCACGGCCTGGGGTTGGGCATCGTGCGCGATATCGTCGAGGTGTGGGGGGGCGCGTTGCAGTTGCACGAGAGTGAACTGGGCGGCCTCAAGGTGCTGATCGAGTTGCCTCGACGCCCAACCTGATTGGCCGAAAGGCCATCAATGTGGGGAGCCGATTTGCAACAAGACTTTTCTTGCGGCGCCTGGGCGGGACAATTTCGCATATAACAACGACCTGGCTAGCCGTGCCAAGTAAGTTTCCCAGGCTTGCAGGCACGGCATCTGCCATTGCGCTCGTCAGTCAGATACTCGGCTGCTCGGCACCTAATAAGAAAGATAAAAGGTGAATCCATGCGAATGACCAAACGCTTCAGTCTGTTTGCTGCTGCCGCAGCCCTTGCCGCCAGTTCCTCGGCGCTCGCCGCCCCGACCTTTATCAACGTACTGACCGGTGGCACCAGTGGTGTGTATTACCCGATTGGCGTGGCCTTGTCGCAGTTATACAGCAACGGTATCGAGGGCTCGAAGACCTCGGTACAGGCCACCAAGGCGTCGGTGGAAAACCTCAACCTGCTGCAAGCCGGTCGCGGTGAGCTGGCCTTTGCCCTCGGCGACTCGGTAGCCGATGCCTGGAATGGCGTGGAAGACGCCGGCTTCAAGACGCCACTGAAAAAGCTGCGGGCGATTGCCGGTACCTATCCGAACTACATCCAGGTTGTCGCCAGCAAGGAGTCGGGCATCACCACCCTGGCCGACCTGAAAAACAAGCGCATTTCCGTCGGCGCGCCGAAGTCCGGTACCGAACTGAATGCCCGCGCCATCTTCAAGGCCGCCGGCCTGAGCTACGAAGACATGGGCAAGGTCGAGTTCCTGCCGTACGCCGAATCGGTCGAGCTGATCAAGAACCGTCAGTTGGACGCCACTTTGCAGTCTTCGGGCCTGGGCATGGCGGCGATCCGCGACCTGGCCGCGACTATGCCGATCACCTTCGTGGCCATTCCGGCGGATGTCACTGCGAAGATCGATAACGCGGCTTACCAGGCGGCCTCGATCCCGGCGGGCACCTACGACGGCCAGGACAGCGATGTTCCGACCGTGGCCATCACCAACCTGCTGGTCAGCCATGATGGCGTGTCCGATGACGTCGCCTACCAGATGACCAAACTCATGTTCAACAACCTCGACCGCCTGGGTAACGCTCACTCGGCCGCCAAGGACATCAAGCTCGAAGGCGCGGCCAAGGGCCTGCCGATCCCGCTGCACCCTGGCGCCGAGCGGTTCTACAAGGAAGCGGGCGCGCTGTAAGTGACGGGACAGTAGGGCGCTTTGCCCGCGTCAACCGCTCCGGCCATGTGCTGGCTCTGCGAACAAAACCGGCGCCCACCGCGCGCGGGTCTTGTTCGCACATCGACGTTGTAACCAGGGAGTGACCCCATGAGCGAGCAGGACCAAGGCCTCGCCGCCAATCCCGGCAGTTGGCCGAGAGCGCTGTTCTATGTCGCGCTACTGTTTTCCATCTTCCAGATCATCACTGCAGCCTTTCACCCGGTATCCAGCCAGATTCTGCGTGCCGTGCATGTGGGCTTTCTGCTGCTGGTGGTGTTTTTGTGTTTTCCGGCACGTGGCAAGGAGCAGCCCTGGCAGCCAATGGCCTGGCTACTGGGCCTTGCGGGGATGGCGACGGCGTTCTACCAGTGGTATTTCGAGGCCGACCTGATTCAACGCTCCGGCGACCTGACCCGTAGCGACATGGTCGCAGGCCTGGTGCTGATCGTGCTGGTATTCGAAGCCGCGCGACGGGTGATGGGCATTGCCTTGCCGCTGATCTGTGCGCTGTTTCTGGCCTATGGCCTGTTCGGCCAGTACCTGCCGGGCGAGTTGATGCACCGTGGCTATGCCATTGACCAGATCGTCAACCAACTGGCCTTTGGCACCGAAGGGCTGTACGGCACTCCGACCTACGTATCGGCCACGTATATCTTCCTGTTCATCCTGTTCGGCGCGTTTCTCGAACAGGCAGGGATGATCAGGCTGTTCACCGACTTCGCCATGGGCCTGTTCGGCCACAAGCTCGGTGGCCCGGCCAAGGTTTCGGTGGTGTCCTCCGCGCTGATGGGCACGATCACCGGTTCAGGTGTGGCCAACGTGGTCACCACCGGCCAGTTCACCATCCCGTTGATGAAGCGTTTCGGCTATAAGTCGGCGTTTGCCGGTGGCGTGGAGGCGACCGCGTCGATGGGCAGCCAGATCATGCCGCCGATCATGGGCGCTGTGGCCTTTATCATGGCCGAGACGATCAACGTGCCGTTTTTCGAGGTGGCCAAGGCCGCGCTGATTCCGGCCCTGTTGTACTTCGGCTCGGTATTCTGGATGGTTCACCTGGAAGCCAAGCGCTCCAACCTGTGTGGCTTGCCCAAGGATGAGTGCCCGAACCCCTGGGCGGCGGTGAAGCAGCGCTGGTACCTGCTGATTCCGCTGTTTGTGCTGATCTACCTGCTGTTCTCCGGGCGCACCCCGTTGTTCTCCGGCATGGTCGGCCTGGCCCTCACGTCCATTGTGATTCTTGGCTCGGCGATCATCCTGCGGGTGTCGTCCACGGCCATGCGCTTTGTCTTCTGGATCGTCCTGGGCGTGCTGTGCGCGGGCTTCTTCCGGCTGGGTATCGGCATGGTATTCGGGGTAGTGGCGCTGTTGGTGGCGGTGTGCTGGTTCATCAAGGGCGGCCGCGACACCCTGACAATCTGCCTGCATGCTCTGGTTGAAGGCGCACGCCATGCAGTACCGGTGGGGATCGCCTGCGCGCTGGTGGGGGTGATCATCGGGGTGGTGTCGCTGACCGGGGTGGCCTCGACCTTTGCCGGCTACATCCTCGCCATCGGCCAGGACAATCTGTTCCTCTCGCTGGTGCTCACCATGCTGACCTGCCTGGTGCTGGGCATGGGCATACCGACGATTCCCAACTACATCATCACCAGCTCGATTGCCGCCCCGGCACTGTTGGACCTGGGCGTGCCGCTGATTGTGTCGCATATGTTCGTGTTCTATTTCGGCATCATGGCCGACCTCACGCCGCCGGTGGCGCTGGCCTGTTTCGCGGCGGCACCGATTGCCCGGGAGAGCGGCCTGAAGATCAGCTTCTGGGCGGTGCGCATCGCCGTTGCCGGGTTTGTCGTGCCGTTTATGGCGGTGTACGAACCGGCACTGATGCTGCAGGGCGATAGCCTGCTGGCCACTTTTTATGTGGTGGCCAAGGCGTTACTGGCCATTGGCATCTGGGGCGCTGCGTTTACCGGTTACTTGCAGGCCAGGCTGAGCGGGTGGGAGCGCTTGCTGGGCTTTGCCGCCGGCGCCAGCCTGATTCTGGCAACGCCGTTAAGCGATGAAATCGGCTTTGCCCTGGCGGCATTGTTGATCGCGCAGCACTGCTGGCGTGCCCATCGTGCCCAGGCGGCGACGGTGTGATCGGCCTGTGTCTGGGCTTGGCGGGCACGGTGTGGGCACAGGTGCCCACGCCGGCCTTCACCCTGGCCTGGACGCATACGATTGAGCAAGTACGCTGGGAGGAGGATTACCGCGTGAGGCCCGAGGGGCTGGTGTTGGGCGAGGCGCGGGTCAAGGGTTCCGGGGCCGGTATGGAAATTCCGCACGGCGCCGAACTGCGCGAGGGCAGTTGGCATTACCAGCGTCAACTGCCCCCGCTGCAACCCCTGCGCCTGGGGCGAACACCCGAAGCCGGGGATTATCAACTGTGTTTCAACCAGCGTTGCCAGTCGATGAGCACCTGGCTCGGCCCGCCACAGGCGCGCCAGCCGGCGGTGGAGCTCTGGAGTTGTGAGCTGGCGCCGTACAGCGCCAGTTAAATCACCCTCAAACCCGGAACTGGTCCATCAAGCCTTGCTGTTGATTGGCCAGGCTGTTGAGCGTCTGGCTGACCCGCGCTGATTCATTGGCCTGGCCCGACAGCGACTCGGTCACGTCGCGAATGGTCGCCACGTTGCTGTTGATCTCCTCGGCCACCGCGCTTTGCTGCTCGGCGGCGCTGGCGATCTGCAGGTTCATGTCGCTGATCACCGTCACCGCATCGCCGATCTGGCGCAATGCCGTAACGGCCTGGCCCACCTGCTCGACACTGCCCTGGGCCTGGCGATGGCTGTTGTTCATGGAACCCACCACTTCCCGGGTGCCGCTCTGCAACTGCTCGATCACCTGGCGGGTTTCCTCCACCGACTCCTGGGTGCGTCGGGCGAGGTTGCGCACCTCATCCGCCACCACCGCAAAGCCACGGCCAGCCTCACCGGCGCGGGCCGCCTCAATGGCGGCGTTGAGCGCCAGCAAGTTGGTCTGCTCGGCAATCGCGCGGATCACTTCCAGGACGGAACCGATCTGTTCGCTATTGGCTGCCAGGCCTTCGACCTGGGTCATGGCCGTGCTCATATCTGCCGCCAGGGCGCCGATGCTGGCGGTGGTGCGGTCGATCACGGTCAGGCCTTCGCGGGTGGCCTGGTCGGCATCGCGGGCGGCCTGTGCGGCCTGTGCGGCGCTGCGGGCCACATCCTGGGCGGTGGCGCTCATTTCGTGGGAGGCGGTGGCTACCTGGTCGACCTGGCGGTATTGCTGGTCCATGCCGGCGCTGGTCTGGCTGGCAATGGCCGCTGATTGGTCGGCGGTGCTGCGCGCGTCCTGCACCGAACGTTTAACCTCGGCAATGATCGGTTGCAGTTTGTCGAGGAAGCGGTTGAACCAACTCGCCAGTTCACCGAGTTCGTCGCGCTTGTCGTAGGCCAGGCGTCGGGTCAGGTCGCCTTCGCCGCTGGCGATATCTTCCAGCATATGGGCCACACCGAGGATTGGCCGGGTGACGCTGCGGGCCATCAGCCACACCAGCAACAGGCCGACAATTGCGGCCAGCAAACCCAGGCCCAGTTCCAGCAGGGTGCCTTTGGTGTTGTCGGCATCCAGTTCGGCCTTGAGCGCTTCGGCGGGGCCGATCAGGACTTTTTCCGGGACATCCAGCAACACACCCCACGACTTGCCGTCGGGAATCGGCTGAAACGGTGCCAGCACCTTGAGCTGATGATCGGTGCGCAGGCTAAAGGTCTGGGTGCTGTTGGCCATGGCGCTGATCAATTGCGCACCGCTGGTGGTGTCGACGCTGTCCAGGCGCTGGCTGAGCTTGCTTGCATCCGGGCTGTAGCCAGCGAGCAAACCCACCGGGCTGATGATGCTGACACGGGTCTGGCCGTCATAGAGCTTGCGGCTGGCGTTCTGGCTGACGGCCTGCAAGCTGTTGAGGTTGATGTCCACCGACAGCGAGGCGATGACTTTGCCATTGACCGTGAGCGGGAACACGATGCTGGTCAGCAATACGTTTTGCCCGTCGATCACATAGAAGTACGGCTCGATCACACACGGTTTGAGCGTGGTACGCGGGCAGGTGAACCACGTGTTGGCCTTTTCGCCGCTGGGGCCGATGCTGGTGTCGGACATGTCGCTTTCCGGCAGCGCCATCGAAGTCAGTGTGCCGGGTGTCGGCTGTGACCAGTACAGGGCGAAGCGGCCTTTTTCGTTGCTGCCCAGCTCCTGTTGACCGGCGAACAGCTCATCCTTGCCATCCAGGGCATTGGCTTCGAAGACCAGGGACAGGCCCAGCAGGTCCGGGTTGGCTTGCAGGGCGGCCTTGACCTGGCGGGTCAGGTCTTCACGCAGGTCGAAGGCATCGAGGAAGCGTTTCTCGGCCTGTTCGCGCAAAAACAGCACCTGGCGCGAAAAGCCATGGCCGTACTGGTAGGCATCCATAAACTGCTGGCGAATGCCCAGGGCCTGGACTTCACCTTGGGCTTCGATGCGCGATTGGGCCGCGACGTTGAGCATCTCGGTGCTGGAGGCCTGGACGCGTTGCGAGCTCTGGTCCATCCGGTACAGCGAAAGGCCCACCAGCAGGGTCACGATGCCCAGCAGACAAAGGCCGGCGAGGAGGGTGATTTTCCATTGAATGGACAGCTGCCTGAGCGACATGGAGATCCTTAACCTTTCGTTACGACAGAGATGATCCGTTGTATCGGCCGCACGGTTTTTTTCTTTATTCATACGCTCAATTGAATTCTGTCTGCGACGTCGCGCTTTGACATGGCGCGCCTGCTGCTGCAAAGTGCGCGCCCTCTAATAAAACTCCTTTTCTGCTGGCGTCCACACTGCCGTTACCCCGGCGGGCGAGGCCCTGGCGTGTGTTTTTGGTAGGCGCGAGCTTGCTCGCGAAGATCGTGAACGATCATGCTGGTTTGCCGGTTGATCGCGGCGTTCTTGGGTTATTCGCGAGCAAGCTCGCTCCTGCATTACGTTTCTGTCTTGAGGTAACCATGATTAACGCAGTAATCGCCGCGGTCGGTACCATGCTGGTGCTCAGCCTGTCCCGCGTGCATGTGGTCATCGCGATCATCGTCGGCGCCCTGGTCGGCGGCTTGACCGGCGGTCTTGGGATCGACGCGACGCTCAGCGCATTCAACAGCGGTCTGGGCGGCGGTGCCACGGTGGCGCTGTCCTACGCATTGCTCGGCGCTTTCGCCGTGGCGATTGCCAAGTCCGGCCTGGCCCATGCCCTGGCGGACAAGGCCCTGCTGCTGGTGGGGCGCCAGGAGGCGAGCGGCGGCAATCACGTCAAATGGCTGCTGATCTGCCTGCTGGGGGCGGTGGCGATTGCCTCGCAGAACATCCTGCCGATCCATATCGCCTTTATCCCACTGCTGGTGCCGCCGCTGCTGTATGTGCTGACCAAGTTGCAGATTGACCGGCGCCTGATCGCCTGCGTCATGACCTTTGGCCTGATCACCCCGTACATGTTCCTGCCGGTAGGGTTTGGCAATATTTTCCTCAACCAGATCCTGCTGGCCAATGTCGCCAAGAGCGGCGTGGATATCAGCCAGGTCAACGTCACCCACGCCATGGGCATCCCGGCGTTGGGCATGGTGTTCGGCCTGTTGGTCGCGGTGTTTATCAGCTACCGCAAAAAGCGCGTCTACGACCTGGAGAAGATCGAACGGGTCGAACAAGTAGCGGTGCAATACAACCCGCTGACTCTGTTGGTGGCCGGGGTGGCCATTGCCTCGGCGTTTATCATCCAGTTGTGGCTGGACTCGATGATCGTCGGTGCCCTGGCCGGTTTCCTGATCTTCTCGGTATCGGGCATCGTGCGCTGGCGCGACACTGATGATCTGTTCACCGAAGGCATGAAGATGATGGCGATGATCGGCTTCATCATGATCGCCGCCTCGGGGTTTGCCGAAGTGCTCAAGGCCACCGGCCAGGTGCAGACCCTGGTGGAATCCTCCGCCGCCTTCATCGGCCACAGCCGTGGCGTGGGTGCGCTGTTGATGTTGCTGGTGGGCTTGCTGGTGACCATGGGCATTGGCTCGTCGTTCTCCACGGTGCCGATCCTCGCAGCGATTTTTGTGCCGTTGTGTGTGCAACTGGGCTTCAGCCCGCTGGCCATTGTGTGCATCGTCGGTACCGCCGGGGCCCTCGGTGACGCCGGTTCGCCAGCTTCGGACTCGACCCTGGGGCCGACCTCGGGTTTGAATATCGACGGCCAGCATCACCACATCTGGGACACCGTGGTCCCGACGTTCCTGCACTACAACCTGCCGTTGCTGGTGTTCGGCTGGTTTGCCGCTATGACTCTCTGACGTCTCCTTGTAGGAGCGAGCTTGCTCGCGAAGGACTCAAGGGCACCGCGTCCATCCGGGATGCCCGTGTGATTGTCGACGATTTTCGCGAGCAAGCTCGCTCCTACAGTTTTCTCTCACAGGGCCGTTAACCTCTTAACATTGCCCGAGAAGAGAGAAGATCCATGCGTCTGAGTCTGAAGGCCAAAGTCCTGTCCCTCGCCGTCCTGCCGGTGTTGTTGTTTGCCGTGGTCATCAGCCTGACCACGGTGTGGATCCTCAAGGAGCAGGCGCGCACCGAGGTGGCCGAAACCCGCCAGCGCCTGCTCAACAACGCCAAGGCCACCCTGCAAAGTTATGTAGAAGTGGCGATGACCACTATCAAACCGCTGTACGACGCCGCCACCCCTGGTGATACGCAGGCGCGGGCGCAAGTGGTCAAGCTGTTATCCAACACGACCTACGGCAAGGACGGCTACTTCTTCGGCTACGACTCGGAAACCATCCGCCTGTTCAAGGGCAATAGCCCGGACGGTGTAGGCAAAAGCTTCAAGGATAATCGCGACCCCAACGGCGTCTACGTCAACCGCGACCTGGTGAAGGTCGGCAAGGACGGCACCCATTACCTGCAATACAGTTCCACGCAACCGGGGCAAACCGAACTGGTGCCCAAGCTCGGCTACACCGAATACCTGCCCAAGTGGGACATGGTGATTGGTACGTCGGTCAACCTGGACGGTATCGATGCCCTGGTCAGCGAGGTCGAGGCCAAGGTCAACGAACGTATGGAAGGGGTGCTGTTGAGCATCATCGGGATCGCCGTGGTCCTGCTGTTGCTGATCGCTGCGGTGGGCATGGTGCTGGCCAATACCATCCTGCGGCCGTTGCACCTGATGAAGGCCAACCTCGATGACATCGCTGCCGGCGAAGGTGATTTGACCCGGCGCCTGGCGATCACCAGCCAGGATGAGCTGGGCGAGCTGGCAGGTTCGTTCAACCGGTTTGTCGACAAGATCCATGGTCTGGTGCGCCAGATCACCGACATGACGTCGCAACTGACCGGCCTGGTCAGCCAGGTGTCCGAGCAAGCCCAGCGTTCGGAACAGGCCATGGAGCGTCAGCGCCAGGAGACCGATCAGGTGGCGACGGCGATCAATGAAATGTCCTCTGCGGCCCATGAAGTGGCCCGCAGCGCCCAGGGCGCCGCGGTGGCGGCGCAACAGACTGACGTAGAAGGCCAGAGCGCCAAGCGCGTGGTGGATGGCAGCATTGCGCAGATTCATGCGTTGGTGAGTGACATCCGCAGCAGTGGCGTATCCCTCGATAGCCTGCAACAGGACGTGTCATCGATTGTCAGCGTGCTCGGGGTGATCCGTTCGATTGCCGAGCAGACCAACCTGCTGGCCCTCAACGCGGCCATTGAAGCGGCGCGTGCCGGTGAAGCCGGGCGTGGGTTTGCGGTGGTGGCCGATGAGGTGCGTGCGCTGGCCAGCCGCACCCAGCAAAGTACCCAGGAAATCCAGGGCATGATCGACCGCCTGCAAAAGGGTACCGAGGCCGCCGTGGAGTCCATGCGCCGTTCCAGCGATGCCGGTGAGGGCACCTCGGCCCAGGCCAACGAAGCCGGGGCGTCCCTCGATACCATGGCGCAACTGATCGGCACCATCAACACGATGAACGCGCAGATTGCCAGTGCCGCCGAAGAACAAACCGCCGTGGCCGAAGAGATCAACCGCAGCGTGCATCAGATTGCCGTAGCGGTGGACAGCGTGGCGGATGAGACCCAGCAGGGCGCACAGACCTCCCGCAGCTTGGCGGACCTGGGGCAGCGGTTGGGGCAGTTGGTGGGGCAGTTCAGGATCTGACTTGGGAATTGCGGTGCTTGTTCTGGCCTCTTCGTGAGCAAGCCCACATTTTGAATGTATTCGCAGTTCAGAATGTGGGCTTGCTAACAGTCGCTACACATCCCGCATCAACAACCCAAACCCGATATCCATTTCCAGCGGCACCGGCACATACACCGTATGCCCATCCCCCGGCGCCACCTCGATGGCTTCACCCTTGGCGTTGTGCATCAGCCCCAGGTCAAAATGGAAGTTCCCCGCCGGGGTCATCAATTCCAGATGATTGCCCACGGCAAAGCGGTTCTTCACCTTGACCTCGGCCAACTCCCCGCGCCGCTCGCCGGTCAATTCGCCGACAAACTGCTGGCGTTCGGAGACTGAGCTGCCGTTCTGGTAGTTCTGGTATTCGTCATGCACATGGCGGCGCAGGAAGCCTTCGGTGTAGCCGCGCTGGGCCAGGGATTCAAGATTGGTCATCAAGCCACGGTCGAACGCACGACCGGCCACCGCGTCATCGATGGCCTGGCGGTACACCTGGGTGGTGCGCGCCACATAGAAGTGGGATTTGGTGCGGCCTTCGATCTTCAGTGAATGCACGCCCATCTGTGTCAGGCGTTCGACATGCTGCACTGCCCGCAAGTCCTTGGCGTTCATGATGTAGGTGCCGTGCTCGTCCTCGAAGGCCGGCATCTGTTCGTCCGGGCGATTGGCTTCCTGAAGCAGGAACACCTGGTCGGTGGGCGCGCCGAGGCCCAGGGTCGGCTCGGGCTGATACTGCTGGACGATATCGCCCACGGTGTTTTCCTCGGCCGGTGTGGCCTGGTATTTCCAGCGGCAAGCGTTGGTGCAGGTGCCCTGGTTGGCGTCGCGCTTGTTCATATAGCCGGACAACAGGCAGCGCCCGGAGTAGGCCATGCACAGCGCGCCATGCACAAACACTTCCAGCTCCATGGCTGGTACCTGTTGGCGGATCTCGGCGATTTCTTCCAGGGACAGTTCCCGCGACAGGATGATCCGGCAGAGGCCTTGCTGTTGCCAGAACTCGACACTGGCCCAGTTCACCGTGTTGGCTTGCACCGATAGATGGATCGGCATCTGCGGGAAGTGCCGGCGCACGAGCATGATCAAGCCTGGGTCGGACATGATCAGCGCGTCCGGGCCCATGGCGATCACCGGTTCCAGGTCCTTGAGGAAGGTTTTTAGCTTGGCATTGTGCGGCGCGATATTGACCACCACATAAAAGCGCTTGCCCCGCGATTGCGCCTCGGCGATGCCCAGGGCCAGGTTGGCGTGGTCGAACTCGTTATTGCGCACCCGCAAGCTGTAGCGCGGTTGGCCGGCGTAGACCGCATCGGCACCGTAGGCAAAGGCGTAGCGCATGTTTTTCAGGGTGCCGGCAGGGGCGAGCAATTCGGGGGCAAGAACAGAGGGCATGGGGATTCAGGTCGCAAAAGGGCGGCAGGGTAGCCGAGCCGGACCTGGCGGTTATTGATCTGGGTCTACGCTGTAGAAATAAAGATGGCACTCGTGCGATGCGCGGTGGACTAAGCAACAGGGCGCGCTGGGCGCCTGGCGTTTTTCTGGCACGGATCGGACATGAACCAAACGAATCTGCAATTCAAAACCTTGCTGTTGCTGCTGGTCATGGTGACCGTCGCGTTTTTCTGGATCCTGCTGCCGTTCTATGGCGCGGTGTTCTGGGCGGTGATCCTCGGGATCATCTTTGCGCCCATGCAGCGGCGCCTGCAGCTCAAGTTTGGCTGGAATCGCAACCTGACGTCGCTCTGTACCTTGATGGTGTGCCTGGTGATCGCGATTTTGCCGGTGATCATCACCAGTGCCTTGCTGGTGCAGGAGGGCGCGACGCTGTACCGGAACGTCGAAAGCGGCAGGCTGGATATCGCCGGTTACATCGAACAGTTCAAGAACTTCCTGCCACCTTACTTCCAGCATCTGCTGGACCGCTTCGGCATGGGTAACCTGGAGGGGCTGCGCGAGAAGATCGTCAAGGCCGCGATGCAGGGCAGCCAGTTCTTCGCCAGCCAGGCGTTCAGCTTTGGCCAGGGCACCTTTGATTTCCTGGTGAGCTTTTTCATCATGCTGTACTTGCTGTTCTTCCTGCTACGCGACGGCCCCGAACTGGTGCGCAAAGTGCGTACGGCGGTGCCGCTGGCCGAGCCGCAGAAGCGTCGCTTGCAGCTCAAGTTCAACCGCGTGGTGCGGGCGACCGTCAAGGGCAACGTGCTGGTGGCGGTGACCCAGGGCGCGTTGGGCGGTTTGATTTTCTGGTTTCTGGAAATTCCCAGTGCATTGCTCTGGGCGGTGCTGATGGCGTTTCTGTCGCTGCTGCCGGCGGTGGGCGCGGGAATTGTCTGGGGGCCGGTAGCCGCGTACTTCCTGCTCAGTGGTTCAATCTGGCAAGGGGTGGTGCTGGCCTTGTTTGGGGTGTTTGTGATCGGCCTGGTGGACAACGTGCTGCGCCCGATCCTGGTGGGCAAGGACACCAAGATGCCGGATTACCTGATCCTGATCTCGACCCTGGGTGGCCTGTCGATCTTCGGCCTCAATGGTTTTGTCATCGGGCCATTGATTGCCGCGTTGTTCATGTCCAGCTGGGCGCTGTTTGTCGAAACCAAACGACAAGTGCGTTTGCCTTAAGCTTCAAGCTTGCGGCTTTGCGCTTGCGCAGCCGACAGTGAAGTCAGCGGGCCACTGATGGCTTCACCGTCGCGTACCAAGTACCAGCAGGCCAGCAAACCCAACTCCCGAAGAGGGACGGGGACGGCACTGCCGACGACGGACATGATCTGGATAGTGGGCATATCTACCTCCATTGCTGATGGAGGTAACCTTACGGCGGCCAGCGCTTGAGGGAAAATCACCCTGCTCGATAGTCAACATCATTGTTATCGAGACTGCGCCCGCAGGCGCTCAGTCCACGACCTGATCCAGCATGTTCAGCACTTCCTGCTCGTTGAGCAGGCCCTTGTGGACCAGGTTTTCGGCCAGCAACGAGAGAAACTTGGCACTGCGATGGCCTTCCAGGTGCTTGAGTTCGGTCAAGGCGCTATAGACTTTGCTCGACGTGCAGAGACCGGCGGTACGGTGCGGATTTTGTGTGGGCATGCTGGATCGTCCTTGTTGTTATAGCCTGTTAGGGATGGACAGTTTCGATAGTGAGAGTGCCGTGTGACACAAACATGACAGCGCAGGCCCCGATTGGGCAAGCGCACGTTGGCCTTGATAATGTCGGATTTAACAGCCAGCGTTGTCCTCATAGCGACCTTGGCAAGATTTATTCAGACCGGCAACCCATAAAAAAGCCCCGCCTGGCATGCGGGGCTTTTTGCGGTGCTTACCAACCGCGCCTGTAATAGCCGTGGGGTGGGCCGTAGTAGCCACGTGGTGGCCCGTAATACACGGGCGCCGGGCGGTAATACACCGGCTGCTGCACATACACCGGCGCTGGCTGGTAATAGACCGGCGGCGGGGCGGCGTACACCGGCTGGGGCTGGTAATACACCGGTTGCTGCTGCACATATACCGGCCGATCATGGCTGGCGATCACTGAGCCCACTACGGCTGCGCCGACAACCGCACCCAATACGGCCGGGCCACCCCAACCGCCGCCATGGGCGGAAGCTTGGCCGGCTACAGCGAGCGCACCGATCAGCAAGGCGATCCTGGGGATTTTACGCATCATGGTCTTTCCTCGGTTGGCCCCTGCGCTTGTGGTCTGCAATCAATAGACTCAAGGATTGTCGCGGGGATACTTTTAAGACAACGTATTTCAGGAAAACAGCACCGCCACTAGGTAAAGGTTGTGTAAGGTCTGTACCGGTTTGCTTACTTAATGAAGGAGTCATTGGATGTTGATGAACCCCAACAAAGATACCCAACTGTGCATGTCACTGTCGGCCCGCCCAGGTAATTTCGGCCTACGTTTTCATAACCATTTGTATGAGCAGTTGGGGCTCAATTTCTATTACAAGGCTTTCAGCAGCCAGGATTTAAACGGCGCCGTGGCCGGTATCCGCGCCCTGGGTATTCGCGGCTGCGGCGTGTCGATGCCGTTCAAGGAGGCCTGCATCGAGCTGGTCGATGAACTGGATGACTCGGCCCGTGCTATCGCTTCGATCAACACCATCGTCAACACCGCCGGCCATCTCAAGGCCTACAACACCGATTACATTGCCATTGAGCAGTTGCTGAAAAAGCATGCCGTGCCCAAGGATTCGACCTTCGCCCTGCACGGCAGTGGCGGCATGGCCAAGGCTGTGGCCAGTGCCTTGCGCGATGGTGGCTACGCCAATGGCCTGATCGTTGCCCGTAACGAAGCCGCCGGCCGGGCCCTGGCGCACAACCTGGGGTATACGTGGCAGGCGACATTGGGCGAGACGCGCCCGCAGATGCTGGTCAATGTGACGCCAATCGGCATGACCGGCGGCGCCCAGGCCGAGGATCTGGCGTTTGAGGCTGCTGCGATTGACTTGGCGGACACGGTGTTCGATGTGGTGGCGATTCCCGCCGACACACCGCTGATTGTGCGTGGCCGGGCCCAGGGCAAGCGGGTGATTACTGGCCTGGAAGTGATTGCGATCCAGGCGCTGGAGCAGTTCGTGCTGTACACCGGCATCCGACCGACGGATGAGCAGTTTCAGAAAGCGGTGGCGTTCGCCCGACAGTAATCGCTCTGAAAAAACACAGTTGATCCATGTGGGAGCTGGCTTGCCCTAATGCCAGTCAGTTAAGCGGATTCTGCTTTCTGTAGGAGCGAGCAAGCTCGCTCCTACAAGGGACAAGGTGTTATTCGAGACGCGACAGGCGCTCTTCCAGCGCCGCAATCCGCGCCTCCAGCTCTTCGATGCGCTCCACGGAAACTGCGCCTGCGCTGCTGCGCTCCGCCGGGTTACCACGAGCGGCGAGGATCGCCTCGATATCCGCCGGGTCGCCCAGGGAATGGGTGTAGCGATCTTCGCGCTGCCCGGCCTGCTTGGGCACCAACACCGCCAGGTCACGGGCGATCAGGCGTTCGAGTTGGTGTACCACCTGTTCGGCATCTTCAAAGTCATGCATGCGCCCGCTGCGGGTCAGCAGTTCATTGACCGTCTGTGGGCCGCGCAGAAACATCAGGCCAGTGAGGATCACCTGCGCCGGCACCAATTCCAGGGCCTTGTCCACGCGGTGTTCCCAGCGATCGGCGCGGCTGCCCATCACAAGCTTGGTAAAACCCCGTCCCTCCAGGGCGCGCAGGCTTTGGCCGACCTGGCCCTGGCTGAGGTTGGTCACAGGCTCCCGGCTGGTTTTCTGGTTGCAGGCCAGCACCAGGGCATTGAGGGTCAGCGGGTAGGTTTCCGGGTTGGTCGCCTGTTTTTCGATCAGGCTGCCCAGGACGCGGATTTCCGTGCTGTTGAGGCGCGGTTCGGAGGAAGTGGTGTCGTGCTCGGTGGTCATCGCGCTTTCCCTATGCTGTGAGCCCACTAGCCTAATCCCGAAAAAATAAAAGACAAGCGACGCGCATGGCTATAATCGCCGCTGTCCAACCCCGCCACTATTGTCGAGACTGTCATGACTATTTCCCTGTACGCCGCTTCCCTCCCAGTCTTCAAGCAAATGCTCAACGCCCTGAGCGACGTGCTGAACAAGGCCGAGGCCCACGCCACTGCCAAGAACATCGACCCCAATGCCTTGCTGCAGGCGCGCCTGTTCCCGGATATGTTCCCGCTGGTACGCCAGGTGCAGATCGCCGTGGACTTTGCCAAGGGCGTTTCCGCGCGCCTGGCCGAGATCGAAGTACCGAAATACGAAGACAGCGAAGTCACTTTCGCTGACCTGCAAGCGCTGATCGCCAAGGTCCTGGCCTTTATCGACACCATCACCCCGGCGCAGATCGACGGCAAGGAAGGTATCGAGATCGTCACCCGCCCAGGCACCCCGAAAGAAAAACGCTTCAGCGGCCAGTCCTACCTGCTGACCTACGGCCTGCCGCAGTTCTTCTTCCACGTCACCACCGCTTACGCTTTGCTGCGTCATAACGGTGTGGAAGTGGGCAAGCGCGACTACATGGGCGCGTTCTAAGTACTGAGTAACACCCCAAAACAAATGTGGGCGCTGACTTCTGTAGGAGCTGGCTTGCCTGCGATGCAGGCACCTCGGTCTATCAGTTGCACCGAGGTGATGCTATCGCAGGCAAGCCAGCTCCTACAGAAGTCAGCGCCCACTGTTGTGTCAGGCTGGGTTCTTGTCTTCCTGGCCCAGGCACGCCGCTGCGGTGAACAACACGTCAGTGGACGAGTTCAGCGCAGTCTCCGCCGAATCCTGCAACACCCCGATGATGAAGCCCACGGCTACCACTTGCATGGCGATTTCACTTGGGATGCCGAACAGGCTGCACGCCAGTGGAATCAACAGCAACGAGCCACCGGCCACGCCGGATGCGCCACAGGCACACACCGCAGCCACCACGCTGAGCAGCACGGCAGTCGGCAGGTCAACGGCAATGCCCAAGGTATGCACGGCCGCCAGGGTCAGCACGGTGATGGTGATGGCGGCGCCGGCCATGTTGATGGTTGCGCCCAACGGGATTGATACCGAATAGGTGTCTTCATGCAGGCCCAGGCGTTCACTCAACGCCAGGTTGACCGGGATATTGGCCGCCGAACTGCGGGTGAAGAATGCAGTGATACCGCTCTCGCGCAGGCACAGCAGCACCAGCGGGTAGGGGTTGCGACGCAGTTTCCAGAACACGATGGCCGGGTTGACCACCAGGGCCACGAACAGCATGCAGCCGATCAGTACCAGCAACAGGTGCGCATAGCCGAGCAACGCGTCGAAGCCAGAAGCGGCGAGGGTCGAGGCCACCAGGCCGAAAATGCCCAGCGGCGCAAAGCGAATCACTACGCGCACGATCAGCGTGACACCGTTGGACAGGTCGTCCAGCACCGTGCGCGTGGTTTGCCCGGCATGGCGAATTGCAATGCCCATGCCGATGGCCCAGGCCAGGATGCCGATGAAGTTGGCGTTCATCAGGGCGCTGACCGGGTTGTCCACCACGCTGAGCAGCAGGCTCTGCAGCACTTCACCGATACCGCCCGGCGCGCTGACGGCCACGTCATGGGTGGCCAGGACCAGGCTCGACGGGAACAGGGTGCTGGCAATCACCGCCACGACCGCTGCCGAAAAGGTACCCAGCAAGTACAGGAACAGGATCGGGCGGATATGGGTTTCCTGGCCATGCTTGTGGTTGGCAATCGAGGCCATCACCAGCACAAACACCAGGATCGGCGCGACGGCCTTGAGCGCCGAGACAAATACCTTGCCGATAAACGCGGTGGACAGGGCCGCGCTGGGCGACAGCAGGGCCAGTAGGATGCCAGCAACCAGGCCGATGATAATTTGGGTCACCAGGCTGACGCGCATGAGGCGTTGAAGCAGCGAAGGGGCAGCAGTCATAAAGAGTTGTCTCTAGTTTTTTTAATGTGTGCAGCGCTATGCAGGGCGCGAAGTCTAACATGCTGTAGGAAATATCCGGTTTGCTGCGGCATTCAGTCGCCAGCGCCGTGCGTGGTTTGGTCACATTCTGTTAAGATTCGCCATCCTCTTCTTATCTCTCTGTCAGCGGGCCCTTGGGCTAACGCTGGCGTCGCCGTTTCTGGAGTTGTTCATGTTGTTGCCCATCCTGCTGCTGTCGGCGGCCGGTTTTACGGTGTTGACCACCGAATTTGTGATCGTCGGCCTGTTGCCGTCCATCGCTCGCGACCTGGATGTGAGCGTGTCCCAGGCCGGTTTGCTGGTAACCCTGTTTGCCTTCACCGTGGCCGCGTTTGGGCCGTTTCTTACCGCGTATTTCGCGCGTTTCGAGCGCAAGCGCCTGTTTATCAGCATTCTGTTGATGTTCGGCGCGGCCAATACCCTGGCGGCCCTGGCGCCGAATATCTGGGTGATGGCCGTGGCACGGCTGATTCCGGCGCTGGGGTTGCCGGTGTTCTGGGCCCTGGCCAGTGAAACGGCGGTGGATATCGTCGGCCCGGACTACGCTGGCCGGGCGATTGCCAAGATCGGCTTTGGCATCGTCTGCGCCACCGTATTCGGGATTCCGGTCGGTACCCTGATCTCCGATATGTTCGGCTGGCGCACTGCTTTTGGCATTCTGGCGGTGGTGGCGGTGCTCAAGGCGTTGCTGCTGTGGGTGTATCTGCCGGCGACGAAGGTGAAGAAAGACGACGTAACCCTGCGCTCGCAGTTCAAGATCCTGCGCAACCCCTTGATGCAGGGCCACGTTTTACTGTCGATCCTGGTATTTAGCGGCATGTTCACCGCTTATACCTACCTGGCGGACATTCTTGAGCGTCTGGCCGGCTTCGACGGCACGCTGGTCGGATGGTGCCTGATGGGCTTTGGCGCCGTGGGCCTGATCGGCAACTCGTTGGGTGGGCGCATGGTCGACAAGCATCCGCTGATCGCGTCCATGGTGTTCTGCGGCTTTATGATCGCCGGCATGGTGGCACTGGTGCCGGCGATTCACTCCACCCTCGGCCTGGCAGCGGCCATGGGCATTTGGGGCGTGACCCAGGCGGCGCTGTTCCTGGTCAGCCATGTGCGGTTGATGAAGGCCGCGCCCCATGCCCCGGCATTCGCGGCGTCGCTGAACATTGCCGGGGCCAACCTGGGCATTGGCCTGGGGGCGATGGTCGGCGGGCGGGTGATCGACACTCTGGGGCTGGGCAGCCTGGGGTTCGCGGCATCCGGCTTTATCCTGCTGTCGATCCTGCTGGCCCTGTGGTTGATGACCGCCAAGACTCGGGTTGCCTGCGCCTAGACCGGCAGTGAGGTGAACAACTCGCGCCGCGCACCTTCGGTAATCGCCACGATGCCGGGGTGCTTGACCTTGCGCTCCACCGAGATCGCGTAGAACGACTCGGTGACGGCGTCCGTCTGACCAATCAGTGCCACGCCGTACTGGCGCAGCACTTCATCGGCAATCACGCTGGGGGCGATGAAAATCCCGCTGCCGGATTGACCAAAGGCCTGCATCAAGGCGCTATCGTCGAATTCGCCGATGATCCTGGGCTGGATCTGCTGTTCGGCGAACCAGCGCTGCAAACGGCTGCGCACCACGGTTTCCGCGCCGGGAATCAGCAGCGGTGCGCCGTGCAGGCACTGTGGGAAATCACCACTATGCTTATCAGCCAATGCCTGGGTAGCGAAAAAACTGATGCCACATTCCCCCAGTTTCTGGCTGTAGCCCTTGATGTCCAGGTGTGTCGGCATCGGGCTGTCGGAAATCACCAGGTCCAGGCGCTGGATCGCCAGGTCGGCCAACAGGCGTTCCAGTTTGTCTTCGCGGCAGGTAATGCGCAGCGGCTCGCTCAATTCCATGGTCGGCGCGATCAGTCGATAGACGATGGACTTGGGCACCACATCCGCCACGCCGACGCGAAACACGATCTGCTGTTCATTGGGCTGGGCGCGCAGCATTGCTTCCAGCTCATTGCCGGTCTGGAACATCTGCTCGGCATAGGGCAGGGCCCGGCGCCCGGCTTCGGTGAGTTCCAGTTGGCGCCCGACCCGTTGAAACAGGGCGATGCCGAATGTCTGTTCGAGCAGGCTGATTTGCCCGCTGATGGTCTGCGGGGTGAGGTTCAACTGCTCACAGGCGCGCACGATGCTGCCAGTCTTGGCCACCACCCAGAAGTAATGCAGTTGTCGGTAATTGAGCATGGCGGCCATCACTTCGTAAAAACCGAAGTATACGCGAGAAAAATACGAATTTTACTGAAGTGTTCACCTGCATAGAATGCCTCGCTATCGCGGGGCCACTACTTGGACCCAATGGTTCTAACGAGGAATACATCATGAAACTCAATTCTTTCGGCGCGGCATCGTTGCTTGCGCTTTCATTGGTGATGATCAGCGGCTGCGATCAGGTCGAAAAAAGCACGCAGCAGGTCCTGGACAAAGCCAGTGAATCGGCCAAGCAAGCGATCGACGACACCCAGAAGGCTGCCGAGCAGGCATTGAGTGAAGCGACACAAGGCTTGATCAGTCCAGAAAAAAAGGACGATCAGGAAACTAAAGAGTCTGAATCGAACACCAAAGAAACCTAATCTCCCAGCACAACGTCAGGACTGACCTATGGATTACCTTTTACAACTGGCCGCCAGCCCCACCGCCTGGGTGGCGCTGGCAACCCTGATCGTCATGGAAATCGTGCTGGGCATCGATAACCTGATCTTCATCTCGATCCTCACCAACAAATTGCCGGAGAAGCACCGGGCCAAGGCGCGGCGCATCGGTATCAGCATGGCGTTGGTCTTGCGCCTGGGTCTGTTGAGCACCATCGCGTTCATCGTGCAGTTGACTGCACCGGTGTTCGAAGTGTTCGGCCAGGCGTTCTCGTGGAAGGACATGATCCTGATCGCCGGCGGCCTGTTCCTGGTGTGGAAGGCCACCACCGAGATCCATCACAGCATGGACCCGGAACCCGAAGAGAAAACCAGCACTGGCAATGTCGTGGCCATCGGCTTCGCCGCCGCGATCGGGCAGATCCTGTTGCTCGACCTGGTGTTCTCCATCGACAGCATCATTACCGCCGTGGGCATGACCGAGCACTTGCCGATCATGATCATTGCGGTGGTGACCTCGGTGATCGTGATGCTGGTGGCGGCCGAACCCCTGGCCAAGTTCATCAACGACAACCCGACCGTGGTCATGCTGGCCCTGGGCTTTTTGATCATGATCGGCATGACGCTGATCGCCGAAGGCTTCGGTGCCCATGTGCCTAAAGGCTACGTGTACGCGGCCATGGCGTTCTCGGCTGCGATCGAGTGCCTGAACATTGCACGGCGCAATCGGCACAAGCGTTTGCTCGCTGCCCGTCAGTAACCGCTGAACCCCAAAGGCCGGCTGCGCTCTCAAGAGCCCAGCCGGCTTTTTGCTGTCTGGTAGACTCCCCGCACTTGATAGCTTGAGGTCCACCATGAACGAGCCGATTCGCCTGACCCAGTACAGCCACGGTGCCGGTTGCGGCTGCAAGATTTCGCCACAGGTGCTGGAAGTGATCCTCGCCGGCAGCGGCGCGCAGAACCTCGACCCCAAGCTCTGGGTAGGCAATGCCTCGCGGGACGATGCGGCGGTGTACGCCATCGATGAAGAGCGCGGCGTGGTCTCCACCACTGACTTTTTCATGCCTATCGTCGACGATCCCTTCGACTTTGGGCGCATTGCCGCCACCAACGCCATCAGTGATATCTACGCGATGGGTGGCGACCCGTTGATGGCCATTGCCATTCTCGGCTGGCCGGTCAATGTACTGGCCCCGGAAATCGCCCGGGAAGTGATTCGCGGTGGCCGCTCAGTGTGCGACGCGGCGGGTATTCCCCTGGCCGGCGGCCATTCCATCGACGCCCCGGAGCCAATCTTCGGCCTAGCCGTCACCGGTCTGGTGGACAAGCGCCATATGAAGCGCAACGACACGGCCACCGCCGGCTGCCGCTTGTACCTGACCAAACCCCTGGGCATCGGCATCCTCACCACGGCCGAGAAGAAGGGCAAACTGCGTGAAGCCGATATCGGCCTGGCGCGGGACTGGATGTGTACCCTCAACAAGCCTGGCAGCCGCTTTGGCAAGCTGGCTGGCGTGACCGCGATGACCGACGTCACCGGTTTCGGCCTGCTCGGCCATCTGGTGGAAATGGCCGACGGCAGCGGTTTGACTGCCCTGATCGAATACGAAAAAGTCCCACGCCTGCCGGGGGTCGAGTACTACCTGGAGCAGGGCTGTGTGCCCGGCGGCACTTTGCGCAATTTCGACAGCTATGCCAGCCAGTTGGGACGCATCCAGGAGTTGCACAAGCGCGTGCTGTGCGACCCGCAAACCAGCGGTGGCCTGTTGGTGGCCGTGACGCCGCAGGGCGAGGCCGAGTTCCTGGCGGTGGCCGCCGAGCTGGGGCTTAACCTTGCGCCTATCGGTCAGTTGGTTGAGCGACAGAGCAACGCGGTAGAGGTGTCTTGATGCCCATCGACATCACCGATTACCGCGATATTTTTCTCAACGACCGCCCGATGATGGATACCCGCGCCCCGGTTGAGTTCGTCAAGGGCGCGTTCCCCGGCGTGGTCAACCTGCCGTTGATGACCGACGACGAGCGGCAGCGGGTGGGTACTTGCTACAAGCAGCAGGGGCAGCAGGCGGCGATTGTGCTGGGGCATCAGTTGGTCAGTGGCGCGACCTTGCAAGAGCGGCTGGCGCGTTGGACCGCGTTTGCCCAGGCCAACCCTGATGGTTACCTGTATTGCTTCCGTGGCGGCTTGCGTTCGCACTTGGTGCAGAAGGTGCTCAAGGACGAGTCGGGTATCGACTATCCCCGGGTTGGCGGTGGCTACAAGGCCATGCGTACGTTCTTGCTGGAGACGGTGGAGCAGGCTGTCGAGCAGTGCGATTTCGTCCTGCTGGGTGGTCTGACCGGCAGCGGCAAGACTGAGGTGCTCCATCAGTTGCACAATGGTCTGGATCTGGAAGGCTACGCCAATCACCGGGGCTCCAGTTTTGGTAAACGGGCCACGGGCCAGCCGTCCAATATCGATTTCGAGAACCGCCTGGCGGTGGACGTGTTGAAAAAGCGCGCGCGGGGTATCGAGCAGTTTGTGCTTGAGGACGAAAGTCGCATGATCGGTAGCTGCGCCTTGCCGCTGAACCTGCATCGGGGCATGCAGGCGTACCCGATGGTGTGGCTGGAAGAAAGCCTGGAAAACCGCGTCGAGCGGGTCTTGCGCGACTATGTCATTGATCTGTGCGCACAGTTCAACGCCGAGTTTGGCGAAGCAGGTTTGAGCCTGTTCGCCGAACGTTTGACCCAGAGCCTGGCCAATATCCACAAACGCCTGGGTGGGGAGCGCTACCAGCATTTGCATGGACTGATGCAGGACGCCCTGGCCGAGCAAGCCCGCACGGGAGGTGTGGACTTGCACCGGGGCTGGATTGTCGGGCTGCGCGAGTACTACGACCCGATGTACGCCTTCCAGCGTGAGAAGAAAGGCGCGCGGATCGAGTTTGCCGGGGAGCAGGCTGCGGTGCTGGAGTATTTGCGCGAGCGCGGTGCCCGGCGCGGGTGATTGGGTGGTTTTTGGGCTCTCATCGCGAGCAAGCCCATTCCCCCATTTGATTCGTGTTGTTGGTAACTCAGGCGCCAGGCAACGCCAACTGCGGATTGACGAAGTCAAACGCCGCCAACTGGAAACCTTGCTCATCCACTTGCAACGCCCAACCTTGCTTGTCCCAGTCTCCCAGCACAATGCGCTTGGCCGCCTGCTCGCCAATCTGCAATTTGTGAATGGCCGGGCGGTGGGTGTGGCCGTGGACCAGGGTGCGCACGCCGAACTGCTGCATCACCCGTGGTACTTCCTCGGGCGTCACATCGACAATATCGTTGGCTTTCATCCGCGTTTGCGCACGGCTTTCACTGCGCAGTTTGCGCGCCAGTTTATGGCGGGTGCGCAAGGGCAGGTGGCGCAGGATAAACAGCACGATAGGGTTACGCAGGATGCGCCGCAGCTTCATATAGCCGAGGTCGCGGGTACACAGGCTGTCGCCGTGCATCAACAGCACGGGCTCGCCATGCAACTGCACGACAGTGGGGTCCTTGAGCAAGGTCACGCCTGCTGCTTTGCAGAATGCCTTGCCGATCAGGAAATCCCGGTTGCCATGCATCAAAAATAGCTGGGTGCCGCTGTCGCTCAGCTCACGCAGAGCCTCGCAAATGGAGCGCTGGAACGGGGTCATCGCATCGTCGCCAATCCAGGCTTCGAAAAAATCTCCCAGGATGTACAACGCTTGCGCACTACGGGCGCGGCCGTTGAGTAAACCCAGAAACGCCCGGGTAATATCCGGGCGCTCCTCTTCCAGATGTAAGTCTGAAATCAGCAATATCACGCAATGATCTCGGCTTTCTCGATGATCACGTCGTCTGCTGGTACGTCCTGGTGGCCGGATTTCATGGTGGTGGAAACACCCTTGATCTTGTCCACGACGTCGGTGCCTTCGGTGACTTTACCGAATACCGCGTAGCCCCAACCCTGCACGGTCTTGGCGCTGTGGTTGAGGAAGCTGTTATCAGCCACGTTGATGAAGAACTGCGCGGAGGCCGAATGCGGCTCCATGGTACGGGCCATGGCGACGGTGTACTTGTCGTTGGAAAGACCGTTGTCCGCTTCGTTCTGGATGCTGGCACGCTTGTCTTTCTTTTCTTTCATGCCGGGTTCGAAACCACCGCCCTGGATCATGAAGTTGCCGATGACACGGTGGAAAACAGTGTTTTCGTAGTGGCCGGCTTTGACGTACTCGATGAAGTTGGCGACGGTGGTCGGCGCTTTCTCGGCGTTCAGCTCGATGACGATGTCACCGTGGTTGGTGCTCAGTTTGACTTGAGTCATGTTCACTACTCTTTCAAGGAATTCGTGGGGTTGGGCGTATTCAACGCCTGCATCCGTTCAGCAATACACTGCCAAGGCGCGCAGTTTAGCGTGCCCTGCAGGAATTTCGAGGTGGTTTTTTACCGCCCATGCAATAAATGCAGCAGTTTTTGAGCCTGCTCTGTCAGCGGCTTGACAGCTTCGGCTATGATAAGCCCTTTGTTTTATCTGGCCCCAACCGGCCACGAACCTGTCTGTTCAAGGATCTTATGAGCAAGCCCACTGTCGACCCTACCTCGAATTCCAAGACCGGACCTGCCGTCCCGGTCAACTTCCTGCGCCCGATCATCCAGGCGGACCTGGATTCGGGCAAGCACACGCAGATCGTCACCCGCTTCCCGCCAGAGCCCAACGGCTACCTGCACATCGGTCACGCCAAGTCGATCTGTGTGAACTTCGGCCTGGCCCAGGAGTTCGGTGGCGTCACGCACCTGCGTTTCGACGACACCAACCCGGCCAAGGAAGACCAGGAATACATCGACGCCATCGAAAGCGACATCAAGTGGCTGGGCTTCGAATGGTCCGGTGAAGTGCGCTACGCCTCCAAGTACTTCGACCAGTTGTTCGACTGGGCCGTGGAACTGATCAAGGCCGGCAAGGCCTACGTCGACGACCTGACGCCTGCGCAGGCCAAGGAATACCGTGGCACCCTGACTGAGCCTGGCAAGAACAGCCCGTTCCGCGACCGTTCGGTAGAAGAGAACCTGGACTGGTTCACCCGCATGCGCGACGGTGAGTTCGCCGACGGTGCACGTGTGCTGCGCGCCAAGATCGACATGGCCTCGCCGAACATGAACCTGCGCGACCCGATCATGTACCGCATCCGCCACGCCCATCACCACCAGACCGGTGACAAGTGGTGCATCTACCCCAACTACGACTTCACCCACGGTCAGTCGGACGCCATCGAAGGCATCACTCACTCCATTTGCACCCTGGAGTTCGAAAGTCACCGTCCGCTGTACGAATGGTTCCTCGACAGCCTGCCAGTACCGGCGCATCCGCGTCAGTACGAATTCAGCCGCCTGAACCTGAACTACACCATCACCAGCAAGCGCAAGCTCAAGCAACTGGTCGATGAAAAGCACGTGTTTGGCTGGGACGACCCACGCATGTCGACGCTGTCGGGCTTCCGCCGCCGCGGCTACACCCCGGCGTCGATCCGTAACTTCTGCGACATGGTCGGCACCAACCGTTCCGACGGCGTGGTCGACTTCGGCATGCTGGAATTCAGCATTCGCCAGGACCTGGACCACAACGCCCCGCGCGCCATGTGCGTGCTGCGTCCGTTGAAAGTCGTGATCACCAACTACCCGGAAGGCCAGGTCGAGAACCTCGAACTGCCGCGTCATCCGCAGAAAGAAGAACTGGGTGTGCGCAAGTTGCCGTTCGCCCGTGAAATCTATATCGACCGTGATGACTTCATGGAAGAACCGCCAAAAGGCTACAAGCGCCTGGAGCCGAACGGCGAAGTGCGCCTGCGCGGCAGCTACGTGATCCGTGCTGACGAAGCGATCAAGGACGCCGATGGCAACATCGTCGAACTGCGTTGCTCCTACGATCCGGACACCCTGGGCAAGAACCCTGAAGGCCGCAAGGTCAAGGGCGTGGTGCACTGGGTGCCGGCGGCGGCCAGCGTCGAGTGCGAAGTGCGCCTGTACGATCGCCTGTTCCGTTCGGCCAACCCTGAGAAGGCCGAAGACAGCGCCAGTTTCCTTGACAACATCAACCCTGATTCCCTGCAAGTACTCACTGGTTGTCGTGCCGAGCCATCGTTGGGCGAAGCACAGCCGGAAGACCGTTTCCAGTTCGAGCGCGAAGGCTACTTCTGCGCGGATATCAAGGACTCGAAACCAGGCGCTCCGGTATTCAACCGTACCGTGACCTTGCGTGATTCGTGGGGTCAGTGATTCAGTCTTAAGGGATTCATCGTGCTAACGATCTACAACACGCTCAGCAAGACCAAAGAAGTCTTCAAGCCGCTGGATGGCAACAAGGTGCGCATGTACGTGTGCGGCATGACCGTGTACGACTACTGCCACATCGGCCACGGCCGCAGCATGGTTGCCTTTGACCTGGTGACCCGCTGGTTGCGTTTCAGCGGCTACGACTTGACGTATGTGCGCAACATTACCGACATCGACGACAAGATCATCAATCGCGCCAACGAAAACGGCGAGTCGTTCGATGCGCTGACCGAGCGCATGATTGCTGCCATGCACGAGGACGAGGCGCGCCTCAACATCCTCAAGCCGGACATGGAACCGCGTGCCACGGACCACATCCCTGGCATGCACGCGATGATCCAGACCTTGATCGACAAGGGCTACGCCTACGCCCCGGGCAATGGCGACGTGTACTACCGCGTCGCCAAGTTCATGGGCTACGGCAAGCTGTCGCGCAAGAAGATCGAAGACCTGCGCATCGGTGCACGCATCGAAGTCGACGAAGCCAAGCAGGATCCGCTGGACTTCGTGCTGTGGAAAGGCACCAAGCCGGGCGAGCCGAGCTGGGAGTCGCCGTGGGGCGCCGGGCGTCCGGGCTGGCACATCGAATGCTCGGTGATGTCTACTTGCTGCCTGGGCGAGACCTTCGACATTCATGGCGGCGGCAGCGACCTTGAGTTCCCGCACCACGAAAACGAAATCGCCCAGAGCGAAGCGGCCACCGGCAAGACCTACGCCAACGCGTGGATGCATTGCGGCATGATTCGCATCAATGGCGAGAAGATGTCCAAGTCCTTGAACAACTTCTTCACCATTCGCGACGTGCTGGAAAAGTACCACCCAGAGGTTGTGCGTTACCTGCTGGTATCGAGCCACTACCGCAGCGCCATCAACTACTCGGAAGACAACCTCAAGGACGCCAAGGGCGCCCTCGAACGTTTCTACCACGCGTTGAAAGGCCTGCCAGTCGTGGCGCCGGCCGGTGGCGAAGCATTTGTTGAACGCTTCACCAGCGTGATGAACGACGACTTCGGCACCCCCGAAGCCTGCGCCGTACTGTTTGAAATGGTCCGCGAGATCAACCGCCTGCGCGAGAGCGATCTGCATGCAGCAGCTGGTTTGGCAGCCCGTTTGAAAGAACTGGCCAGCGTACTGGGCGTTCTGCAAATGGAAGCCGACGACTTCCTGCAAGCCGGCGCGGAAGGGCGTGTGGATGCAGCTGAGGTCGACGCACTGATCCAGGCCCGCCTGAATGCCCGTGCCAACAAGGACTGGGCAGAATCCGACCGCATCCGCGACCAACTCACCGCCATGGGCGTGGTGTTGGAAGACGGGAAGGGTGGGACGACCTGGCGCTTGGCTGACTGACGGCTGATTGCTTCAAGCTGAATAAAAACGCCCCGACTGGTTCGGGGCGTTTTTATTTGTGCAGGTTTTGCCAATCAACACCGCTCAACTGTAGGCGCTGGCTTGCCAGCGATGGCGGACGGGCTATCGCAGACTAATCTGGATGGTGAGTGGGCCTTGTTCTTTCTTGCTCAGTTCCACATTGAACGACGGCGCTGCTCACCAATAGCTCAACTCCTTCCAGCATCCGACAAATTCCTAGCGCCACACGCCGTGCAGTGCCGTCTACTTCAAAAGCCAAATGGGTTGCCAATACTTGAGCCGATGCAAGGTCTTCCGAGGCGTTGATCAACAATACCTCTGCATTTAACCCTTCGCGCACGGTGAAAAGGCGGTGGTTTTCAGTAGGCCGCTTGGTTTCGGCAGGAGGGTTCAGATAGTAGTCAATCGCTCGTTGAGCAACTGCCTGAAGCGAGGTTGAGTCTAACGGCGGGTTTGGGCTGTGTTTGATCATGGCAAGGCTCCCAGAGTTATGGAACTGCTACCCATCGCTGCGAAACGATACCTGGGTGGCAGCTGTACGCAGGTTCGCAGACCGGGACTCTAGGAACCCGGCATACCCGAAGGTATCCCGCGCACAGCCGCCATGACATCAGGCATAAAAAAGCGCCCGTTATCTTGTGGTGGACGCTGTGCGTCTAGAGTTTAACCGGGCTGCGAAACCCGGTCGCTGAATTTGCAGCGACTGCCGAAGATTATTGGGGCATCTTCCGAGCAGCAACCCTAAAACGCTGTCGGATAAATCTGAGGCTGGCTGCCCGTAGGGGCGGTTACCGTTACGTAGCGGCGCGTAACCGCTTGTATAAGGTATTACGGCTAACCCCCAGCTCCCGCGCCAGGTGGGAGATATTTCCGCCGACCGCTGCCAGTCGCTGCTGAAGGTTTTGGCTATCGTCCAGATCGCCCATAACTGGCGGTGCGCTGGGCGAGGCTTGGCCCAGGTCGACAAAGAAATCATCGGGCAGATGCTCCGGGCGGATTGGTTGGTCTTCGGCCATGGCCAGCGCGACCTGCATCACACTGCTGACCTGGCGCAAGTTGCCTGGCCAAGGGTGTTGCTCGAATAACGCCAGCACTTCAGCACTGAGGCCGGCCCATTGCGTCGGTTCGCGATGCTGTTGCCATAGTTGCTTGAACAGCACCTGTTTATCGCTGCGCTCACGCAGGGGCGGCAGTTCCAGGGTCAGGCCGCCGATGCGGTAGTACAAATCCTCACGAAACCGTCCGATCTGCACCTGTTCACGCAGCGAACGGTTGGTGGCCGAGATAATGCGCAGGTCCACCGGGAACAGTTCGCTGCTGCCCACCGGTTGCACGCAGCGCTCTTGCAATACCCGCAGCAGCCGGGCCTGGGTCGGGAGGGGCATGTCACCGATTTCATCGAGAAACAGCGTGCCTTTGTCCGCCTTGCGGATCAGGCCGATGCTGCCTTTTTGGTTGGCACCGGTGAACGCGCCTTTTTCGTAGCCAAACAGCTCCGATTCCACCAACTCGGCAGGAATTGCCGCACAGTTGACTGCGATAAAAGCCTGTTGGCTGCGGGAGCTGGCCTGGTGCAGGGCTTTGACGAAGACTTCCTTGCCGACACCGGTTTCACCGTGGATCAGCAGCGGGATATCTTTTTCCAGCAGGCGTTCGGCTTGGCGCACGGCCTTTTCCACGCGGCTGTCGCCAAAGTGCAGGGTCTTCAGGCCAATGGTTACAGGGGCGGGCTCGCTAAAGATCCGGGCCTGTACCGGCGATTGTTTGGGCCGTTTGAGCAAGCACTGGAAACGGTTGCGCCCCGCAGCCTGTAGGGCAAAGGGCTGGCCTTCGGGCTGATTGAGCAACTCCAGCAGCGAGACCTTGAACAGGCTGTCGATCATCACCCGTGACAGGCTGATGCCCAGCAGGTTGTCGGCACGGCGGTTGGCTGAAAGCACCTGGCCACTATCATCGAAAATCAGCAGGCCGGCCCACTGGCTGTCGAGGTTGTTCAGGCCGGTGTTGAAAGTCAGTTGGAAGTGCTCGCCGCCAAACAGGTTGAGGATCAGCCGGTTTTCCACGGTCTGGCTCATCATCTTGACCATGCCCAGGGTGTGGGAGGGTGGCAGGTAGCTGTCACTGGAGACATCCAGCACCGCGATGATCTCGCGGTTGGCATCAAAGATCGGCGCCGCTGAGCCGGTCATGAAGCGGTTGGCCTTGAGGAAGTGTTCGTCATGCTCGATATGCACCGCCTGGGCGCAGGCCAGGGCGGTACCAATGGCATTGGTGCCGGTGGCGCGCTCCAGCCAACTGGCCCCGGCATTGAAGCCTCGTGCCAGCTTGGGCTCGATAAAGCGTTGGGTGCCCCAGGAGGTGAGGACCTGGCCGTGGTTGTCGGCGAGCATGATCAGGCAATTGGAGTTGCTGAGGATGTTCTCGTAATAGGGCAGGACTTCCTGGTGAGTGGTCTGCACCAGGGAATGTTGGCTTTCCAGCAATTGGCTGATGCCCTCGGCGGGCAGTTGGTCGAAGCTGGGGGCGCTTTGGTGATCGAGGCCAAAGGCACGGCAGCGGCGCCAGGAGTCCTGGATGATGGTGTCGTGGGGCAAGGATTCGGCCATGGAGACCTTCTTTTTATTGTTATTTGGGGCTTGCGCAATCTAACGGTGAAAAGCGATCAAATTGTGGGAGCGGGCTTGCTCGCGATAGCGGTGTATCAGTTGCAGGTCAGGTGCCTGAACCAGCGCTATCGCGAGCAAGCCCGCTCCCACATTTCGATCTGTGTCGTTGGTGAGGCTTATTCAGTGTTGTTCAGAACTGTTCATTGTCAACCCGCTGGTTGTTCAATTGTTCAGTTGCGAATGTTCATTTCTGTTCAGGGCTGAACGGCGGTTTTCCTCAACTTATTGAACCATAGGCGCTTTTTATTTCTGGCACGAAACTCGCTCTGGCCTTGGAAGAACAATTCCAATAATAAAAAGGTCGTGTCATGTCATTGACCCTGGAACATGTCACCCGCGTTGTCGAAGGCCAGACCTGGATCGATGATGCCAACCTGCGCTTCGAAGCAGGCTCCTTCAATGTCCTGCTCGGCCGTACGCTGTCCGGCAAGACCAGTCTGATGCGTCTGATGGCCGGCCTGGATAAGCCTGACAATGGGCGCATCCTGATGAACGGTGTGGACGTTACCCACAAGCCCGTGCGTTTGCGCAATGTGTCGATGGTCTACCAGCAGTTCATCAACTACCCGACCATGACCGTGTTCGAAAACATCGCCTCGCCCTTGCGCCAGGCCGGGGTGTCCAACGAACTGATCCAGAGCAAAGTGCTGGAAACCGCGCAGATGCTGCGTATCGACAAGTTCCTGCAACGCCATCCCCTGGAGCTGTCCGGTGGCCAGCAGCAACGAACGGCCATGGCCCGGGCGCTGGTCAAGGACGCCGAATTGATCCTGTTTGATGAGCCTCTGGTGAACCTGGACTACAAATTGCGCGAAGAGCTGCGTCAGGAAATGCGCGAGCTGTTCAAGGCGCGCAACACCATCGCCATCTACGCCACCACCGAGCCCAATGAAGCCCTGGCCCTGGGCGGCACCACCACGATCCTCCATGAAGGCCGGGTGATCCAGAGCGGCAAGGCCGCCGAGGTCTATCACCAGCCGCAAACGGTGCTGGCCGCCGAGTTGTTTTCCGAACCGCCAATCAACCTGATGCCGGGGCGGATTAGCGGCAACGAGGTGAGCTTCGCCAATGATGTGCACTTCCCATTGAATGTGGACCTGCGGCCGATTGGTGAAGGCGAGTTCCGTTTTGGCGTGCGCCCCAGTCATATCAGCCTGGTACCCAGCAATGACGATGACCTGGAACTGGCCGTGACCGTGGAAGTGGCGGAGATCAGTGGTTCGGAAACCTTTCTGCATGTACGCAGTGACCATTTCCTACTGGTGTTGCACCTGCCTGGGGTGCACGAATACGACGTCGATGCGCCGATCCGGATCTATATCCCCACCCATAAACTGTTTGTGTTCGATGGCCAGGGCTGCTTGGTCCAGGCGCCCGGGCGCCGTGTCGCGAGGGTTGCCTGATGGCCGAGATCCATTTGCAGAACCTGGCGCATAGCTACAGCCCTACGCCTGCCGGTCCCGAGGACTACGCCATTCGTGAAATGAACCACGTCTGGGAGCAGGGTGGCGCCTACGCGTTGCTCGGCCCGTCGGGCTGTGGCAAGTCGACGTTGCTCAATATCATCTCTGGCCTGCTTAGCCCTTCGGAAGGCCAGGTACTGTTCGACAGCAAGGTGGTGAATGACCTGACTCCGGAAAAACGCAATATCGCCCAGGTGTTCCAGTTCCCGGTGGTCTACGACACCATGACGGTGTTCGACAACCTGGCATTCCCCCTGCGTAACCAGGGCATGGCCGAGGCGAAAGTGCACAGCAAGGTGCAGGAAATTGCCGAGGTGCTCGACCTGCAGAACCTGTTGGGCAAAAAAGCCCGCAACCTCAGCGCCGATGAAAAGCAGAAGGTATCGATGGGCCGTGGGCTGGTGCGCGATGACGTCTCGGCGATCCTGTTTGATGAGCCGCTGACAGTGATCGATCCGCATCTGAAGTGGAAACTGCGGCGCAAGCTCAAGCAGATCCACGAGCAGTTCAACATCACCATGGTCTACGTCACCCACGATCAGTTGGAGGCCTCGACCTTTGCCGACAAGATTGCGGTGATGTACGGCGGGCAGATTGTGCAGTTCGGCACACCGCGGGAGTTGTTCGAGCGCCCCAGTCATACCTTTGTCGGCTATTTCATCGGTAGCCCTGGGATGAATCTGATTGAGGTGCAGGCTGACGCCGGTGGTGTGCGTTTTGCCGGTACTCACCTGGCGTTGTCCGAGCTGCAGCAACGTCAGATTTCGGAAAAAGCCTACAAGAAACTTCAGGTCGGGATTCGTCCAGAGTTTATCCATGTGTGGGACGAGCCCAATCCCGACGCGTTGCAGGCCGACGTCATGCATGTCGAAGACCTGGGCACCTACAAGATCATGACGCTCAACCTCGACGGTGCGCCGTTGAAAGTACGCCTGGCCGAAGACAAGCCGGTGCCCGAGGGGCGGGCCTCGATCAGTTTTCCGGCGCAATGGCTGATGGTGTATGCCGACGATTACCTGCTGGAGGTGCGGCCATGAACAAGGTGCAGAACAACAAGGCCTGGTGGCTGGTATTGCCGGTGTTCCTGCTGGTGGCGTTCAGCGCGGTGATCCCGATGATGACCGTGGTCAACTACTCGGTGCAGGACATCTTCGACCAGTCCAGCCGCTATTTCGTCGGGGCTGACTGGTACAAACAGGTGCTGCTTGACCCGCGCCTGCATGACTCGCTGCTGCGCCAGTTCATCTATTCGGCTTGTGTGCTGCTGATCGAAATCCCGCTGGGTATCGCGATCGCCCTGACCATGCCGACCAAGGGCCGCTGGTCGTCCCTGGTATTGATTGTGATGGCCATCCCGCTACTGATCCCGTGGAACGTGGTCGGCACCATCTGGCAGATTTTTGGACGTGCCGATATCGGCCTGTTGGGCTCGACCCTGAATGCCATGGGCATCAACTATAACTATGCCGCCAACACCATGGATGCCTGGGTCACGGTACTGGTGATGGACGTCTGGCATTGGACGTCCCTGGTGGCGCTGCTGTGCTACTCGGGGCTGCGAGCAATCCCGGATGTGTACTACCAGGCTGCGCGGATTGATCGGGCATCGGCCTGGGCCGTATTCCGACATATCCAATTGCCGAAGATGAAGAGCGTTCTGTTGATCGCGGTGATGCTGCGTTTCATGGACAGTTTCATGATCTACACCGAGCCGTTTGTGCTGACCGGCGGTGGACCGGGTAATGCCACTACCTTCTTGAGTCAGACCTTGACCCAGATGGCGATAGGACAATTCGACCTGGGCCCGGCTGCTGCGTTTTCCCTGGTGTATTTCCTGATCATCCTGTTGGTGTCCTGGCTGTTCTACACCGCCATGACCCACTCCGACGCCAACCGCTGAGGCCGCCAACATGAGCAAGCGCAAGGTCATCCCACTGCTGATCTACATCCTGTTCCTGCTGGTGCCGATCTACTGGCTGTTGAACATGTCCTTCAAGAGCAACACCGAAATCCTCGGAGGGCTGACGCTGTTTCCCCAGGACTTCACCTTCGCCAACTACAAGGTGATTTTCACCGACCCCAGTTGGTACACCGGCTACCTCAACTCGTTGTATTACGTAAGCCTGAACACGGTTATTTCCCTGACAGTGGCGCTGCCGGCGGCCTACGCGTTTTCACGCTATCGCTTCCTGGGCGACAAACACCTGTTCTTCTGGTTGCTGACCAACCGCATGGCGCCGCCGGCGGTGTTTCTGCTGCCGTTTTTCCAGCTGTATTCGTCGATTGGCCTGTTCGACACCCATATCGCGGTAGCTCTGGCTCACTGCCTGTTCAACGTACCGCTGGCGGTGTGGATTCTGGAGGGATTCATGTCGGGGGTGCCCAAAGAGATCGACGAAACTGCCTACATCGACGGTTACAGCTTTCCGAAGTTCTTCGTGAAGATATTTATCCCATTGATTGGCTCTGGGATCGGGGTCACAGCGTTTTTCTGCTTCATGTTTTCCTGGGTCGAACTGCTGCTGGCGCGCACGCTGACCTCGGTGAACGCCAAGCCGATTGCCGCCGTGATGACGCGTACGGTATCGGCCTCCGGCATTGATTGGGGCGTGCTCGCGGCGGCCGGGGTGTTGACCATTTTGCCGGGCATGCTGGTGATCTGGTTTGTTCGCAACCATGTGGCCAAGGGCTTTGCCCTGGGTCGGGTCTGAGGAAACGATGATGGAATGGATGGCCTGGACCACCCCGACGGCACTGTTTTTTGCGGCGATTGCCCTGCTGTTGGCGGGCATGACCACGTGGGAGCTGCGTTCGCCGAGTATTCCCCGGCGCGGTTTGTTACCGATCAGCACGACGCGTGGTGATCGCTTGTTTATCGGTCTTCTCGGGAGCGCCTACCTGCACCTGCTGGTGATTGGCGTAACCGGCTGGAGCATCTGGGTGGCGTCCGCGCTGTCTGTGGTGTGGCTGTTGTCTGTGATGCGCTGGGGCTGAGGTGGTCCCCATACCCCTGTAGGAGCGAGCTTGCTCGCGAAAGTCGTCAACGATAACGCAGGTTGTCTGGATTAACGCGGTGTCTTGGGGTTTTTCGCGAGCAAGCTCGCTCCTACATGGGTCGGGGCATCTGTCGGTCCCGTCTGAAATCAACCAGGAGGTCTCTATGTTCGATAAAAACAATAAGCTGCGACATAGCATTTCATTGGCCGCCGTCTTGGCCCTCAGCGGCTTGAGTGCTGCGGCCTGGGCTGATGCCTATGAAGATGCCGCGAAAAAATGGATCGGCAGCGAGTTCAAACCGTCCACCCTGACGCAAGCCCAGCAGCTTGAAGAGTTGAAGTGGTTTATCAAGGCGGCCGAGCCGTTTCGTGGGATGAAGATCAATGTGGTGTCGGAAACCCTCACCACCCACGAGTACGAATCCAAGGTACTGGCCAAGGCCTTCAGTGAAATCACCGGGATCAAGCTGACCCACGACCTGCTGCAGGAAGGCGATGTGGTGGAGAAACTGCAAACCCAGATGCAGTCCGACAAGAATATCTATGACGGCTGGGTCAATGACTCCGACTTGATCGGTACGCACTTTCGTTATGGCAAGACCGAGTCCATCACCGACCTGATGGCCAATGAAGGCAAGGACTTCACCTCGCCGACCCTGGACCTCAAGGACTTTATCGGCATCTCGTTTACCACCGCACCAGACGGCAAGATCTATCAGTTGCCCGACCAGCAGTTCGCCAACCTCTATTGGTTCCGCGCTGACTGGTTCGAGCGTGCTGACCTGAAAGCCAAGTTCAAGGAAAAGTACGGTTATGAACTGGGCGTACCGGTGAACTGGTCAGCCTATGAAGACATCGCCAAGTTCTTCAGCGAAGACGTCAAGGAAATCGACGGCAAGCGCGTCTACGGGCATATGGACTACGGCAAGAAAGACCCGTCCCTGGGCTGGCGCTTTACCGATGCCTGGTTCTCCATGGCGGGTGGCGGCGACAAGGGCCTGCCCAATGGCTTGCCGGTGGACGAGTGGGGGATCCGGGTCGAGGACTGCCATCCGGTGGGTTCCAGCGTGACTCGCGGCGGCGACACCAACGGTCCGGCCGCGGTGTTTGCCACGCAGAAGTATGTCGACTGGATGCGCGCCTATGCGCCACCGGAAGCGGCGGGCATGACCTTCTCCGAGTCTGGGCCGGTGCCGTCCCAGGGCAATATCGCCCAGCAGATCTTCTGGTATACCGCTTTTACCGCCGACATGACCAAACCCGGGCTGCCGGTGATGAATACCGACGGTACGCCGAAGTGGCGCATGGCACCGTCGCCACGCGGGCCGTATTGGGAGGAGGGGATGAAGCTGGGGTATCAGGACGTGGGTTCCTGGACGTTCCTCAAGTCCACGCCTGAGAAGCAAAAACTCGCGGCTTGGCTCTATGCGCAGTTCGTGACGTCGAAAACCGTCTCCCTGAAAAAAACCATCGTCGGCCTGACGCCAATCCGCGAATCCGACATCAACTCCCAGGCCATGACCGACCTGGCCCCCAAACTCGGCGGCCTGGTGGAGTTCTACCGCAGCCCGGCGCGGGTGCAGTGGACACCGACCGGTACCAACGTGCCGGACTATCCACGCCTGGCCCAACTGTGGTGGAGCCACATTTCGGAAGCCGCCAGCGGCGAGAAAACCCCGCAACAGGCACTGGATGGCCTGGCCAAGGACCAGGACGCGATCATGACGCGCCTGGAGCGCTCCAAGGTGCAGCCGATCTGCGGACCGAAGATGAACCCCGAGCGCGACGCCCAGTATTGGTTCGACCAGCCGGGCGCACCGAAGCCGAAACTGGCGAACGAGAAACCCAAGGGTGAAACCGTGAACTATGCCGATTTGCTCAAGTCGTGGGAGGCGGCACGCAAGTGAGGTAGGGCGGATAGTAAAACGGCACCGTGAGGTGCCGTTTTTGTTGATGTGTGAAAGACCGCTTCAGCAGTCTTTAAGGCAGACAATTAGCTTAGCAATGCCAATCGTTCCACCGTATCCGGAAACTTTGATACCAGGCGAATCAGTATGGCCGCCTGGGCATTAGGTCGCGCGCGGCCTTGCTCCCAGTTTTCCAGGGTGCGTGTATTGGTGCGTAGGTACATGGCAAATACAGCACGGGAAAGATTGAGTTGTTGTCGTACTGCAATGACGTCTTCAGCGGTGAGAGGGGCCAGTTTGTTTTGCTGCACGGTATGAGTACGTAGTGTGACCTTGCCTTGGCGCTCATTGGCCAATGCATCGAAGCCTTCGACCAGTTCGGAAAAAATGTCACGGTTCATGTGAATCCTCTCGCTTTGATTTCCCTGTCCAGCATGTGTTTGAGGGCTTTTTTGTGTTGTGGGCTCAAGTCGCTCTGCTCGTGCTTGCCGTACAGCGTGAACAGCCAAAATTGAGTGCCGCCTGACCACCAGTAGTAGATGACGCGTAATCCACCTCGCTTGCCTTTGTTTCGTCGTTCATCGACGAAGCGCAGCTTGCGTAACCCACCGGTGCCTTCCATCACGGCTCCCGCTTCGGGGTTCTTCATTAGCTCTTGTTGAAAGCCGTGAAACAGTTCGTCAGTCAGGTAGTCCTTGCGGTACCGCTCAAAGGGCGGCAGTTCGATAAATAGAGCATCCATGTTCTGTACGTAGCCTGCGTATAGTTTGGTGGCCCATGTGCCAGGGGTCAAGTGACCCTGGTGTGGGATTCTTCCTAAAGCGCACACACCATACGAGCGGCTCTGGCAGGTAGATGCCAGACACAGAGGCATTTCAGTAAGGAATATTCCTTGAACTGGGCAGGGAGCTTGAACCTTTCCCAGAAACGCAAAACGGCACCCAAAGGTGCCGTTCTGTTTACTGCTTGAGCCTAAGCGATCAACCCGCCATCACCGCATGCTGCACCAGGGTGAGCAACGGTTGTGGGTACACACCCAGGAAGAATGCCAGCAGGGCGATAGCCAGCAGCATCACGCCGCCGGCTTTCTGTTCCCAGTGCAGCTCGGCATCCACACGGCGCAGGTTTGGCTCGATCAGGTACAGGGTGACCATCACGCGCAGGTAGTAGAACACGCCGATGGCACTGCCCAGCACCAGGGAGGCAACCAGCCACCATTCGTGGGCTTCGACACCGGTCGCGACGATGTAGAACTTGCCGATAAAGCCTGCGGTCAGCGGGATGCCGGCCAGGGACAGCATCATCACGGTCAGCACGGCAGTCAGGTACGGACGGCGCCAGAACAGGCCGCGATACTCGTACAGGGCGTCGGCGTCACGGCCTTTGTACGGCGAGGACATCAGGGTGATCACACCGAAAGCGCCAAGGCTGGTGATCACGTAGGTGACCAGATACACGCCGATGGCTTCCACGGCCAGGCCTTTGCTCGCCACCAGGGCGATCAGCAGGTAGCCGAAGTGGGCGATGGACGAGTAACCCAGCAGACGCTTGAGGTTGTTCTGGGTCAGGGCCAGCAGGTTACCGAACAGGATCGACGCGATGGCGATCACGGTCAGCACGTCGCTCAGCACGCCCGTGTTGGCGGCAGGGGAGATCTGGAACAGACGCACCATCACCGCAAACACTGCAACCTTCGAGGCGGTTGCCAGGAACGCGGCCACCGGCGCCGGGGCGCCTTCGTACACGTCTGGGGTCCACAGGTGGAAGGGTACCAGCGACAGCTTGAACGCCAGGCCGATCAGCATCATGGCCAGGCCCAGTTGGGCGATGGGCGCAGGCATGCTGGTGGTGGCCAGGGCGTGGCCGATACCGCTGAAGCTCAGGCTGCCGGCTTCGGCGTAGAGCAGGGCCATACCGAACAACAGGAACGCGGAACCGGCGGCCGACAGCACCATGTACTTGATGCCGGCTTCCAGGGAGCGCTTGTTGAAGAAGGCGTACGCCACCAGGCCGTAGGTCGGGATCGACAGCAGTTCCAGGCCGATGAACAAACCGGCCAGGTGCTGCGCGCTGACCAGCACGATACCTCCGGCCGCAGCCAGCAGGATCAGCAGGTACAGCTCTTCGCGGTTGCCCGGGTAGCCGGTGCCGCCTTCGCCGAGGTAGGCGTGGGCGAGGGTGACGCAGGCCAGTGTCGCAACGAGGATCAACGCGGTGTACAGCAGCGCGAAGTCATCGATCATGACCAGCGGGGTCACCGCCAGCGGGGCGACCTTGAGGGCCGGGATAATCGACAGCAGGGCCAGGTTCAGGCCTGCGGTGGACAGCAGGAACGTCTGCGAGTGATTGCGGCGCCAGGCGATCGCCAGCATCACCACCACAATGGTGAGGCTGGTAATCAGCAGCGGCGCAAGCGCGATAAAGTGTTGGATCGTGAATTCCATAGCGCTCTTACCGGGCCGAAGCGAGTTGAGTGAAGGCGGTGCTCAACCACTGCTGCACGCCATGCATCGTGGCGGCAGAGGTGTCGAGGAACGGTTGCGGATACACGCCGATGTACACCAGCAGTACCGCAAGGCCGAGCACCATGATCAGTTCGCGAGCATCCATCCCTTTGAGGACGGCGTCCGACTTGGTCGGGCCGAAGTAGGCGCGGTGGATCATGATCAGCGAGTAGACCGAACCGAACACCAGGCCGGAAGTGGCAATCGCGGTGATCCATGGCGCACTGACGAAGCTGCCCATCAGGATCAGGAACTCACCGACAAAGTTACCCGTACCCGGCAAGCCCAGGGACGCGGCGGCAAAGAACAGGCTGATCGCCGGCAGGTAGGCGATACGCGACCAGATGCCGCCCATCTCACGCATGTCACGGGTGTGCAGGCGCTCGTACAACTGGCCACTGAGGATAAACAGTGCGGCGGCTGAAACACCGTGGGCCAACATCTGGATCACTGCGCCTTGCAACGCCAGCTGGCTGCCGGAGTAGATGCCGATCAGTACGAAACCCATGTGGGAAACGGACGAGAAGGCAATCAGACGCTTGATGTCGGTTTGCGCGAAGGCCAGGAATGCGCCGTAGAAGATCCCGATCAGACCCAGGGTCATGGCGATCGGCGCAAACTCGGCCGAAGCATTCGGGAACAGCGGCAGGGCGAAACGCAGCAGGCCGTAGGCCGCCGTCTTCAACAGGATACCGGCCAGGTCCACGGAACCTGCGGTTGGCGCCTGTGCGTGAGCGTCAGGCAGCCAGGAGTGGAACGGCACCACCGGCAGCTTCACCGCGAAGGCGATGAAGAAACCGAGCATGAGAATGTACTCGGTAGTCATCGACATCTTGGTTTTCAACAGGTCGGCGTAGTTGAAGGTAATCACGCCGGTGTTGTTGAAGTTGACCAGGACCAGGCCCAGGATCGCCACCAACATGATCAGGCCGGAAGCCTGGGTGAAGATGAAGAACTTGGTTGCCGCGTAGATCCGGGTTTTCTTGCCGTCCGAAGAACTGTGACCCCAGAGCGCGATGAGGAAGTACATCGGCACCAGCATCATTTCCCAGAAGAAGAAGAACATGAACAGGTCGAGGGCGAGGAACACGCCAACCACGCCGCCCAGGATCCACATCAGGTTCAGGTGGAAGAAGCCCACGTGACGCTCGATTTCTTTCCAGGAGCAAAGTACCGAGAGGATACCCAGCAGGCCGGTCAGCAGGATCATCAACAGCGACAGGCCGTCGAGGGCCAGGTGCACGTTGATGCCGAAGCGCTCGATCCAGACGTGCTTGAATTCAAGCGCGAAGGTTGGATCGACACCCGGTGCCGGAGCAAATGAATAGTCGCCATGGGCCCACAGCCAGAGGCCGAGTGCGAGTTCCAGGGACATGGTCAGCAACGCAATCCAGCGGGGCAGGGTGGCGCCGAAGCGTTCACCCATCCAGCAGAGCAGGCCGCCGATAAAGGGGATCAGGATTAGCCAGGGCAGAATCATGACGGGCTCGTTTCCTTTCGCAAGTTCGCAAAGTTCATATCAGACCGCTACCACTACGATGGCGCCGATCACCAGCACGGCACCGGCCGCCATGGAAGCTGCATACCAACGCAATTGGCCTGTCTCGGTGCGGCTCAGGGCGGTGTGGCCGGCCTTGGCAGCACGCGGGATCAAACCAATGGTCTGGTCGAGCGGGTCTTTGCGCAGTACATGGCTGATCGCAAGGTAAGGCTTGACGAACAGTTTGTCGTAGATCCAGTCGAAGCCCCAGGCGGCGAACCACCAGGCCGAAAGGAAGCGGCCAATGCCGCTGTTGGCCACGGCAGTCACGAAGCGACGCTTACCGAGGAACAGCAGGGCCGCCAGCAAGATACCGGCGATGGCAATAGCGCCCGAGGCGATTTCCAGGCTGTGCTTGGCATCGCCGCCGGCATGCCCGACGCTTTGTGGCAGTACGCCAGCCAGTGGCGGGGTGATCATGGCGCCGACGAAGGTCGACAGGATGATCAGCACCGACAGTGGCAGCCAGTGGGAGATGCCGTGGCCTGCGTGCGCTTCAGTCTTGGCTTCACCGTGGAAGGTGATGAAGATCAGGCGGAAGGTGTACAGCGAGGTCATGAACGCACCCACCAGACCGGCGTACAGCAGGCCTTGGTTGCCGCTGGCAAAGGCTTCCCAGAGGATTTCGTCTTTCGAGTAGAAACCTGCGGTCACCAGTGGCAGGGCTGCAAGCGCGGCACCACCGACGATGAAGCTGGCGTAGGCCAACGGCAGTTTCTTCCACAGGCCGCCCATCTTGAAGATGTTCTGCTCGTGGTGGCAGGCAACGATCACCGCACCGGACGCCAGGAACAGCAGGGCCTTGAAGAAGGCGTGGGTCATCAGGTGGAAGATCGCGCCGTCCCAGGCGCCGACGCCCAGGGCCAGGAACATGTAGCCGATCTGGCTCATGGTCGAGTAGGCGAGGATCCGCTTGATGTCGGTCTGCACCAGCGCGGCGAAGCCGGCCAGGACCAGGGTCACGCCACCTACCAGGCCCACCAGATGCAGAATCTCCGGCGCCAGGGTGAACAGGCCGTGGGTACGGGCGATCAGGTAGACACCGGCGGTCACCATGGTAGCGGCGTGGATCAGTGCCGACACCGGGGTAGGACCGGCCATGGCGTCTGCCAGCCAGGTTTGCAGGGGCAGTTGTGCCGATTTACCGACAGCGCCACCCAGCAGCATCAGGGTTGCCAGGGTGATCCAGAAGTCGCCGACCTGGAATTTCTGCGGTGCCAGCACCAGCAGTTCCTGGATATTCAGCGTGCCCACCTGTTGGAACAGGATGAACAAGCCGATGGCCATGAACACGTCGCCGATCCGGGTCACGACAAAGGCCTTGAGTGCCGCATTACCGTTGTTGCGGTTGCTGTAGTAGAAACCGATCAACAGGTACGAGCACAGGCCCACGCCTTCCCAGCCGAAGTACAGGAACAACAGGTTATCGCCCAGCACCAGGAACAGCATGCTGGCGATAAACAGGTTGGTGTAGGCGAAGAAGCGCGAGTAGCCGGCTTCACCGCGCATGTACCAGGACGCGAACAGGTGGATCAGGAAGCCCACGCCCACCACCACGCCGAGCATGGTGATCGATAGGCCATCGACGTAGAGGGCGAAGTCAGGCTTGAAGCCCTCGACCGCCATCCACTGCCACAGCACCAGGGTGTAGTGACCGGCTTCGGGCGGTGCAACGTTGAATTGCCAGATGACGTAGGCGGCAACAATCGCCGACAGGCCAATGGAACCCACGCCGACCAGGGCCGAGAGGTTTTCCGACCAGCGTCCACGGGAGAACGACAGCAGCAGGAAACCGATCAGGGGGAATACGAAAGTCAGAAAGATCATGTTCATCCGCGCATCTCACTGGCAGCGTCGATATCAAGCGTGTGGAAGCGACGATACAGTTGCAGCAGGATCGCCAGGCCAATACTGGCCTCGGCGGCTGCCAGGCTGATCACCAGGATGAACATCACTTGTCCATCCGGCTGGCCCCAACGCGCACCCGCCACGATGAAGGCCAGTGCAGCAGCGTTCATCATGATTTCCAGGCTCATCAACACAAACAGGATGTTACGGCGAACCATCAGGCCGACCAGGCCAAGGCAGAACAGGATGCCGGCAACCGCCAGACCATGCTCCAAAGGGATAGCAGGCATCGTCATTGCTCCTTGGCTTCGTTGCGGCCCAAGTGGAAGGCAGTGATGGCTGCAGCGAGCAGCAGCATCGAAGCCAGTTCGACCACCAGCAGGTACGGGCCGAACAGGCTGATGCCCACGGCCTTGGCGTCTACGGTGGTGTGGCCGATGGCCTGGCCGCTCTGGTGAGCGAACAGTACATACAGCAGTTCAGCCAGCAGCAGGGCTGCCAGGATCACCGGGCCAAGCCAGATGCCGGGCTTGAGCCAGACGCGTTCCTGGGCGACCGAAGCGGGCCCCAGGTTGAGCATCATCACCACAAACACGAACAGCACCATGATGGCGCCAGCGTAGGCGATCACTTCCAGGACACCGGCAAACGGTGCGCCGAGGCTGAAAAAGGTCATGGCCACGGCGATCAGCGAAATGATCAGGTAGAGCAGGGCGTGCACGGGGTTGGTGTTGGTGATCACGCGAAGCGTGGACACCACTGCAATACCCGATGCGAAATAGAAAGCGAATTCCATCTTTCTTCCTTAAGGCAGCAAGCTCTTCACGTTGATCGGCTCGGCTTCGTTTTGTGCGGCGCCCTTCGGCTTACCGGCAACGGCCATACCTGCAACACGATAGAAGTTGTAATCAGGGTTTTTACCGGGACCGGAGATCAGCAGATCTTCTTTCTCGTACACCAGGTCCTGACGTTTGAACTCGGCCATCTCGAAATCCGGTGTCAGCTGGATCGCGGTGGTCGGGCAAGCTTCCTCGCACAGGCCGCAGAAAATGCAGCGCGAGAAGTTGATGCGGAAGAAGTCCGGGTACCAGCGACCGTCTTCGGTTTCAGCTTTCTGCAGGGAAATACAGCCCACCGGGCACGCCACGGCGCACAGGTTGCAGGCTACACAACGCTCTTCGCCGTCGGGGTCGCGGGTCAGCACGATACGGCCGCGATAGCGCGGCGGCAGGTACACCGCTTCTTCCGGGTATTGCAGGGTGTCGCGTTTGCGAAAGCCATGGCCGAAAACCATCACCAGGCTTCGCAACTGGGTACCGGTACCCTTAACGATGTCGCCAATATATTTGAACATGGGTCAAATCCTCACTGAACCGCGCCCGCTGGCGTGTTCAACAACACAACGGCAGCAGTCACCAGCAAATTGATCAGGGTCAGCGGCAGGCAGAAGCGCCAGCTGAAATCCATCACCTGGTCGTATCGTGGGCGCGGAATGGAAGCGCGCAGCAGGATAAACAACATGATGAAGAACGCGGTCTTGAGGAAGAACCAGAAGAACGCCAACTGCGGCAGGATGCCGAACGGACCGTGCCAGCCGCCGAAGAACAGCGTGACCAGCAGGGCCGAGATCAAGATGATGCCGATGTACTCACCGACGAAGAACATGCCCCATTTCATGCCGGCGTATTCAATGTGGTAGCCGTCGGCCAGTTCCTGTTCCGCTTCCGGTTGGTCGAAGGGGTGACGGTGAGTCACGGCCACGCCAGCGATGAAGAAGGTACAGAAGCCAAAGAACTGCGGGATGATGAACCACAGGTTCTGCGCCTGGTACTCGACGATGTCGCGCATGTTGAACGAGCCAACCTGCACCACGATGCCCATCAGCGCCAGGCCCATGAACACTTCGTAGGACACAGTCTGGGCCGAGGCCCGCAAGCTGCCCAGCAGGGCGAACTTGTTGTTACTGGCCCAACCGGCGAACAGCACCGCGTAGACCGACAAACCGGCCATGGCGAAGAAGAACAGCAAGCCGATGTTCAGGTCCGCCACGCCCCAGGTCGGGGTGATCGGGATGATTGCGAAGGCAATCAGCAAGGCGCTCATGGCCACGACCGGTGCCAGGGTGAAGATCACCTTGTCGGCAAACGGTGGGGTCCAGTCTTCCTTGAAGAACATTTTCAGCATGTCGGCAGCGATCTGGAACATGCCGAACGGGCCTACGCGGTTCGGACCATAACGGTCCTGCCACCAGCCCAGCAGGCGACGTTCGACGAAGCTGAGCAGGGCGCCCGCGACCACCACGGCCAGCAGGATCACGATGGCCTTGACCACCGAGATGATCACGTCGATCACTTCAGGAGTGAACCAAGTCATTGCGCTGCCTCCTGCAGACCGTCAACGGTGTGGCCGAAGATCGCCGGCGGAATGCCGGCGATGCCTTTTGGCAGGGCAACCAGGCCAGCACCCAACTCGTCGTTGATGCGCAGCGGCAGACGCAGGGTCTGGCCGGCTACGTTCAAGCTGAGCAGGGCACCGTCGTTGACGCCCAGGCGGTCGGCTTCGGACTTGGCCAGCGCCACGTAGGCCGCCGGGATGCGCTCTTGCACCGGCGCGGCCTTGGAAGAGTTCTCTTCGCTGCCGAACAGGTGGAAGAACGGCACAACCTGCCAGGTGCCCTGGGCCGGGTTGAACGGACGCGGCACACCAGCGAACCAGTTCAGCGAGTCACCGGTGCTTTCGATCAGGCGGGTGCCCGGGTCGCCAGCGCGGATATGACCACCGACTTCGTCCTGGAACTTGTTCCAGGCCTGCGGCGAGTTCCAGCCCGGCGACCAGGCGAAAGGCACCTGCTGACGTGGCTCGACCGAACCCGAGTAACCTTCCATGGAGAAGGCGAACGCGGTGTCGTTGTCTTGTGGGGCACGCGGTTCGTGCACGCTGATGTCAGCGCGCATGGCGGTACGCCCGGAGTAACGCAGCGGTTCACGGGCCAGTTTCATGCCCTTGATGCGGAACGCGGCGGACGGTGCGGCATCGACGATACGCGCCAGTTGCGGTGCGCTGGAGGCGGTGGCGGCGGTGACGTGGTCGAGTTGGGTCCAGTCGATCGGCTGGTTCAACAGGGTTGCGCGCAGGGCATGCAGCCAGCGCCAGCCTTCGTGAACCAGGATGCTGGCGTCCATGTACTTCGGATCGAACACCTGGAAGAAGCGCTGGGCGCGGCCTTCCTGGCTGACCAGGGTACCGTCGCCTTCGGCGAAGGTGGCGGCTGGCAGCACCAGGTGGGCACGGTCGCTGGTGGCGGTCTTCTGGTGGTCGGCGACGATCAGCACTTTGGCGGCGTTCAGTGCAGCGTCAACCTTGGCGGCATCGGTGCGGGTGTACAGATCGTTTTCCAGCACCACAATGGCGTCGGCATTGCCGTCGATCACCGCTTGCAGGGCTGCGTCCACGGACTCGCCGCCGAGCATGGCCAGGCCAAGGCTGTTGGCTTCCGGTACAACCAGGCTGATGGAGCCGTTCTTGTCGCGCAGCTTGAGGGCCTTGGCGATGTTGGCTGCGGCCTCGATCAGCGCCTTGGAACCCAACGAGGTACCGGCAATGATCAAAGGACGCTTGGCCGCCAGCAGGGCGTCGGCGATGCGCTGGGCCAGGGCCACGGCTTCTGCGTCCAGGCCTTCGACGGCAGGCGCGCTGGCGTCAAGGGCGTGGGCCACGGCGAAACCGATGCGGGCCAGGTCGTCTGGCGCTGCGTGCACGCACTCTTCGGCGATATCGTCGAGCTTGGTTTCAGCCAGGCTTGCGATAAACAGCGGGTTCAGCGCGTGCTGGCCGATGTTTTTCACGGCGGCGTCAAGCCACGGCTGGACGCGCATGGCGTCGGCCATTTCTTCGGCCTTGCCTTTGACCGACTGACGCAGGGACAGTGCCACACGGGCGGCGGTCTGGGTCAGGTCTTCACCGAGGACGAAGATCGCATCGTGGTCTTCGATGTCGCGCATGTTCGGCACGGGCAGCGGGCTGTCGTTCAGCACCTGCAGGACCAGGCGGATGCGCTCCAGTTCAGCGGCTTCGATACCGCTGTAGAAGTGCTCGGCACCGACCAGTTCGCGCAACGCGTAGTTGCTTTCGAGGCTGGCTCGCGGCGAACCGATACCGACGATGTTACGGCCGCGCAGCAGGTCGGCGGCTTTATCCAGCGCGTCGTCCAGGCTCAGCTTGGCACCATCGGGCAGCAGTGGCTGACGCGGACGGTCTTCGCGGTTGACGTAGCCATAGCCGAAACGGCCACGGTCGCACAGGAAGTACTGGTTGACCGAACCGTTGAAGCGGTTTTCGATGCGACGCAGTTCCCCGTAGCGCTCGCCCGGGGAAATGTTGCAACCGCTGGAGCAGCCATGGCAGATGCTCGGGGCGAACTGCATGTCCCACTTGCGGTTGTAGCGCTCGGAGTGGGTCTTGTCGGTGAACACACCGGTCGGGCAGACCTCGGTGAGGTTGCCGGAGAATTCGCTTTCGAGCACGCCGTCTTCAACGCGACCGAAGTACACGTTGTCGTGGGCACCGAAGACGCCCAGGTCGGTGCCGCCGGCGTAGTCTTTATAGAAACGCACGCAGCGGTAGCAGGCGATGCAGCGGTTCATTTCGTGGGAAATGAACGGGCCCAGTTCCTGGTTCTGGTGGGTACGCTTGGTGAAGCGATAACGGCGCTCGTTGTGGCCGGTCATCACCGTCATGTCTTGCAGGTGGCAGTGACCGCCTTCCTCACAGACCGGGCAGTCGTGGGGGTGGTTGGTCATCAGCCATTCGACAACGCTGGCGCGGAACGCCTTGGACTCTTCATCTTCGATGGAGATCCAGGTGTTGTCGGTGGCTGGGGTCATGCAGGACATGACGATACGACCACGGGTGTCGTTCTCGTCGGTGTACTGCTTGACCGCACACTGGCGACAGGCACCGACGCTACCAAGCGCGGGGTGCCAGCAGAAATAAGGGATGTCGAGGCCTAGTGACAGACACGCCTGTAACAGGTTGTCTGCCCCATCGACTTCGAGCGCTTTGCCGTCTACGTGGATAGTGGCCATGGTTCAAAGTTCTTCGTTGGCCCGTTGTCAGCGGGCGTGGCTAATGGAATCTTGTTATTCATGTGCATCAACACAGCCTTCAAGGCGTCAGCACATGACAAAGCGAAGGGCACGGACCCTTCGCTTATTGAAGCGTTACGCGCCGACTACGATCGGCTTTGCCAGAGGCGGGACGGCGGCGCTTTTGGGCGCGATGCCGGCTTCGAACTCCGAGCGGAAGTACTTGATTGCGCTGCCCAGTGGCTCCACGGCACCCGGTGCGTGAGCACAGAAGGTCTTGCCAGGGCCGAGGAAACCGACCAGGCCCAGCAGGGTCTCGATATCCCCCGGCTGGCCTTCGCCTTTCTCGATGGCCATCAGGAGCTTGACGCTCCATGGCAGGCCATCGCGGCACGGGGTGCAGAAACCACAGGATTCACGGGCGAAGAACTGCTCCATGTTGCGCAGCAACGACACCATGTTCACGGTATTGTCCACCGCCATCGCCAGGCCGGTACCCATCCGGGTGCCTACCTTGCCGATGCCGCCGGCATACATTTGTGCGTCGAGGTGTTCAGGGAGCAGGAAGCCGGTACCGGCGCCGCCTGGCTGCCAGGCTTTCAGGGTGTAGCCGTCGCGCATGCCGCCGGCGTAGTCCTCAAACAGCTCGCGGGCGGTCACGCCGAATGGCAGCTCCCACAGGCCTGGGTTCTTGACCTTGCCGGAGAAGCCCATGAGCTTGGTGCCCATGTCTTCGCTGCCTTCGCGGGCCAGGGATTTGTACCAGTCCACGCCGTCGGCGATGATCGCCGGCACGTTGCACAGGGTCTCGACGTTGTTCACGCAGGTCGGCTTGCCCCACACGCCCACGGCGGCAGGGAAGGGCGGCTTGGAGCGCGGGTTGGCACGGCGGCCTTCAAGGGAGTTGATCAGGGCGGTTTCTTCACCGCAGATATAACGCCCGGCGCCGGTGTGCACGAACAGCTCGAAGTCAAAACCCGAACCGAGGATGTTCTTGCCCAACAGGCCTGCGGCCTTGGCTTCTTCCACGGCACGGTTCAGGTGCTTGGCGGCGGTGGTGTATTCGCCACGCAGGAAGATATAGCCACGGTAGGTTTTCAGCGCGCGGGCACTGATCAGCATGCCCTCGATCAGCAGATGGGGCAGTTGCTCCATCAGCATGCGGTCTTTCCAGGTGTTGGGCTCCATTTCATCCGCGTTGCACAGCAAGTAGCGGATGTTGATGGATTCGTCCTTGGGCATCAGGCCCCACTTCACACCCGTGGGGAAGCCAGCACCGCCGCGACCCTTGAGGCCGGCATCCTTCACGGTCTGGACGATATCGTCCTGGGCCATGTCGGAAAAAGCCTTGCGCGCTGCGGCATAACCGTTCTTGGCCTGGTACTCGTCAAGCCATACTGCCTCGCCGTCGTCACGCAGGCGCCAGGTCAGCGGGTGGGTTTCGGCCGAACGCTTGATCAGGTTGGCCGGGCCAAAGGAAGTCAGGGTCATGGGTAGCCCTCAAGCAATTGGGTGACGCCAGAGGCCTGGACGTCGCCGAATGTGTCGTCGTCGATCATCAACGCCGGCGCCTTGTCGCAGTTACCCAGGCAGCACACCGGCAGCAGGGTGAAACGCCCGTCTGCAGTGGTCTGGCCGAGGCCGATGCCCAGCTTGCTCTGGATCGCGTCGACCACCGACTCGTGGCCGCCGATGTAGCAGACCATGCTGTCGCACACGCGAATAATGTGGCGGCCGACCGGCTGGCGGAAGATCTGGCTGTAGAACGTGGCCACGCCTTCAACGTCGCTGGCCGGGATGCCGAGGATCTCGCCAATGGCGTAGAGGGCGCCGTCGGGCACCCAGCCACGTTCCTTCTGGACGATCTTCAAGGCTTCGATCGACGCTGCGCGCGGATCTTCGTAGTGATGCAGCTCGTGCTCGATGGCCGAGCGCTCGGTTTCACTCAAGGTGAAACGGTCTGTCTGGATAAGCGTGCTGTTCATGCTTAGCGGTCCACGTCGGCCATAACGAAATCGATACTACCCAGGTACGCAATCAAGTCCGCGACCATCTCGCCTTTGATCACCGAAGGGATCTGCTGCAAGTGCGGGAAGCTTGGGGTGCGAATCCGGGTGCGGTAGCTCATGGTGCCGCCATCGCTCGTCAGGTAATAACTGTTGATACCCTTGGTCGCTTCGATCATCTGGAAGGACTCGTTGGCCGGCATCACCGGGCCCCACGAGACTTGCAGGAAGTGCGTGATCAGGGTTTCGATGTGTTGCAGGGTGCGCTCTTTAGGCGGCGGCGTGGTCAGCGGGTGATCCGCCTTGTACGGGCCTGCCGGCATGTTGCGCATGCACTGCTCGATGATCTTCAGGCTCTGGCGCATTTCTTCGACGCGCACGATGCAACGGTCGTAGGCATCGCCATTGGCCGCCAGCGGGACTTCGAACTCGAAGTTCTCGTAGCCGGAGTACGGACGCGCCTTGCGCAGGTCGAAATCGCAACCCGTCGAACGCAAGCCCGCACCGGTGACGCCCCATTCCAGGGCCTCTTTGGTGTTGTAGGCAGCGACGCCGATGGTCCGACCCTTGAGGATGCTGTTGTCCAGGGCGGCTTTCTGGTACTCGTCCAGACGCTTGGGCATCCAGTCGATGAACTCCTTGACCAGGCGCTCCCAGCCGTTCGGCAGGTCGTGGGCCACACCGCCGATGCGGTACCAGGCCGGGTGCAGGCGGAAGCCCGTGATGGCTTCGATGACCTTGTACGCACGCTGACGGTCGGTGAAGGTGAAGAACACCGGGGTCATGGCGCCGACGTCCTGGATATAGGTACCCAGGAACAGCAGGTGGCTGGTGATCCGGAAGAACTCGGCCATCATGATGCGGATGGTGTCGACGCGGTCCGGGACCTTGATGCCGGCCAGCTTCTCGACCGAGAGCACGTACGGCAGGTTGTTCATCACGCCGCCGAGGTAGTCGATACGGTCGGTGTACGGGATGAAACTGTGCCAGGACTGGCGCTCGGCCATCTTCTCGGCACCACGGTGGTGGTAGCCAATGTCGGGCACGCAGTCGACGATTTCCTCGCCGTCCAGCTGCAGGATGATACGGAATGCGCCGTGGGCCGAAGGGTGGTTCGGGCCCAGGTTGAGGAACATGTAGTCCTCGTTGGTGCCGGAACGCTTCATGCCCCAGTCTTCCGGGCGGAAGCGTGCGGCTTCTTCTTCAAGCTGCTGCTTGGCCAGGTTCAGGCTGAACGGGTCGAATTCGGTGGCGCGCGCCGGGAAGTCCTTGCGCAGCGGGTGACCTTCCCAGGTCGGCGGCATCATGATGCGCGTCAGGTGCGGGTGGCCCGGGAAGTCGATACCGAACATGTCCCAGACTTCACGCTCGTACCAGCTGGCGTTCGGCCAGATGCCGGTCACGGTCGGGATGCTCAAGTCGCTTTCCGAGAGGGCAACCTTGATCATCACGTCGCTGTTACGTTCCAGCGACATCAGGTGATAGAACACGGTGAAGTCGGCGCCGCTCGGCAGCCCCTGGCGCTTGGTACGCAGACGCTCGTCCACGCCATGCAGGTCATAGAGCATGACGTACGGCTTGGGCAGGTTGCGCAGGAAGGTCAGGACTTCGACGAGTTTGGCACGCGCCACCCACAGCACCGGCATACCGGTGCGCGTGGCCTGGGCGGTGAAGGCGTCAGGGCCAAAACGGTTATTGAGTTCGACGACCACATCCTGGTCGTCTGCCTTATAAGGCGGGATGTACAGAGCACTGCCTGTAGTCATGGTTTTTTATCGCTTTCGGTCAACGTAAAGAATGAAGCCAGGTTTTCGTTCTATAAAAGAAGCGGTGCTGGATCAGACTTCGTCGGGGCTGCGCAGGTTGGTGACTGCGATTCGCTGTTCGCGGCGCTGTTCCTTTTGCGACGGCATCTCGGCGCGGTACACGCCTTGATCGCCGACGACCCAGGAAAGCGGGCGACGCTCCTTGCCAATCGATTCCTGCAGCAGCATCAAGCCTTGCAGGAATGCTTCAGGGCGGGGCGGGCAGCCAGGCACGTAGACGTCCACGGGCAGGAACTTGTCCACCCCCTGAACCACGGAGTAGATGTCGTACATGCCACCGGAGTTGGCGCACGAACCCATGGAGATCACCCACTTTGGTTCGAGCATTTGCTCGTAGAGACGCTGGATGATCGGCGCCATCTTGATAAAGCAGGTGCCGGCGATAACCATGAAATCCGCCTGGCGCGGCGATGCCCGGATAACTTCGGCGCCAAAGCGCGCGATGTCATGGGGCGCCGTGAAGGCGGTGGTCATTTCCACGTAGCAGCACGAAAGGCCGAAGTTGTACGGCCACAGGGAATTTTTGCGCCCCCAGTTGACCGCGCCACTCAGCACGTCTTCCAGCTTGCCCATGTAGATGTTTTTGTGGACTTGGTCTTCTAACGGATCGGAGACGGTTTCCCGTTCGCCGATGGGGTACTGATCGTTAGGAGCATCCGGGTCGATCCTGGTGAGATTGTATTGCATCGCCAAAGCCTCATTGTTTCAGCTTCGCTTGCCGCTTGCGACGAGCTTCCGGAGCCCAGTCAAGGGCGCCCACTCGAAATAGGTAGACAAGGCCTGCCAACAGAATTGCTATGAAAACGAGAGCTTCGACGAATCCGGTCCAGCCGCTTTCGCGAACAGACACAGACCAGGCAAAGAGAAAGAGGGCTTCGATATCGAAGATCACGAACAGCATCGCGACCAGATAGAATTTGGCTGAGAGCCGCAAGCGGGCGCCACCTGTAGGTAGCATGCCGGACTCGAACGGTTCGTTTTTGCTGCGGCCCCAGGCTTTTGACCCGAGGAGGCTGGAAACACCGAGCATGAAGGCGCAAAGGCCGACAACACCGAGAAGGAAAATGGCAAAGCCCCAGTTGTGGGCCATGAGTCCTGTCGCTTCGGTCATGCTGGAAATCCTTAACAGAGAGCAAAGGTCTCTGAGCTCGAAAAAGTAACGACGCAGTGACGATATGTCGCAGCGCAATCAATCGCGGTGATTTTATGGCTAAACACCTAGCAAGTAAAATTCCTGTAGCTAATTTATTCGCTGAATTAAGGACATAGTGCACCTTTATGGGGCTGTAGCCCAGATGGTACGGGCATTCGCATTAATTTAACCAAGCTGTGTTTTGTTTAGGGTGTAACGAAGTTTTAATGCTCTAAATGATAATGAATATTGTTTGCAAGAGTTTTAAGCGGGTGTTGGGCGCGTCGCGGGGGAAGTTGTTGTTACTTGCCCGTTTGGCGCAAGTTGCTAGCGCGCAACTTTTAACCGATTTTTCCTAAGTGAATACCGCTCTGGATCAAGGTTTTGCGCAAAACATCAGGTTGGTCGCATTTTTATTGTGGGAGATTCTGATCTTCGCTGGGGCAGGAGGGTTTTCTCGGGGCAAAAAAAACGCCCCGAACCAGTCGGGGCGTCAGATTGTGCGGCACTGCGGTTAGCTTTCTATCGGGCCCGCAATGGCCGTGTGCTCAGGTCACTTAGTGAAACTGTTCTTCTTCGGTCGAGCCGGTCAGCGCGGTCACGGACGAGGAGCCGCCCTGGATTACGGTGGTCATGTCGTCGAAGTAGCCAGTGCCCACTTCCTGCTGGTGCGCCACGAAGGTGTAACCTTTGGACGCGTCGGCAAATTCCTGCTCTTGCAGCTTCACGTAGGCAGTCATGTCGTTGCGGGCGTAGTCGTGCGCCAGGTTGAACATGCTGTGCCACATGTTGTGAATGCCGGCCAGGGTGATGAACTGGTGCTTGTAGCCCATGGCGGACAGTTCGCGCTGGAACTTGGCGATGGTCGCGTCGTCCAGGTTCTTCTTCCAGTTGAAAGAAGGCGAGCAGTTGTAGGACAGCAGTTGGTCCGGGTATTCCTTTTTGATCGCTTCAGCGAAGCGACGGGCTTCGTCCAGGTCTGGCTTGGCGGTTTCGCACCAGATCAGGTCGGCGTACGGTGCGTAGGCCAGGCCACGGGCGATCGCCTGGTCGAGACCGGCGCGTACTTTGTAGAAGCCTTCCTGAGTGCGTTCGCCAGTCACGAACGGCTGGTCGTACGGGTCGCAGTCCGACGTCAGCAGATCAGCTGCGTTGGCGTCGGTACGGGCCAGGATGATGGTCGGGGTGCCGGCAACGTCAGCAGCCAGGCGGGCAGCGGTCAGCTTCTGTACGGCTTCCTGGGTCGGGACCAGTACCTTGCCGCCCATGTGGCCGCATTTTTTCACGGAAGCCAGTTGGTCTTCGAAGTGAACACCGGCAGCGCCTGCCTCGATCATGCTCTTCATCAGCTCGTAGGCGTTCAGTACGCCACCGAAACCGGCTTCGGCGTCAGCCACGATTGGCGCGAAGTAGTCGATGTAGCCTTCGTCGCCCGGACCTTTACCGGCTTTCCACTGGATCTGGTCGGCGCGGCGGAACGAGTTGTTGATGCGCTTGACCACGGTTGGCACGGAGTCCACCGGGTACAGCGACTGGTCAGGGTACATGGACTCGGCGGAGTTGTTGTCCGCAGCCACTTGCCAGCCGGACAGGTAGATCGCCTGGATGCCAGCCTTGACTTGTTGCACAGCCTGGCCACCGGTCAGGGCGCCCATGCAGTTGACGAAATCTTTCTCGGGACGGAAGGACGGCTTGGCGCCCTGGGTGACCAGGTTCCACAGCTTCTCGGCGCCCAGTTTTGCGAAGGTGTGCTCAGGTTGAACCGAGCCGCGCAGGCGGACGACGTCAGCAGCGGAGTAAGCGCGAGTCACGCCTTTCCAGCGTGGGTTTTCAGCCCAGTCTTTTTCAAGGGCTGCAATTTGCTGTTCGCGTGTCAGTGCCATGGGGAAAAACCTCGTCGCGTCTTTTGTGGAAAAACTACTGGGTTGAAAATTCCGTTTGCCAGCCACGTATTCAGTGCGTGGGTTTGGCTGCTCGCTGACCAGAAGCTTAGGCGGTCAAGTCGGGTCTGGCGGGGAAGGCGACGGGATGAACGATGAGCTCAAGGGAGAAAGTGAGCAGGTAGAGGCGAACCGAGAACAGTCTTCGGGCGTCGTGGGCCTTGATACGATCCATCAGTGTGTTGCCGGGTTACCTGGTTAGCTTCCGTCCCTCGGGACAACTTCGTTCCAGTCGCAACCTCGTCAAACACGCCTTGTGGGCGGTACAGACACGAATCGGCTCAGGTGGGTAGCTTAGAGCGACGATCCGAAGGCCCTTGCCAGGGCCCCTGATTAGCGGGAGCGAGGCCATCATGCCCATGCTTTTTTGGATCGTCAAATGTTTTGTAGTGCTTTTTTTATAGCACTACATCTTTGGTCTAATACGACTAATCAGTCAGTTTTTGGTGCTTCAGTTCAGGGGGTCGACTTTGACCCGCAGTGTCAGGTCATCCCGGCCTTGAGTCGAGTAGGTGCGGGTCGCGCCCTGTTTATCAGCCTGGGTCTGGCGGTTGACGCCGGCCAGGGTGATCCACTCGCCCAGGCGCCCGCTGACAGTTGTGTCGGTGCTTTGCACGTTCACTACATCGGGACGCTCCTGGCTCATGCGGTCACGATTGGTGCTGATGCTCAGGTGTACGGTCTCGCCGGTGACGCTGGCAGTCACGTAGAAGCCCTGAGTGACGTTGCGGTACTGGGTCTGGTTCTGTGGGCGGCCATAGGCGTCGGGCTGGGAGGTGGTCAGTGGCACGCTCTGGCCGACCTGGATCAGTGCTGGCACGCCTTCGCTGGCCTGGATCTGCTGGATCCCGCCATCACGGCTTTCGGTGCTGTAGGTGATGATGTGGCTATTGGTTTGCTGGTTGTTCTCGTTGGTGTCGACGGTGATCAGCAAGCGTTTGGAGGGTGTGTCCAGTTGTGCGAGCAGGGCGCGCAAGCCCTGGATTTTGTCCGGCTCGGCATTGACGATCAACTGATTGCCGTAGGCGCTGACCGTGCCGTCCTTGCCAATGAAATTCTGCGCAACGGGCAACAGGTCGGCGCTGGTGCGGTTGTTCAGGGGTAGGACTTCGGTAGCTGCAATTGCTGAAAAACTGACGGCCATGAGCAGGCTGGCGACTAGGGTGCGTAGGGACATGTCCGTTATCTCTGCAGTCATTTGGGCTTGATAGTGCCAGTTTATCGGCCTGGTGGGGCGCAAGTTGAATCGTAGACGGCAAAAGGCCCTGGCATCGGTGGATGACAGGGCCTTTTTGGGTGTTGCTGATGACGCCTTCGCGAGCAAGCCCGCTCTCACATTTGACCGCATTCCAGAGGTCGAACTTGATCAAATGTGGGGGCGGGCTTGCTCCGCGAAGGGCGCGACTCGGGCTAAAGTCAGCCCTCGCGCTCCATATCAACATGGGGGATCCCGACTTCCAGGAACTCCCCGCTGACGATCTTGAACCCCAGCCGCTCATAAAACGGCGCGGCATACACCTGTGCGCTGAGGAACTGCCGGGTCTGGCCGCGTTTCTCAGCCGCACCCATCACCGCTTCCATCAGCTTGTCGCCGACCTTCAGCCCGCGCCAGTCCTTAAGGACCGACACACGGCCGATCTCGCCACTGGGCAGCAGGCGAGCGGTGCCAATCGGAAAGTCGCCTTCCAGCGCGAGGAAATGCATGGCTCCAGCGTCGTCTGCGTCCCACTCCAGCTCAGGTGGAACCGATTGCTCAGCGATAAATACCGCTTCACGAATGCGCCGAATCTCGGCGATATCCTTTTGCCAGTCTGCGACACGTACGCGAATTTTATTCATCGGCAAACCCCAGGCTTCCTTGCTTGACCAGTTCGCATAGCAGGTCGCGGCCATCTTCATCGGCCAGCCACGGCCCCAGGTTGTCCACGTGCAGGGCGTCGGCGGCGCAGATCATCTTCAGCAGTTCGCGCAGTTTGCCCGGCAGGTAACGGCTCTGGCCGCTGGCGAACAGCAGTACGTCGTCGTCCACTTCCGACCAGGCCAGGCGCGCGCTTGGGTTGCGGATCAGTACCGCGCCGTCTTCCAGGCTGCTGATCACTTCGTCCTGCGCCAGCTCTTCGGGGCCTGCGACCAGTTCCGGGTAGCGCGGCTCGGTCATGAACTGGCCGAACCAGGTCAGCAACATGCGCTCATCGCTCATGTGCTCGGCCAGCAGGCTCTTGAGGCGGTCCAGGGCGTCGCTCTGGATCTGGTGCGGGTCGCTGACGGGCTGGGCGTCGGCGTCGGTGTAGCGTTCTTCATCCGTCAGGTACTGGCTGAGGAAGTCGGTGAAGTGAGTCAGCACTTCGGCGGCGCTCGGTGCGCGGAAACCTACCGAGTAGGTCATGCAGTCATCTTCAGCGATGCCGAAGTGCGCCAGGCGCGGCGGCAGGTAAAGCATGTCGCCCGGTTCCAGCACCCATTCGGCAGTCTCTTCGAATTCGGCGAGGATGCGCAGGTCGGCGTGCTGCAGCAGCGGGCTTTCCGAGCTGCACATCTGGCCGATCTTCCAGTTACGCTTGCCCTGGGCTTGCAGCAGGAATACGTCGTAGTTATCGAAGTGTGGACCGACGCTGCCACCGGGGGCAGCAAAGCTGATCATCACGTCGTCGATGCGCCAGCTTGGCAGGAAGCGGAACTGCTCCAGCAGCTCGGCCACTTCCGGCACGAACTGGTCGACCGCCTGCACCAACAGGGTCCACTCGCGCTCGGGCAGGCTGCTGAAGGCGTCTTCGGCAAACGGGCCGCGGCGCAGTTCCCACGGGCGTTCGCCGTGTTCGATCACCAGTCGCGATTCGACTTCTTCTTCCAGGGCCAGGCCTGCCAGTTCGTCGGCGTCGATCGGGCTTTCGAAATCAGGGATGGCCTGGCGGATCAGCAGCGGTTTTTTCTGCCAGTAGTCGCGCAGGAATTCCCGTGCCGTGATGCCGCCCAGAAGTTGAAGAGGAATATCAGGATTCATGTGTAACCTATTGAAAAAAAGCACTTTTAAGACAGGAATAAAAACGCCCGGCGCTGCCGGGCGTCTTAAGGGTTCAAGCCGCAATCAGATGCGTTTGGCTTGCTCTACAGCGTTGCCGATGTAGTTGGCCGGGGTCAGCAGTTTCAGCTCGGCCTTGGCCGCGGCGGGCATGTCCAGGCCGTCGATGAAGGACTGCAACGCCTCGGGGCTGATGCCCTTGCCGCGTGTCAGCTCTTTCAACTTTTCGTACGGGTTTTCGATGTTGTAGCGGCGCATTACGGTCTGGATCGGCTCGGCCAGGACTTCCCAGCAAGCGTCCAGGTCAGCGGCGATTTTCTGCGCGTTGAGTTCCAGCTTGCTGATGCCTTTGAGGCTGGCTTCGTACGCGATCACGCTATGGGCAAAGCCCACGCCGAGGTTGCGCAATACGGTGGAGTCAGTCAGGTCGCGCTGCCAGCGGGAGATTGGCAACTTGCTGGCCAGGTGCTGGAACAGGGCGTTGGCGATCCCCAGGTTGCCTTCGGAGTTTTCGAAGTCGATCGGGTTGACCTTGTGCGGCATGGTCGACGAACCGATTTCGCCAGCGATGGTGCGCTGCTTGAAGTAACCCAGGGAGATGTAGCCCCAGATATCACGGTCGAAGTCGATCAGGATGGTGTTGAAGCGTGCAATGGCGTCGAACAGCTCGGCGATGTAGTCGTGCGGTTCGATCTGCGTGGTGTACGGGTTGAAGCCCAGGCCCAACTCGTCTTCGATGAAGGCGCGGGCGTTGGCTTCCCAGTCGATCTCAGGGTAGGCCGACAGGTGGGCGTTGTAGTTGCCTACGGCGCCGTTGATCTTGCCCAGCAACGGCACGGCGGCCACTTGAGCGATCTGGCGCTCCAGGCGGTACACCACGTTGGCCAGTTCTTTACCCAGGGTGGTCGGCGAGGCCGGTTGGCCGTGGGTGCGCGACAGCATCGGCACGTCGGCGAAGCGGATGGCCAGTTCGCGGATGGCGTTGGCGGTCTGGCGCATCAGTGGCAGCATCACGTCATCACGGCCTTCGCGCAGCATCAGGGCGTGGGACAGGTTGTTGATGTCCTCGCTGGTGCAGGCAAAGTGGATGAATTCGCTGACCTGGGCCAGTTCCGGCAATTTGGCCGCTTGCTCCTTGAGCAGGTACTCGATGGCTTTGACGTCGTGGTTGGTGGTGCGCTCGATCTCTTTCACACGCTCGGCGTGCTCCAGGGAGAAGTTTTCCGCCAGGGTGTTCAGTACAGCGTTGGCCTCGGCGGAGAACGCCGGCACTTCGCTGATGGCAGGGTGAGCGGCCAGGCGCTGGAGCCAGCGCACTTCAACCAGTACACGAGCACGGATCAGGCCGTATTCGCTGAAAATAGGGCGCAGGGCCTGGGTTTTGCCGGCGTAGCGGCCGTCAACAGGGGAAACCGCAGTGAGCGAAGAGAGCTGCATGGGGTGTTCTCGGACAGTCGGGCAACGAAATGGGGCGCGTATCATACATGAAAAAATCCGCCGGTCCGTCGCCAACTGACCGGCGTATTACGCGTAACGGCTTGAAAATGGCCTGTTGCTGCGACTTATTCGTTGCGCATCAACGGGTAAAGCTCTTTAAGCAATTTGCGACGGCTGATGACCAACTGCCAACGATGACCGCCCAACTGGCGCCACAACCGCGCCGAGCGAATACCGGCTAGGAGCAGGGCGCGGATTTTCGAGGCGTTGTTCGGTTGTTGCAGGTTGCGCATGTCGCCATGAACCTGGATTCGCTGGCGCAAGGTGCTCAAGGTGTCCTGGTACAGCGCACCACAGGCGGCGATCACGTTCTCGTGGGCCGGGCCGAAGTGTTGCACTTGTGACTGGATCTGCGGCAGGCGTTTGCCGATGGTTTCCAGCAGATCGTCGCGCTTGGCCAACTGCCGCTCAAGGCCGAGCATCGACAGGGCGTAACGCAACGGCTCGCGCTGCAAGGTGCTCGGGTCGCGTTCGAGGGCGCCGATCAGGGCGCGATAACCCTCACGCAGGCTCAGGTCGTCGCCGCCGTACACATCCAGAGTGTCCTTGGGGTCGACCACCAGCAAGCTGCCGAGCATGCAGGTCAGGCCCGCCTCGGTCACCTGGCCGGTCTTGGCGATCTTGTCCACCAGCACGGCGGCGAGGAAGACCCCACCCAGTGCTGTCAATTGCTCCTGGGTCGGGCTCATGCCGGGTTGCTCCAGGGTTCGGCGACTTCAATCACGCCGCCCCCCAGGCAAATCTCACCGTCGTAGAACACGACCGATTGACCAGGCGTGACCGCGCGCTGCGGATCATCGAACGTCGCACGGTAGCCGCTGGCGGTTTTTTCCAGGGTGCAGGGCTGGTCGCTCTGGCGATAGCGCACCTTGGCGGTCAGGCGGCGTGGAGTGCTCAGGTCGATCGGGTTGACCCAATAGATCTCCGAGGCCAGCAGTGCGCCGGAGAACAGCAGCGGGTGCTCATTGCCCTGGCCGACGATCAGCACATTGTTTTCCAGGTCCTTGACCAGCACGTACCACGGCTCTTCACCGGCGTCTTTCAAGCCGCCGATGCCCAGGCCCTGGCGCTGGCCGATGGTGTGGTACATCAGGCCGTGGTGACGGCCGATGACTTCACCTTCAGTGGTCTTGATCTCGCCCGGTTGCGCCGGCAGGTACTGCTTGAGGAAGTCGCTGAAGCGGCGTTCGCCGATAAAGCAGATCCCCGTGGAGTCTTTCTTCTTCGCGGTAGCCAGGCCGTGTTTCTCGGCGATCTTGCGCACTTCGGGTTTTTCCAGCTCGCCCACCGGGAACAGGGTCTTGGCGATCTGTTCACCGCCCACGGCGTGCAGGAAGTAGCTCTGGTCCTTGTTCGGGTCCAGGCCCTTGAGCAGTTCGGTGCGCCCATCGATATCGCGACGGCGCACGTAGTGGCCAGTGGCAATCAGGTCGGCGCCGAGGATAATGGCGTAGTCGAGGAACGCCTTGAACTTGATTTCGCGGTTGCACAGGATGTCCGGGTTCGGCGTGCGACCGGCCTTGTATTCGGCCAGGAAGTGCTCGAACACATTGTCCCAGTACTCGGCGGCGAAGTTGGCGGTGTGCAGCTTGATACCGATCTTGTCGCAGACGGCCTGGGCATCGGCCAGGTCGTCCATGGCGGTGCAGTATTCCGTTCCATCGTCTTCTTCCCAGTTCTTCATGAACAGGCCTTCCACCTCATAACCCTGCTCCATGAGCAGAACGGCGGAAACGGAAGAATCCACGCCGCCGGACATGCCGACGATGACGCGCTTCTTTTGTGTGTCAGAAGGGGCTGGATCACGCATAGGATTTCAACGGGTGTCTTGAAAAAGGACGCGATTCTAGCAGGCCCGAGCCCGCAAGGCTAAAGAGAAGGGCGGATCAATTCGAGACTGTGGCAGTGACCGGCCAGATAATCATCGATACAGCGGATGATCAGCTCGCTGCGCCAGTCGTCGCGCACGGCCATCAGTTCGTCACGGGTCAGCCAGCGGGCGCGCACGATGCCTTCGTCCAGTTGATAGTCCGGGTGGTGTTTCAGGGCCTTGGCGATAAAGCACACGCGCTGGTAGGTCACCCCATTACTTGGGGCCGTGTACAGGTAAATGCCGACAATGCCGGTGGCTTCGACGTCCCAGCCGGTTTCTTCGAGGGTTTCACGTACGGCGGCTTCGGTCAGGGTTTCGTGCGGGTCGAGATGGCCGGCGGGCTGGTTGAGCACGGCGCGGCCGTCCTTGAGTTCTTCGACCATCAGGAAGCGGCCGTTGTCTTCGACGATGGTGGCGACGGTGATGTGGGGTTGCCAGGTCATTTGAACGCCTTGATTCAGGGTGTGACGCGGTCAGTGTGGGAGCGGGCTTGCTCGCGAAGGCGGTGTTTGAACCACCGAATATATTGGCTGAGCTACCGCTTTCGCGAGCAAGCCCGCTCCCACATTTTGATTGGGTTTCTTCAGTGAGGCGGCATAAGCAATCTGCATGATGCGCCTGACATTATGTGATTTTACCGGAGCCAGACCGGGGCGCAGGTTACCTCTTCAGAACAGTCGTTATTGAAGAGTGTCATGAATCCGGTTGCCCGCAAAAGCTACGAGGTGCGCCTGGCATCGCGGCTGCCTGTTGCCTTTATTATGCTCTGGCGTGTCTTTGCGCGTGTTTATGTTGGTATGGCTGGGGAGCGTGAGAGGCAGGAGGTTTTGCTGGCATGGGTCAAGGTGGCGTGCATGTTCCGATGTCCTGGCTGTCGAGCTCAAGTAGAGGATGGGCTGGGAGCCTTGGTATAAGTCGCGGCGCACGGAATACGGGGTGGTTTAAGTCGCTGGAAATGCGTGCTGGTCAGAATGTGCCGACTGCCTGCGGCTCTGGAGAGAAGGCAAATGTTACCTGATTGTCAGGGTCTGGCTGCCATTGTGGTTTTTCCAGTGGGTCTTTTTCATTGCGGATGATGCATTTCCATTCCAGCGTGTCACCGGGTTTAACGTTTTTGAACTGTACCCTGCCAGACCAGGTTGGGTGGCCTGGGTTTTTGAGTAATACGGCTTTGGATGGATCCCAATTTCCCAGCTCTGGGCGTGATCCGCTAATAAACACGCTGTATCCCGGTTTGGTGTGGCCGTTATGACAGGTAAAGCTTACGTTGAGGAAATACTCAATTTGTACGTTCTGGCCGGCGTTGGCTGCGGACAGTATCGCAAGTAAGAGAGCGCTCAGTGGCAATAGATAATGAATGCGCAGCATTTGATTGTCTCCTGCCCTCAAGTCGTTGAGTACGGCAGCAGAATGCTCTTCGGAGGGCTGGAAGTAACCTGTTAGAACTTACAGTTCATTAGAGTTTTTCGCGATAGTTCTTCTGTTGTGAACGCGGGAAAACACAAACCCCGGCACTTGGCCGGGGTTTGTGATGTTCCTTTGCGAACTTACTTCAACTTGGCAATCGCCGCGTTAAGCGTGCTGCTCGGACGCATAGCCTTGCTAGTCAGCTCAGGATTCGGCGCGTAGTAGCCGCCGATGTCCACTGGCTTGCCCTGTACGGCGTTGAGTTCGGCAACGATGGTTGCCTCGTTCTCGGCCAGGGTTTTTGCCAGTTCGCCGAACTGCGCCTGCAGCGCGGTATCTTCAGTCTGGGCGGCCAGGGCTTGTGCCCAGTACAGCGCCAGGTAGAAGTGGCTGCCGCGGTTGTCGATGTTGCCGACTTTGCGCGATGGCGACTTGTTGTTGTCGAGGAACTGGCCGGTGGCCTGGTCCAGGGTCTTGGACAGTACCAGGGCTTTCGGGTTGTTGTAGTTCACACCCAAATGCTCAAGGGACGCGGCCAGGGCCAGGAACTCGCCCAGGGAATCCCAGCGCAGGAAGTTTTCTTCCAGCAACTGCTGCACGTGTTTTGGAGCCGAGCCGCCAGCGCCGGTTTCGAACAGGCCGCCACCGTTCATCAGCGGTACGATCGACAGCATCTTGGCGCTGGTGCCCAGTTCCATGATCGGGAACAGGTCAGTCAGGTAGTCGCGCAGTACGTTGCCGGTCACCGAGATGGTGTCCAGGCCCTTGCGGGTGCGTTCCAGGGTGAACTTCATCGCGTCGACCGGCGACATGATGCGGATGTCCAGGCCTTCGGTGTTGTGGTCTTTCAGGTAGGCCTGAACTTTCTCGACCACGACGCCGTCATGGGCGCGCAGCGGGTCCAGCCAGAAGATGGCCGGTGTGCCGCTGGCGCGGGCGCGGTTGACGGCCAGTTTGACCCAGTCCTGGATCGGCGCGTCTTTGGTCTGGCACATGCGGAAGATGTCGCCGGCTTCAACCGACTGTTCCATCAGCAGGTTGCCCTTGCTATCGGTGACGCGGACTACGCCGTCAGCCTTGATCTGGAAGGTCTTGTCGTGGGAGCCGTACTCTTCGGCTTTCTTCGCCATCAGGCCAACGTTTGGCACGCTGCCCATGGTGGTTGGGTCGAAGGCACCATTGGCCTTGCAGTCTTCGATGACCGCCTGGTAGATGGTGGCGTAGCAGCGATCCGGGATCACGGCCTTGGTGTCGTGCAGTTGGCCGTCGGTGCCCCACATCTTGCCGGAGTCACGGATCATGGCTGGCATCGAGGCGTCGACGATCACGTCGCTCGGCACGTGCAGGTTGGTGATGCCTTTGTCGGAGTTGACCATCGCAAGCGATGGGCGAGCGGCGTAGACCGCCTGGATGTCCGCTTCGATCTGCGCTTGCTGGTCGGCCGGCAGGGCCTTGATGCGAGCGTACAGGTCGCCGATGCCGTTGTTCAGGTTGAAGCCGATCTGTTCGAGCACGGTGGCGTGCTTGGCCAGGGCGTCTTTATAGAACTCGGCAACGATCTGGCCGAACATGATCGGGTCGGAGACCTTCATCATGGTGGCTTTGAGGTGAACCGACAGCAGTACGCCCTGTTTCTTGGCGTCTTCGATTTCGGCGGCAATGAACGCGCGCAGGGCGTTCTTGCTCAGCACGGCGCTGTCGAGGATCTCACCGGCCTGTGCGGTGGTCTTTTCTTTCAGGACGGTGGTGGTGCCATCCTTGCCGACCAGTTCGATTTTGACCGCGTCAGCGGCTTCGATCTGTACGGCTTTTTCACTGCCGTAGAAGTCGCCATTGCTCATGTGCGCAATGTGGGACTTGGAGTCGGCAGCCCAGGCGCCCATTTTGTGCGGGTGCTTGCGTGCGTAGTTCTTGACCGACAGTGGCGCGCGGCGGTCGGAGTTGCCTTCGCGCAGGACCGGGTTCACGGCGCTGCCCTTGACCTTGTCGTAACGTGCGCGGGTTTCTTTTTCCGCGTCGGTGGTTACGGTTTCCGGGTAGTCCGGCAGGGCGTAGCCCTGGGCTTGCAGTTCCTTGATCGCGGCTTGCAGCTGCGGGGTCGAGGCGCTGATGTTAGGCAGCTTGATGATGTTGGCTTCGGGGGTTACGGCCAGGGCGCCCAGTTCGGCGAGGTGGTCCGCAACAGCCTTGTTGCCCAGTTGCTCGGGGAAGCTTGCGAGGATGCGCCCTGCGAGGGAGATATCGCGGGTTTCCACTTCAATATCAGCGGAAGCGGTGAAGGCCTCTACGATAGGCAGCAGTGAATAGGTGGCGAGGGCCGGGGCTTCGTCGGTGAAGGTATAGATGATCTTCGAGCGGGTGGGCATATTCGGATTAACTCTCTTCTTTGCTAAAAGCGTGCGCGGAAACTCGAGATGCGCCGGGTAAAGCGCGTTCGTTCAAAGTCATCCATGAGCCGAATGTCGATGTTTCTTCGCGGTGATGTTGGGTTGCATCAGTCGAGCGTCAAGCGGGTGGGCTACGGTGGCAGCCCGGCTTTTTCAGGCGCAGGTGCTCGATATAGAGCGGTCGGCCGTCGTGACTCTTTGGTCAGCGGCGGCATTATACATAGGTCGCTATGCTTACGCCGAGCCTTCATACAAAAGGTGGGTCGTCCATTGGTCTAAAGGTCGCAGGGGCCTGATTGCGCCTAAAGTCGCACGTAGTGCTCAAGTTTGGCGTTTTTCCCTTTTGTTTCAAGGTTGTAGGCGACTAAATCTACGGTTTTCGCCGCAAATGTGCCGGGGGCAAGGTTCCAGTCCACATTCAACTGGAGTAGGCTCGGACACAGCCAGATGTTCAATCCACAAACGGAGTTCAGCATGGGATACAAGAAGATTCAGGTTCCGGCAGTCGGCGACAAAATCACCGTCAACGCAGACCATTCTCTCAATGTTCCTGATAACCCGATCATTCCCTTCATCGAAGGTGACGGTATTGGCGTCGACATCAGCCCGGTGATGATCAAGGTGGTCGATGCAGCTGTTAACAAGGCTTACGGCGGCAAGCGCAAAATCTCCTGGATGGAGGTGTATGCCGGCGAGAAGGCGACTCAAGTTTACGACCAGGACACCTGGCTGCCCCAGGAAACCCTGGACGCGGTCAAGGACTACGTGGTTTCCATCAAGGGCCCGCTGACCACGCCGGTCGGTGGCGGCATCCGCTCGCTGAACGTGGCGCTGCGCCAGCAACTGGACCTGTATGTCTGCCTGCGCCCGGTGCGCTGGTTCGAAGGTGTACCAAGCCCGGTCAAGAAACCAGGCGATGTGGACATGACCATCTTCCGTGAAAACTCCGAGGATATTTACGCCGGTATCGAGTGGAAAGCCGGCTCGCCGGAAGCGATCAAGGTCATCAAGTTCCTGAAAGAAGAAATGGGCGTCACCAAGATTCGTTTCGACCAGGATTGCGGGATTGGCGTCAAGCCGGTTTCCAAGGAGGGCACCAAGCGCCTGGCGCGCAAGGCCCTGCAATATGTAGTGGATAACGACCGCGAGTCGCTGACCATCGTCCACAAGGGCAACATCATGAAGTTCACCGAAGGTGCCTTCAAGGAATGGGCCTATGAAGTGGCGGCCGAAGAGTTCGGCGCGACCCTGCTTGATGGTGGGCCGTGGATGCAGTTCAAGAACCCGCGCACCGGCAAGAACGTTGTGGTCAAGGACGCCATTGCCGACGCCATGCTCCAGCAGATCCTGCTGCGTCCGGCCGAATACGATGTGATCGCCACCCTGAACCTCAACGGCGACTATCTCTCCGACGCCCTGGCGGCAGAAGTGGGGGGTATCGGTATTGCGCCGGGCGCCAACCTGTCGGATACCGTGGCGATGTTCGAAGCCACCCACGGTACTGCGCCCAAGTACGCCGGCAAAGACCAGGTCAACCCCGGTTCGTTGATTCTGTCGGCCGAAATGATGTTGCGTCACATGGGCTGGACCGAAGCCGCCGACTTGATCATCAAGGGCACCAACGGGGCGATTTCGGCCAAGACCGTAACCTATGACTTCGAGCGCTTGATGGACGGCGCCAAGCTGGTGTCGTCGTCGGGCTTTGGGGATGCGTTGATTTCGCACATGTAAGCCGAAAGCCATAAGAAAACGGCCATCCTGACTGCTCGGGATGGCCGTTTTTTATGCAGGGTATCTACTCAGTGGCTGATCAGGCCGTTTGCTTCTTTTTGGAAGGAGCGGATTTATCTGCCTTGTCGTGCTTGTCTTCGTGGGGTTTTCCAGGTGCAGCCGCACCGGCTGCGCAGATTTCGACAGCATGCAGGCCCTTGGGTCCCTGGATGATCTCAAAGGACACCTGCTGGCCCGCTTTCAGCGTTTTATACCCCTCCATGGCAATCGCCGAGAAATGCGCAAAAAGGTCTTCATCCTTGCCGTCTTCATTAATGAAGCCGTATCCCTTGGCATTGTTGAACCATTTGACCTTGCCGTTGATCTTGACGCCAGACATACCCATATCCCTCTGCACCAGACTCCATCACTGGAGTATCATCCAGTTTATCCGTCCTAACCCGAATAAATAAGGTTGACTGCGCGGACCTTTTTTACCCACTGTGGGTTCTATTGGTTGTATCACCGTTTTGCCGATAGTCAAGTTGACCAGTCGGTCGGAGTTGAATTTCTGACAGGTCGCCCCCACCACTGTAAATGCACAACTGACGAACCTTTCTTTCCATGCATGCATTCAGCCAGATTCGACTAACATTCAATCAGGATCGCCCGGATCATCTAGAAGACGATGACGGTTCTGCAGGCATCGCTGTTCAAGAGGCCAAGCCTGCTTTACAGGCGCCGCCGATGTACAAGGTGGTTTTGTTCAATGATGACTACACGCCGATGGATTTCGTCGTCGAAGTACTCGAGGTGTTTTTTAATCTGAACCGCGAGTTGGCGACCAAGGTAATGCTGGCCGTTCACACAGAAGGACGGGCAGTATGTGGAGTGTTTACCCGCGACATCGCCGAGACCAAGGCCATGCAGGTCAACCAGTACGCCAGGGAAAGCCAGCATCCGCTACTCTGTGAAATCGAGAAGGACGGTTAACTCCGACCACTTGGGTATGAGGTGAAGCTATGTTAAACCGCGAGCTCGAAGTCACCCTTAATCTTGCCTTCAAGGAGGCTCGTTCGAAGCGTCATGAATTCATGACCGTCGAACACCTGCTGCTGGCACTTTTGGATAACGAAGCTGCCGCCACCGTTCTGCGTGCGTGCGGCGCCAACCTCGACAAGCTCAAGCATGATCTGCAGGAGTTTATCGACTCCACCACGCCACTGATCCCCGTGCATGACGAGGACCGTGAGACCCAGCCAACCCTGGGCTTCCAGCGGGTATTGCAGCGTGCTGTCTTCCACGTGCAGAGCTCCGGCAAGCGTGAAGTCACGGGCGCCAATGTGCTTGTGGCAATTTTCAGCGAACAGGAAAGCCAGGCAGTGTTCTTGCTCAAGCAGCAGAGCGTTGCCCGTATTGATGTCGTCAACTACATCGCCCACGGCATCTCCAAAGTGCCTGGGCACGGCGATCACTCCGAAGGTGAGCAGGATATGCAGGACGACGAGGGCGGTGAGTCTTCTTCTTCAAGCAACCCGCTGGATGCCTATGCCAGCAATCTCAATGAACTGGCGCGCCAGGGGCGGATCGATCCGCTGGTTGGGCGCGAGATGGAAGTTGAGCGGGTGGCGCAGATCCTGGCCCGTCGGCGCAAGAACAATCCACTGTTGGTGGGCGAGGCCGGCGTGGGTAAAACCGCGATTGCCGAAGGCCTGGCCAAGCGTATTGTTGATAACCAGGTACCGGACCTGTTGGCCAATAGCGTCGTCTACTCCCTTGACCTGGGGGCGCTGCTCGCCGGGACCAAGTACCGTGGCGACTTTGAAAAGCGTTTCAAGGCGTTGCTTGGCGAGCTGAAAAAGCGCCCGCAGGCGATCCTGTTCATTGATGAAATCCATACCATCATCGGCGCCGGTGCGGCTTCCGGTGGGGTGATGGATGCTTCCAACCTGCTCAAGCCACTGCTGTCTTCGGGCGATATCCGTTGCATCGGCTCGACCACGTTCCAGGAATTTCGCGGGATCTTCGAAAAAGACCGTGCCCTGGCGCGTCGCTTCCAGAAGGTCGATGTGTCCGAGCCTTCGGTCGAAGACACCATCGGCATCCTGCGTGGGCTGAAAGGGCGTTTCGAAGCGCACCACGGCATCGAATACAGTGATGAGGCGCTGCGTGCGGCCGCTGAGCTGGCGTCGCGCTACATCAATGACCGGCACATGCCGGACAAAGCCATTGATGTGATCGACGAAGCAGGGGCTTATCAGCGCCTGCAGCCGGTAGAGAAGCGTGTGAAGCGTATTGAAGTGCCGCAGGTCGAGGACATCGTGGCGAAAATCGCGCGAATTCCGCCAAAACACGTCACCAGTTCCGACAAGGAGCTGCTGCGTAACCTGGAGCGCGACCTCAAGCTGACGGTATTTGGCCAGGATGCGGCGATCGACTCGCTGTCGACAGCGATCAAGCTGTCCCGGGCCGGCCTCAAGTCGCCGGACAAGCCTGTGGGTTCGTTCCTGTTTGCCGGGCCTACCGGCGTCGGCAAGACCGAGGCGGCGCGGCAGTTGGCCAAGGCCATGGGTATCGAGCTGGTGCGGTTCGACATGTCCGAATACATGGAGCGGCACACTGTGTCACGCCTGATCGGTGCGCCTCCGGGCTATGTCGGCTTTGACCAGGGCGGCCTGTTGACTGAGGCGATCACCAAGCAACCGCATTGTGTGTTGCTGCTCGACGAAATCGAAAAGGCTCACCCGGAAGTCTTCAACCTACTGCTGCAGGTCATGGATCACGGGACCCTGACCGACAACAACGGACGCAAGGCGGATTTCCGCAACGTCATCGTGATCATGACCACCAACGCCGGTGCCGAGACGGCCGCGCGGGCTTCCATTGGCTTTACTCATCAGGATCACTCTTCCGACGCCATGGAAGTGATCAAGAAGAGCTTCACGCCGGAATTCCGTAACCGCCTGGACACCATTATCCAGTTTGGTCGCCTCAGCCATGAGGTGATCAAGAGCGTGGTGGACAAGTTCCTTACCGAGCTTCAGGCGCAGTTGGAAGACAAGCGCGTGCAGTTGGAAGTGACGGAAGCGGCACGCAGCTGGATCGCCGAGGGTGGCTACGACGCGGCAATGGGCGCCCGCCCAATGGCGCGCCTGATCCAGGACAAGATCAAGCGGCCGTTGGCCGAAGAGATCCTGTTTGGCGAGCTCTCCGACCATGGTGGCGTGGTGCATATCGACTTGAAGGATGGCGAGTTGACCTTCGAGTTCGAGACCACGGCCGAAATGGCCTGATTGCTGTAAACCTGTAGGAGCGAGCTTGCTCGCGAAGATCGTCAACGATAACGCATGCTTTCTGATTCGGTGCGTTGTCCTTGGGTTCTTCGCGAGCAAGCTCGCTCCTACAGTTGTTTTGCGGCCTGTATAAATATCACGCACACAAAAACGCCCGGCATAACCGGGCGTTTTGTATTGACTTGTTTAGCGAGCGCGGTAAGTGATGCGCCCTTTGCTCAAGTCATAGGGCGTCAGCTCGACGCGCACTTTGTCACCGGTAAGAATACGAATGTAGTTCTTGCGCATCTTGCCGGAGATATGCGCGGTTACGACGTGCCCATTTTCCAACTCCACGCGAAACATGGTGTTGGGCAGGGTGTCGACGACAGTGCCTTCCATTTCGAAGCTGTCTTCTTTCGACATGCAGTAAAGCCCTCGGTATCCAGTGAATGGCCCGGTGCAACTGCGCCAGGCAAAAGCGGCGTGCATTGTGCCCGAAAAAGGGTGTTCAAGCCAAGGGGTTCTAGTTAAGCGTGACCCATCTTTGATTAATCAGCAGTTCAATGGGCCGATATTGGGTCTTGTAGCTCATCTTTTTGCAGTTTTTGATCCAGTACCCGAGGTACACCGCTTCCAGCTTTTGCCTGGATGCTTCACCGATCTGCCAGAGAATGGCAAAGCGCCCGAGGCTGCGACGTTCTTCGGCGGGCTCGTAGAAGGTGTAGACCGCTGATAGACCGTTGGGCAGCAGGTCGGTGACCGCGACAGCCAGCAGCCTTCCTTCAAGCCGGAACTCGTAAAAGCGCGAGAACGGCAGATCCCGCACCAGGAACGTGGAAAATTGGTCGCGACTGGGTGGGAACATGTCGCCGTCGGCGTGGCGTTGTTCAATGTAGCGCTGGTAAAGATCGAAGTATTCTTCACTGAAGCCTGGCTTGGCGGGGGTCACGATCAGGTCGGCATTGCGCTTGAGGATGCGTTTCTGATTGCGGTCTGCAAGAAACTGTTCCACCGGTATGCGCGCCGGCACACAGGCGTTGCAGTTCTGGCAGTGCGGCCGGTACAGGTGGTCGCCACTGCGCCGAAAGCCCATCTCTGACAGATCGGCATACACATGCACGTCCATCGGCTGGCTGGGGTCGAGGAACAGCGTAGTGGCCTGTTCGTCGGGCAGGTAGCTGCAAGAGTGGGGTTGAGTGGCATAAAACTTCAAGCGCGCCAACTCGGTCATGATCAACCCTCGGATAAGCTTTGAAATAAGTGTAAGCCAGGTGCGAGGAAGTCGCTCAAGAAAGCCATGCTGCACTGCTGGGCTGGTCCAGGTGGTCGCGCAGGTAACCGGCAAAGTCGCTGCGCGCGATGGCGCGGGCGCCCAGGCTGTGCAGGTGATCGGTGGGCATCTGGCAGTCGATCAGCACAAAGCCCCAGGCCTGTAATTGCCTGACCAGCGTGGCAAAGCCGAATTTCGAGGCGTTATCTGCACGACTGAACATGGATTCACCAAAAAACAACTGGCCCATGGCCAGGCCATACAGGCCGCCGACCAGTTCACCTTGGTCCCACACCTCGACGGAGTGGGCATAACCGCGCTGGTGCAGTTGCAAGTAAGCGTTCTGCATGGCTTCGGTGATCCAGGTGCCGTCTGCATAGCTGCGAGGCGCCGCACAGGCCTGGATGACCGCGGCGAAGTCCTGGTCGAAGGTCACCTCGTAGCGTTGCTGGCGCAGCAGCTTGGCGAGGCTGCGGGATACGTGCAGCTCTGCGGGGAACAGTACCGTACGTGGGTCGGGCGACCACCACAGGATCGGCTGACCTTCCGAGAACCAGGGGAAGCAGCCGTGGCGATAAGCCTGGATCAGCCGGTCGGCAGACAGATCGCCGCCGGCGGCGAGCAGGCCGTTGGGCTCACGCATGGCTTTGGTCAGGGGTGGAAATGTCAGGGTGTTACGTTGCAACCAGGTCAGCATGGGATTCAGGCTTACAAGAAGGGGAGGGCGGTGGCAGGCCAAGCCCGCCGCGATAGGCTGTGATTGATTATTGTCGACGAAGCGCTTCCCGGCTACCCCGATCACGCAATCGGTGGGCCGATGGGTAAGTGGGTGTTTCTGCAACTTGGCCCTGTCAACGTGGTCGTAAGCGAGTCCGTCGGGCGGGTGATGGGTGGTGAACCTTGGTAAAGCTTGTCCAGTCTGATAAATACAGCTCATAAGCCTTTGTCAGCAAAGACAATGCATGCTCAAATTGAAGGATCTGCGAACAGCTTGTGCAAGCAGGCTCGCAAGCGTGGCAACAGGCACGCAAACCCGTACAATAAGCGGGCTGGATGCCGGTTTTCAGCGGTTATGGCCACTTCATGAATCCGTTACAGAGTGTTAAAAGAAGATTCGACAACACTCGTTCATTTTTCAACTGTCCGGATTGGCCAGTATTTTATAGTCATTCAACTGTTGGACGCGCTTAAGGCGCAGGAAAAGACCCGTTTTGAAGAAATCCGCCGCAGCACCCAAAACAGCAGTGGTACCGGCCTGGCGCCAGCACCTGCATTATCGGCTCAAGGAAGGCGCGCTGATTGCCATCGGTGCTTTATGCCTGTTCCTGATGATGGCCTTGCTGACCTATGGCAAGGACGATCCGGGCTGGAGCCATAACAGCAAGATCGACGATGTGCAGAACTTCGGTGGGCCTGTGGGCTCCTACAGCGCCGATATCCTGTTCATGATCCTCGGCTATTTCGCCTATATCTTCCCGCTGTTGCTGGCGATCAAGACCTGGCAGATCTTCCGCCAGCGCCATGAGCCGTGGCAGTGGAGTGGCTGGCTGTTCTCCTGGCGCCTGATCGGCCTGGTGTTCCTGGTGTTGTCGGGTGCGGCGCTGGCACATATTCACTTCCACGCGCCGACCGGCCTGCCGGCGGGTGCGGGTGGCGCCCTGGGTGAAAGCCTGGGCGACCTGGCCCGCAGGACCCTGAATATCCAGGGCAGCACGCTGATGTTCATCGCCCTGTTCCTGTTTGGCCTGACGGTATTCACCGACTTGTCCTGGTTCAAGGTCATGGACGTGACCGGCAAGATCACCCTCGACCTGTTCGAACTGTTCCAGGGCGCTGCCAACCGCTGGTGGGCCGCTCGCGTGGACCGCAAGCGCATGGTGGCGCAATTGCGTGAAGTCGATACCCGGGTCAATGATGTCGTGGCCCCAAGCACCCCGGATCGCCGTGAGCAGGCCAAGGTCAAGGAGCGCCTGATCGAACGCGAGCAGGCCCTGACCAAGCACATGTCCGATCGCGAGAAACAAGTGCCGCCGGTTATCGCCCCGGCGCCAATCAAGGCGCCCGAGCCAAGCCATCGGGTGCAGAAAGAGAAGCAGGCGCCGCTGTTTATCGACAGCGCCGTCGAAGGCACCTTGCCGCCGATCTCGATCCTCGATCCGGCCGAGAAGAAACAACTCAACTACTCCCCGGAGTCCCTGGCGGCGGTTGGCCATCTGCTGGAAATCAAACTCAAGGAGTTTGGCGTCGAGGTCACGGTGGATTCGATCCACCCTGGCCCAGTGATTACCCGTTACGAAATCCAGCCAGCCGCTGGCGTCAAGGTCAGCCGTATTTCCAACCTGGCAAAAGACCTGGCGCGCTCCCTGGCCGTGACCAGTGTGCGTGTGGTGGAAGTAATCCCTGGCAAAACCACCGTAGGTATCGAGATTCCCAACGAAGACCGCCAGATCGTGCGCTTCTCCGAAGTGCTGTCGACCCCGGAATACGACAACTTCAAGTCGCCGGTGACCCTGGCTCTGGGCCACGACATTGGCGGTAAGCCGGTGATCACGGACCTGGCGAAAATGCCTCACCTGCTGGTGGCCGGTACCACCGGTTCCGGTAAATCGGTGGGTGTGAACGCGATGATCCTGTCGATCCTGTTCAAGTCCGGCCCGGAAGACGCCAAGCTGATCATGATCGACCCGAAGATGCTGGAACTGTCGATCTACGAAGGCATTCCGCACCTGCTGTGCCCGGTCGTGACCGATATGAAGGATGCGGCCAACGCCCTGCGCTGGAGCGTTGCCGAGATGGAGCGGCGCTACAAGCTGATGGCGAAGATGGGCGTGCGTAACCTGTCCGGCTTCAACGCCAAGGTCAAGGAAGCCCAGGACGCCGGCACACCGCTGGCCGACCCGCTGTACAAGCGCGAAAGCATTCACGATGAAGCGCCGCTGCTGACCAAGCTGCCGACCATTGTCGTGGTGGTCGACGAATTTGCCGACATGATGATGATCGTCGGCAAGAAGGTCGAAGAGCTGATCGCGCGTATCGCGCAGAAGGCCCGTGCGGCCGGGATCCACTTGATCCTCGCGACCCAGCGGCCTTCGGTGGATGTGATCACCGGCTTGATCAAGGCCAACATCCCGACGCGTATGGCGTTCCAGGTGTCGAGCAAGATCGACTCGCGGACCATTATCGACCAGGGCGGTGCCGAGCAACTGCTGGGCCATGGTGACATGCTCTACATGCCGCCCGGCACCAGCCTGCCTATCCGGGTGCACGGTGCATTTGTTTCCGATGATGAAGTGCATCGGGTGGTGGAAGCCTGGAAACTGCGCGGCGCGCCTGAATACAACGACGACATCCTCAATGGTGTCGAAGAGGCCGGCAGCGGCTTTGAAAATGGCGGCGGCAGTGGTGATGACGATGCTGAAACCGACGCCTTGTACGACGAAGCCGTGCAGTTCGTCCTGGAAAGCCGCCGCGCCTCGATCTCTGCGGTGCAGCGTAAACTGAAGATCGGCTACAACCGCGCCGCACGTATGATCGAATCCATGGAAATGGCCGGCGTCGTCACGGCAATGAACACCAACGGCTCGCGCGAAGTGATCGCGCCAGGGCCGATGCGCGACTGACTTCGTGCCGCGTGGCAGCACGCGGCGCGCCTTTCACATCATTCTATGAGGACTCCCATGCGTCTTATCCGCATGCTGTTGTTGCCAGCCTTGGCCCTGACTGCGTTTTCGGCCCACGCTGACCAGGCATCCGTTGCGAGCCTGACCAACCTGCTGGACAAATCCAAGACCCTGACCGCGCGCTTCTCCCAGTTGACCCTGGACGGCGGCGGCACGCAGTTGCAGGAAACGGCCGGTGAAATGGCTGTGCAGCGCCCAGGCCTGTTCTTCTGGAAAACCGACGCGCCCAACGAGCAGACCATCGTCTCCGATGGCAAGAAAGTCACGCTGTGGGACCCGGACCTGGAGCAGGCGACCATCAAGACCCTTGACCCACGTCTGAGCCAGACCCCGGCCTTGTTGCTGTCCGGTGATGTGTCGCAGATCAGCGAGAGTTTCGAGATCACGTCCAAGCAACAAAGCAACGTGATCGATTTCACCCTCAAGCCCAAGTCCAAGGACACACTGTTCGACAGCCTGCGCCTGTCGTTTCGCAACGGTGTGATCAACGATATGCAACTGATCGACAGTGTTGGCCAGCGCACCAATATCCTGTTCACCGGGGTCAAGGCCAATGAGTCGGTCCCAGCCTCCACGTTCAAGTTCGACATCCCCAAGGGTGCCGATGTGATCCAGGAGTAAATCGCTGCCCATGGACCTGTTTCGCAGTGACCCGATTGCCCAGCCCCTGGCCGCGCGTTTGCGCTCGACCAACCTGGATGAGTATGTCGGGCAAGAGCACTTGCTGGCCCGCGGTAAGCCCCTGCGCGAAGCCCTGGAGCAGGGTGCCCTGCACTCGATGATTTTCTGGGGGCCGCCGGGCGTGGGCAAGACCACCCTGGCGCGGCTGCTGGCGAAAGTCTCGGACGCACACTTTGAAACAGTTTCGGCCGTGTTGGCCGGGGTCAAGGAGATCCGCCAGGCGGTGGAAGTCGCCAAACAGCAGGCCGGGCAGTACGGTCGGCGCACCATCCTGTTTGTCGATGAAGTGCATCGCTTCAACAAGTCGCAGCAGGATGCATTCCTGCCCTATGTGGAAGACGGCACGCTGATTTTTATTGGCGCCACCACTGAAAACCCCTCGTTTGAACTCAACAATGCCTTGCTCTCGCGGGCGCGGGTGTATGTCCTCAAGAGCCTCGATGAAGCCGCGATGCAGAAGCTGTTGCAGCGAGCGCTGGGCGAGGACAAGGGGCTAGGCAAGCGCCATCTGAGCCTGGGGGAGGAGGGTTTCAAGATCCTGCTGGCGGCGGCTGACGGTGACGGTCGACGTTTCCTCAATCTGCTGGAAAACGCCTCTGACCTGGCTGAAGACAATAGTGAGATTGGCGTCGACCTGCTGCAAAGCCTGCTGGGCGATACCCGGCGGCGCTTCGACAAGGGCGGCGAGGCCTTCTACGATCAGATTTCGGCATTGCACAAATCTGTACGCGGTTCCAACCCGGACGGCGCGTTGTATTGGTTTGCGCGCATGATCGACGGTGGCTGCGATCCGCTGTACCTGGCCCGGCGTGTGGTGCGCATGGCCAGCGAGGACATCGGCAACGCCGATCCCCGCGCCCTGAGCCTGTGCCTGGCGGCCTGGGAAGTGCAGGAGCGCCTCGGCAGCCCGGAAGGCGAGTTGGCGGTGGCGCAGGCCATTACCTACCTGGCCTGCGCGCCGAAAAGCAATGCGGTGTACATGGGCTTCAAGTCGGCGCTGCGTGCTGCGGCTGAGCATGGCTCATTGGAAGTCCCGCTGCACCTGCGTAACGCGCCGACCAAACTGATGAAACAGTTGGGTTATGGCGACGAATACCGCTACGCCCACGACGAGCCGGATGCCTATGCGGCCGGCGAAGACTATTTTCCTGATGATCTGGAGCCGCAACCGTTCTATCAACCGGTGCCCCGTGGCCTGGAGCTGAAGATCGGCGAGAAGCTCAATCACCTCGCGCAACTGGACCGCTTGAGCCCGAAACAGCGGAGAAAGCCATGATTCCCTTGGTGATCGCAGTCTCCGTAGGCGGTGTGGCCGGTACCCTATTGCGCTTTGCCACCGGCAATTGGATTAGCGCCAATTGGCCGAAACACTTCTATACCGCGACGCTGGCCGTTAATATCGTGGGCTGCCTGCTGATCGGCGTGTTGTACGGCCTGTTTCTGTTACGCCCGGAGGTGCCTGTTGAAGTGCGCGCCGGGTTGATGGTGGGCTTCCTTGGCGGCCTGACCACTTTTTCATCCTTTTCACTGGATACCGTGCGCCTGCTGGAAAGCGGGCAAGTGCCGCTGGCATTAGGCTATGTGGCCATCAGTGTATTCGGCGGGCTGCTCGCCACCTGGGCCGGCCTGTCCTTGACCAAACTTTGATAAACGAGAGACCGACATGCTCGATTCCAAACTGTTACGTAGCAACCTTCAGGACGTAGCGGACCGCCTGGCATCCCGTGGCTTTGCCTTGGATGTTGCGCGCATCGAAGCGCTGGAAGAACAGCGCAAGACCGTCCAGACCCGCACCGAAGCATTGCAGGCTGAACGGAATGCGCGCTCCAAATCCATCGGTCAGGCCAAGCAGCGTGGTGAAGACATCGCGCCGCTGATGGCGGACGTCGAGCGCATGGGCAGCGAGCTGTCTGACGGCAAGGTCGAACTGGACAAGATTCAGTCCGAGCTGGATTCGATCCTGTTGGGTATCCCCAACCTGCCGCACGAATCCGTGCCGGTCGGCGCCGATGAAGACGGTAACGTCGAAGTCCGCCGCTGGGGTACGCCAAAAGCCTTTGATTTCGAGATCAAGGACCACGTTGCCCTGGGCGAACTGACCGGTGGCCTGGATTTTGAAACCGCCGCCAAAATGTCCGGCGCGCGCTTTGCCTTGCTGCGCGGTCCGATCGCACGCATGCACCGTGCCCTGGCGCAGTTCATGCTCAACCTGCACACCGGCGAACACGGTTACGAGGAGGCTTACACCCCGTACCTGGTGCAGGCTCCGGCGCTGATGGGCACCAGCCAGTTGCCGAAGTTCGAAGAGGACCTGTTCAAGATCAGCCGCGATGGCGAAGCCGATCTGTACCTGATCCCGACCGCCGAAGTATCGCTGACCAACATCGTGGCCGGCGAGATCCTCGACGCCAAGCAACTGCCGATCAAGTTCGTCGCCCACAGCCCGTGCTTCCGCAGCGAAGCCGGGGCATCGGGCCGTGACACCCGCGGCATGATCCGCCAACACCAGTTCGACAAGGTCGAGATGGTGCAGGTTGTCGAGCCGTCGACCTCCATGGAAGCCCTGGAAGGCCTGACCGCCAACGCCGAGCGCGTCCTGCAATTGCTGGAGTTGCCGTACCGCGTATTGGCGCTGTGCACCGGCGACATGGGGTTCAGCGCGGTAAAGACCTACGACCTCGAAGTGTGGGTGCCGAGCCAGGACAAATACCGCGAGATTTCCTCGTGCTCCAACTGCGGTGATTTCCAGGCCCGCCGCATGCAGGCGCGTTTCCGTAACCCGGAAACCGGCAAGCCGGAACTGGTCCACACCCTCAACGGCTCGGGCCTGGCTGTAGGCCGCACCCTGGTCGCGGTGCTGGAAAACTACCAGCAGGCTGACGGTTCGATCCGCGTACCTGAAGTGCTCAAGCCGTACATGGCGGGCGTTGAGGTCATCGGCTAAATGGAATTTCTGCCGCTGTTCCATAACCTGCGCGGCAGTCGTGTGTTGGTCGTCGGTGGCGGGGAGATTGCCTTGCGCAAATCCCGGCTACTGGCCGATGCCGGCGCGTTGTTGCGGGTGGTTGCTCCCCTGATCGAAGACCAGTTGCGTGAACTGGTACAGGGCAGTGGCGGTGAGCTTATTGTGCGTGGTTACCAGGAGGCGGACCTTGATGGCTGCACCCTGATCATCGCGGCAACCGACGACGAGCCGCTGAACGCGCAAGTGTCCAGTGATGCTCGGCGCCGTTGTGTGCCGGTCAATGTGGTGGACGCGCCGGCCTTGTGCAGCGTGATCTTCCCGGCGATCGTCGACCGCTCGCCCTTGGTGATTGCGGTGTCCAGTGGCGGTGATGCGCCGGTGCTGGCACGGCTGATTCGCGCCAAACTGGAAACCTGGATTCCGTCCACCTACGGTCAATTGGCCGGGCTGGCCGCACGTTTTCGCGCGCAGGTCAAAAATCTGTATCCCGATGTGCAGCAGCGCCGGGCCTTCTGGGAAGACGTTTTCCAGGGCCCGATCGCTGATCGGCAACTGGCAGGGCAAGGCGATGAAGCCGAGCGTTTGCTGGTGGAGAAGGTCAATGGCAAGCCGCCCCATGCGCCGGGTGAAGTGTATCTGGTGGGCGCAGGCCCCGGTGATCCGGACCTCCTGACCTTTCGCGCGCTGCGCTTGATGCAGCAAGCCGATGTGGTGCTGTATGACCGCCTGGTGGCGCCGGCGATTCTCGAATTGTGCCGTCGCGACGCCGAGCGGGTATATGTCGGCAAGCGCCGCGCCGATCATGCGGTGCCGCAAGACCAGATCAACCAGCAACTGGTGAAACTGGCCAAGCAGGGCAAGCGCGTACTGCGCCTCAAGGGCGGCGATCCGTTTATCTTTGGTCGCGGCGGCGAAGAGATCGAGGAGCTGGCGGCCAATGGCATCCCGTTCCAGGTGGTGCCGGGGATTACGGCAGCCAGTGGCTGTGCGGCGTATGCCGGTATTCCCCTGACCCATCGCGACTATGCGCAATCGGTACGCTTCATCACCGGGCACCTGAAAGACGGCACCTCGGATTTGCCCTGGAATGACCTGGTCGGGCCGTCGCAGACCCTGGTGTTCTACATGGGCTTGATTGGCTTGCCGATCATCTGCGAGCAACTGATCCGCCATGGCCGTTCGGCAGATACTCCGGCGGCGTTGATCCAGCAAGGCACCACGTCCAACCAGCGCGTGTTTACTGGCACCCTGGCGGACCTGCCGCGCCTGGTGGCGGAGCATGAAGTGCATGCGCCGACGCTGGTGATCGTAGGAGAAGTGGTGGTGTTGCGTGAGAAGCTGAAGTGGTTCGAAGGTGCCCAGTCCCAGGTGTGAAACCGGCACTCACATCAATTGTAGGAGCGAGCTTGCTCGCGAGAAACTCAAGGGCGCCGCGTTCATCCAGGATGCCAGCGTTATCGTTGACGATCTTCGCGAGCAAGTTCGCTCCTACCGTTTTTGCTTCAGCTCCAGACGCCCTTGCTGCTCAACTTCTGTCGGTCATGTTTGCTATCAAACGCCTGCAACGGCCCCTTCGGTACAATCCCCGTCGGATTGATCGTCCGGTGGCTGGCATAGTAATGCCCCTTGATATGGGCAAAATCCACGGTCTCGGCCACGCCGGGCCATTGATACAGCTCGCGTAACCAATTCGACAGGTTTGGATAATCCGCAATCCGCCGCAGGTTGCATTTGAAGTGGCTGTAATACACCGCATCAAACCGGATCAGCGTCGTAAACAGGCGTACGTCAGCCTCGGTCAGGTATTCACCGGCCAGGTAGCGGTGCCCCCCCAAGTGCTGCTCCAGGTGATCCAGCTCGGCAAACACGTCATCAAAAGCACTTTCGTACGCCTGCTGTGAAGTGGCAAAGCCTGCGCGATACACGCCATTGTTTACGGCGGGATAGATCCGCTCGTTCCACGCGTCGATGCTCGGGCGCAGCGGTTCGGGGTAAAAGTCCAGGGTGTTGCCCGTCAGTTCATTGAACGCGCTGTTGAACATGCGGATGATCTCCGCCGATTCATTACTGACGATGCGACTGAGCTTCTTGTCCCACAGCACGGGCACAGTGACGCGCCCGGTGTAGTCGGTGGTGTCGGCGGTATAGCGCTGGTGCATGAAGGAAAAATCGTCGAGCTTGTCGCCAGTTGAGCCGTGGGCCTTGTCGAAGGTCCAGCCATTTTCCAGCATCAGCCAACTGACCACTGAAACGTCGATCAGGCTTTCCAGGCCCTTGAGTTTGCGCAGGATCAGGGTGCGGTGCGCCCACGGGCAGGCGAGGGAGACATACAAGTGGTAGCGGCCGGCTTCGGCCTTGAAGCCGCCATCACCGCTGGGGCCCGGTTGGCCGTCGGTGCTGACCCAGTGCCGGCGTTGCGCCTGTTCCCGTTGGAAGGCGCCATCTGCGCTACTTTCGTACCACTGGTCATGCCAGCGTCCTTCAATCAGTAAACCCATGACTGACTCCTTGGCTAATAAGCGTTGGTGTGCAGTCTAATCGTCTGAGTTCGAAGAAATAGCGCAAAGGCTCGGGGTTAATGATCGATTAAATCGATTTGTCCCGCGCATCCCAATACTGCTGGGCCAGTTCAAAAGCCTGTTCCCGTGGGTGCCCAAGGCCGCGCAGGGCCAGGGCCATGGTGGCGATCAGTGCCAACTGCGGGTAGCTATCCTGCACCTCGCCGCGCCACAGGGCTTTCAAATGCTCAGGTTCTAGGCTGGCCGGCTTGACGTGGCGCTGAGCCGAGAGGGCTGGCCACTCTTCATCCCAGCTTGCGCCGCCGGTGGTGCCATATAAATGGCTGGTGGTATCGGGGTTGATCTCGATCTCGCCGCCATCGCCCTTGATCACAATCGTGTTGTCGCCCAGCAAGCCACTGGCATCACGGTGTACGCCCTGGTAGCCGGGGTGGAAGATACTTTGCAGGCCGCAGCGTGCGCCCAGCGGGTTGAGGATGCGTGCCAGGGAATGGATAGGTGAACGCAGGCCGAGGATGTTGCGCAGGTCAATCATGCGTTGCAGTTGTGGCGCCCAGTCGCCCAGCGGCATAAACGCCAGGTTGCCTTGCACAAAGGCTGTCTCGACCTGCTGCCAGTTGCGGCACAGTGGAATCTGCAATTCACCCAGCAATTGTTCGGTGTACAGCCGGCCGGCCGTGTGGGCGCCGCCGCCGTGCATGAAGATTCGCACACCGTTCTGCGCCAGACACTTGGCGGCCAGCAGGTACCATGGCAGGTGGCGCTTTTTCCCCGCGTAGGTAGGCCAATCGATATCTACGTTCAGTGCTGGCGCGTTGAGGCGCTCACGCAGGGCTTCGGTGAAGCCGGCGAGCTCTTCCGGGCTTTCTTCCTTGTGGCGCAACAGCATCAGGAATGCGCCGAGCTGGGAGTCTTCGACCTTGTCGTCGAGCAGCATGCCCATGGCTTCCCGCGCTTCTTCGCGCGTCAGGCTGCGGGCACCACGCTTGCCTTTGCCGAGGATGCGTACAAACGGCGCAAAGGGATGTTCGGCGGGAGTTTCGGTGATCAACGGGGCAAAGTCGGTCATAAGCAATTCGTCGGCCTGGGCAGGCCCGCCAGCTTGGCGGCAAGTTTGGCGGGAGTGCCTTTGAACAGTCGGTTGAGGTGCAGGCTGTTGCCCTTTTCCGGGCCCAGCTTCAAGGCGGTGTACTTGATCAGCGGGCGGGTGGCCGGTGATAACTGGAACTCCTGGTAAAAGCCCCTGAGCAGCTCAAGGATTTCCCAGTGCTCGTCGGTCAACTCCAGTTCTTCGGCGCTTGCCAGGGCACTGGCCACTTCGACAGACCAGGCGTTCAGGTCAACCAGGTAACCGTCCTTGTCCAGTTCAAGGGTGCGCGCGCCTACGGTCAGGGTGTTCATAGCCAAGTGTTGACCTTGTCATGGTCGATCGACAACTGCACAAAACCCGGGTAGTCGACACTTTTGGCCCAATCCGGCAACGACAGGCCACGGGCCTGGGCATCCTCAGCCAGCACGAAGACATCCAGGGCCTTGGCTTGCAAGGCCTGGAAAGGCGCGCTGCCGGCTTGCAGGGCATAGGTTGCATCACCGCACAGCAGGACTGCATCCTGCGCGCCACACAGGCGTAGGCAACTGCCCAGGCGGCTGTCGGTAAAAGGGGAGTGGGACAACACATGCAAGGTCGACATCAGAGGGTCATCACCTGATCGTAACGGTCAATCATCTGGGAAATCTGTTCGCTGCTCAGTGGCTGCGCGTTATCAGGGGGGCTCAGCCCACGTTCGGCCAGGCTGTGGCTGCAGGCGAATACCTCATCGATACCAAACAGCGAGAGTGCCTGCAGGTTGGCAGTCACGTCCTTCTGCTGCAAGGCCTTGGCATCCTGCGCGGTTGCCAGTTGAAACACGCCGTCATCGAGAAACAGCAGCCCAATCGGCAAGTCGAATGCACCACCGGCCAGCACCACATCCAGCGCTTCTCGCGCACTGGGCCCGGACCACGGTGCCTGGCGGCTGATTACCAACAAGGATCTGGACATTTCATGGCCCTCCAAAGCAGATCAGGCGGTCGGCGTCCTGGATTGCATCGTGCAACTGCCCAAGGCCCGACAGCGCCCAGGGCGCATCGATATTGACCGCGCTACGTTGATAGCGTGAGGCTTCCTCGTTATTCAACACCCCACGACGCAATGCTGCGGCAATGCACACCACACCATCAAGCTGATGCTCGCTGACGAAGGCGCGCCACTGTTGAGCGATATCCTGCTCATCCTGCGGTGTTACCACCGAGTTGGATGCGCTGTAGACCCCATCCTGATAGAAAAACAGCCGCACAACCTCATGCCCACCGGCCAGCGCAGCCTGGGCAAACTGCAGGGCACGGCGCGAGGAGGGCGCATGGGCGGCGGAAAAAAGCGCAATCGCGAACTTCATGGAACACTCTGTAGGCAAACCTGCGCCAATGATAAAGCCGCAGGCAACAAAAAGCCCGCCGAAGCGGGCTTTTTGATGAGGCTGGGATCAGTCGTCGCGGCTCATGATGCCGAAGATCTGCAACAGGCTGACAAACAGGTTGTAGATCGATACATACAGGCTGATGGTCGCCATGATGTAGTTACGCTCGCCGCCATGGATGATGGCGCTGGTCTGGAACAGAATGCAGACCGAGGAAAACAGCACAAAACCGGCGCTGATCGCCAACTGCAGGCCGCTGATCTGGAAGAACATGCTCGCCAGCACCGCCGCCAGCAACACGAAGAAGCCAGCCGTGATGAAGCCGCCGAGGAAGCTCATGTCCTTACGGGTGATCAGTACATAGGCCGACAGGCCACCAAACACCAGTGCCGTCATGGCAAACGCCGAGCTGACCACTTCCGCGCCGCCCTGCATACCCAGGTAACGGTTAAGGATCGGGCCCAGCAGGAACCCCATGAAACCGGTCAGGGCAAACGCCGACACCAGGCCCCAGGCCGAGTCGCGCAGCTTGTTGGTGAGGAAAAACAGGCCGTAGAAGCCGATCAATACCACAAAGATGTTCGGGTAGCCGACCCGCATCTGTTGCGCCACATACGCCATCACGCCGCTAAATGCGAGGGTGAGGGCGAGCAGGCCGTATGTATTGCGCAGGACGCGGCTAACCTCTAGCTGCTCAGCCTGCACGTTGCTATTAACTGCGTAATCCTGTTCGCGCATGGCGACACTCCTTCAGTTTTGAAACGTTCAGTCGCAAAGATCATAACAGACGCTCTGTAACAAGCTATGCAGAGAGTTTGACAGTGTGTTTCATTCGGGTATTATGGCGCCCGCTGAGACAGGATGGGCTACTATAATCCTGTGTTGCACAAGGGAAATTGGCAGAGTGGTTGAATGCACCGGTCTTGAAAACCGGCGAACGTTAATAGCGTTCCCAGGGTTCGAATCCCTGGTTTCCCGCCAATATTCATACGAAAGCCCCGCGATTGCGGGGCTTTTGTGTTTCTGGCGTTCGGTAATAGGACAAGGTTTTAAACTAACAGTTTCCGCATCGTTTGCGGCGCTTTCCGCAACTACTGTCAGATTCTCTATCAACGGGTCGGCTTTACGATCTCACCAACACGTCTATAAACCGTCTCGGTTATCCGCTTATCCGTATGCCCAAGTAGGCGACTGGCATCGCCCAGGTCCAATATTTCACTGGCTGCTTTTGGCCGGATGTCGCAGAACTGGAACTGCCGGATGCTCGCCGCAAGCACGCCGTCTCCCGTCTCGTTAGCAATGGCAATTGCCTTGTTCCTGGCATCGTCAAAACGTAGGCGTAGCATCGGCTTGGTCACCTGTCGGCCATCTTCAGTGATTATTAGGTATGGAGTCCGCACTCCACGCGAGCGCCGCTGCTCTATCAGTCGCTCGACCAGTGTGCCGAGGTCATTGTTAATTATGTCGATGATCTGCTGTTTTTTTCATTCGGCTCTTGCAACCGGTCACTGCCTCTCAGGTCGGTGTGTGAGGCGCGCTGCAGTTCCTGGGTGGTGTCGATAATGAAGCTACGTAGCCAGCGGTTGTGCGGATCGTCGTTGTGCTCCACATCCCAGACCATGAACACGCGAAAGGCCGGGACGAAAATCGGTACAGGGCTGACGGTCAAACGCGCAATCCGCGCATAGGATAGTGCTGCAAACGTGGGCAAGGTAGCGATCACATCGCTGTGCACCAGGGTCGCCAGGGCGCCACTGAAGTGGGTGAACGATGCCGATACCCGACGGGCGACACCTTCGCTTTCCAGCAGATCGTCAACGAACCCCCGGCGCCCGTCGAAGGAAATCCGCACATGTTCGTGCATGAGGTATTCATCGCGGGTGAGCGGGTTTTTTAGGTTTAGCCTGGGTCCGTCGTAGAGGCATGAGTAGGACGAAGAAAACAGTACCTGTGAGCTGTAATGCGAAGTCAGTTCCTTGGGTTCGGAGCACAGGACCAGGTCGATATCCGGGTCGGCCAACGAGCTTTTCCACAGCGAACTGTTGCCCTGGTGAAAGGCAAATTTCACCGAAAGCCCGCGTGCTTTTGCTTCGTTGACCAGCCGTGGCGATACATAGCTTTCGATGTCATCCGACAGCGCAATGTTGAACACCCGCGTGGACGATTCGGCGGAAAACTGCGGGCGTTTGTCGACGATGGAGGCCACGGCGGTGAGGGCCTCAGTGACTTTCGGCGCAATCTCCAGCGCCCGTCGGGTTGGCATCATGCCGGTGCTGGTACGGATGAACAACTCGTCGTGAAACTGTTCGCGCAGGCGCTTGAGCGAAGAGCTGACCGCCCCTTGCGTGACATGCAGCACCGCTGCTGCACGGGTCACGCTGCGCTCGTTCATCAGGCACTGAAAAACGATGAGCAGGTTGAGGTCGATCCTGCTGATATTAGCAACGCTAATTATGGTCATCTATTGTATTCGTTTGTTTAATTTGACTCGACATTCTTATTCTCGGCCCTACGCAAACACAACAATAATCAGGTGGCCGGGGATGCAAGATTCAATAGTGCAATCGCAACAGGGTGAGCGCGCGGTCTCATCAAACGACGCAGCAGAGCTGCGCAAACGGGCCATTGCCGTCGGCATTGGCAACTTCATGGAATGGTTCGACTTTGCCATCTACGGCTACTTCGCCGCGGTGATCGGGCAACTGTTCTTTCCTTCCACCGCGCCCGGCGTTTCGCTGCTGTCGTCGTTGGCGGTGTTTGCCGTAGGCTTCCTGTCACGGCCCTTGGGCGCTGTGGTACTGGGCCCGATTGGCGACAAGCTGGGGCGGCGCGCCGTGCTGATCATCACTGTGTTCGGCATGGGCCTGGCCACCACCCTGATCGGACTGTTGCCCGGCTACGCCGCCATCGGTATCGCTGCACCGATCCTATTGGTTGCTCTGCGTTTTCTGCAGGGCATGATGGTGGGTGGAGAGTGGTCCAGCGCCGGCATCTACATTGTCGAAAGCGCCCCCGCCAACCGCCGGGCAACCGCAGCCAGCGTGATCACCGGCACCGCAGGCGCGGCATTCCTGTGTGGTACGGCCATCGCCGCCATCATCACCGCGACCCTGTCGGACGCAGACCTCATGGCCTGGGGCTGGCGCGTACCGTTTGTAGCCTCGATCATCATGGCCGGTGTGGCCATGTACATTCGCCGCAAACTGGGTGACACCCCGGTCTACGAGGCGCTGCAACACAAGCGTGCCACCGGTGCCGTGGAGCAGGTGTCGCGTGGGGCCAAGCAGCGAGCTTTCGTGGTCTCGTTTGCCTTCTCCGCCCTGTTCGGTGTGTCGCTGTACTACTTCATCACCTACGCCAACACCCACCTGACCCAGACCGTGGGCCTGAGCAAATCGACTGCGTTGGTGCTGTGCAGCCTGGCCCTGGTGCTCTACACCCTGTTCAACCCGCTGGTAGGTCGCCTGAGCGATCGCTTCGGCCGTCGTCCGTTTGTACTGACTGCCGCCGCCGGCCTGACCCTGTTGGCGTACCCGGTGTTCCTGTTGATGAATACCGGCAGCTTCGCCGCGATTCTGCTGGGGCTGGTGATCATGGCGGCGCTGGTGGCAATCACCGCAGTGATGGATGTGGTGCTGCTGGTTGAAGTGTTCCCGGCCTCGATCCGTTCGACCGGGGCAGCTGTTGGCCACAACGTCGCCTTGGCGCTGCTGGCAGGCCCCGGACCGTTCATTGCCGTGGCACTGATCCAGGCCACTCATAACCCGAACATTCCTGCAGCCTACCTGGCAGCGGTGTCGCTGATCTGCTTCATCGTGCTCTGGTTCCTCCTCCCGGAAACCAAAGACCGCGATATCACCCACGGTTAATGCCGATCCACACATTCATCAAGGGAAGACTCATGATCAAGGTTGCTGTTGTTCAAGCTTCATCCATTCCGTTCGAGCCGCAACTGAGTGCTGAAAAGGCCGTCGGGTTGATTCGTGACGCCGCAGAGCGTGGTAGTGAACTTGCCGTATTCCCCGAGGCGTTTCTCGGTGGTTACCCCAAAGGTGCAGCGTTTGGCACCGTCGTCGGCAGCCGTAATGATATCGGCCGCGCGCAGTACTTGCGGTATGTGCAAGGCGCCGTCAGCCTCGACGGTCCGGAGCTGGCCAAGATCTGTGAAGTGGTCAATGAAACCGGCGTCCATGTCGTCATGGGCATCATCGAACGCCTGGGCCGGACCCTGTACTGCACCGCCGTGACTCTGGCGCCGGGCAAGGGCGTTGCAGGCTATCACCGTAAGCTCATGCCGACCGGGCAGGAACGCATCATCTGGGGTTTCGGCGACGGCTCAAGCATCGCCCCGGTAGACACCCCGTTCGGCCGAATCGGCACGGTCATCTGCTGGGAAAACTACATGCCGGCATTGCGCCAGGCGATGTATGCCCAGGGTACTGAAATCTACTGTGCGCCGACTGCCGATGACCGTCCCACCTGGGCTGCGTCCATGGTCCATATCGCACTGGAAGGGCGGGTGCCGGTGCTCTCCGCTTGCCAGGCGATCACCCTCGGCGAGTACCCGGCAGCCTACCGGGAAGACTTCAGCCTGGAGGCCGCAGAAGGGGACTACATCATGCACGGCGGCAGCATGATCGTCAGTGCTACCGGTCAGGTGCTGGCCGGGCCGGTGTTTGATCAGGAGACGATTCTGTATGCCGAGATCGATTTGACTGTGGGGCAGGCCAGTAACCTCGACTTCGACGTGTGCGGGCATTACGCCCGGCCGGATGTGTTCACCCTGAAGGTCAATACGGCGGCGATGAAACCGGTGGTGTTTGACGGAGACTGACACCCCCTGTTGTAGGCGTCAGCCTTGCTGGCGATACCCGGCAAAGCCGGGCCAGGGGCACTACATACTTGACGAACGCCCGGCGACTGGGCATCTCCAGCTGTCCACCAACCATACCGAAGTCAGTCTGGATGATCGCTTTCTGTGCGGCATCCAGGTGAGGGTCGGGCTGTTGCGTGCAAATGAGGGGTTGGTGTTCGGTCGGCAGGACGCCGGGGCGATTCACCGTGCAGGTCTGGGATGATTAAGATGTTCTCCATAGGTATGACTTGGGTCATGCCCCGATTTTGGCAGTCTGCTAGCGTGTTCAGCCGCTGACACGCTCAGGGAGGATCAGGTTCAGCCTACAACCATATTGATGACTGGAGCATTCACGGTGAAGAGCTGGCACTGCATAATTGGTATCTTGGTGGTTACTACACTAACGTTGCTGATTGAAATACCTATTGATACTTGGCTTACATCGGCAACTCTCAGCCTGATACTTGGAACTTGCGCATTGGTCTTTATGGCTGCTTCCTGCCTGCTGGCCAGTCGCTGGGGTGTAATTGAGAATCTATTCGGTGGCCTAGACCGGGTCTATGAGTCGCACAAGTGGCTAGGCATCTGGGCTCTCGTATTTGCCACTTATCACTTTGTGTTCAAGGCAAATCTGGATGTTTGGAACAGCGTGCCTATCCTGGAGCTATCAAAATACTGGACACGACTAGTGCGCCAGTTGAGCTATGTAGCTTTAGGCTTCATCGTACTACTTGCGCTGAACCGCAATATTCCTTACAGCGTATGGCGGTGGTGGCACAAGCTCTCCGGACCATTGTTTCTTGTCGTGATCTTGCATTGGCTTAGCTTCAAATCACCGATCACTTTGTTCAGCCCCTCAGGTATCTGGTTGGCGCTGTCCTGTGGGTTGGGTGTGTCAGCGGCCCTCTACAAACTGATTTTTTATCCATTTCTCGCACGTGCTGGCGAGTACAAGGTGACAGCAGTCAATAGAGGAAGCAGGGCACTGCATTTGACGCTGGAACCAACCCATAATGGGTTTAACTTCAGCGCCGGGCAGTTTGCTTTTCTGGCAATGCGGCAAAAAGGTTTACGTGAGCCTCACCCTTTCACGATAGCGAGTGCTGGCGGTCCAAATGGGCAGGTTGAGTTCATAATCAGAGGGCTTGGGGATTACACCAAAAAGCTGTGCGAGTGCGCGAAAGCCGGAATGCTGGCCACTATCTATGCCCCTTATGGGCGATTTAAACGGGTTTCTCAGGCCGAGCGGGAAATCTGGATCGGCGCCGGTGTGGGGATTTCACCCTTCATTTCCTGGTTGCAAGATCCGAATGGCAAAGACTTCAAAAAGGCAACCCTGGTCTATTGCTTCACCCCCTCACGCGTGTTTCCTCCTTCCGAGGAGTTGGAACGCATGACCGCAATGCGTGGCGTGCAATTTGTTCGTAATACAGGTGGTACTGAGCAGTTGGCTGAAACCTTGCGTGAGGCAGCAGCTCAAACCGAGCCGCACAAGATTCAAGTAAGTTTTTGCGGTCCAAAAGGCCTACTCGCCAAGGTGTATGAGCTTATGGAAATCAATCGGATTCCGAAGGCTAATCTTCAATTCGAACTTTTCGAGTTCCGTTGATTCGGCAGGATGCCTAATGCAGCTCACGCTACTTGGCTTTTGCAATCGTCCACCAGTGCTAGAGTCCCGCCAAACGAAAGAGGGAACGACATGCGGACTTTGATGGCGGCGGTAATGATGTTTGAAGCCAAATCACCGCTTCCGTCTTCGCTCACGCGCATCTTGCGGTGATGTAGCTCCAGCATCGTGTCCGCACCCTATTTGTTCCTCAAGTTGCCCGTGGCATAAGAGGTCCCTTAAAAACGCCTACTTGTAATACATATCCACCACCACTGCGGCGTCGAATACACCAGGGATCGGCTGCGTGCGCCATTTCAGGTCCGCGCGAAATTCATTGTGGCTCTGACCTTGCCCCATCAATGCCTGCAGCGTGAACCAGTCGTTGAAAGGCAGTGGCTGTTGGCTATCGACACGAGATAGCGAGATTCCCACTGACTTGTTGTTATCCGGCACCAGCAACCCATTGATCACACCGCCACCGCCTGGTGTGGTGGCGAAGCGCGCACTGACGGTATAAGGCGTGTCGCAGCCTTTGCGCAGGTTCAAGCTGAAGTTCGCGCTGCTGGCGACTTCTCCAATCGATGCTTTATGCGACGGATTGGGGAAATTGACCACACTGGGGCTGATGGTCAGATCGGGGGCGCACGGCACGAAGCGGATATCGTTCATGCCGGTGACCACATAGTTGAGGTTACTGTTGGGGCGGGGGTTGAGCCCGCCCTTGCCGTCCAGTTGGAATATACGGTACGAGGCCAACTGACTGGCCTGGCCGTTTGGCGGCGTGGTGCCATATTTCTCGATGAACACGCTGAAATTGAGGGTGAAGCGTGCCTTGTCCCAGCCTTGACAGTTGGCCCAGTTGCAACCGTGGTCGGAAAAGAATCCGGTAGCGACCGCCCCGGTGCTTTGGGTGATCAACTGGTTGTTATAGCGGATTCCCAAGCGGATACCCGTACCGATGTTGGCTTTGGCTGGATTGACGTAGAAATACACGCCTTCGCGGCCGGCTTCGTAGTCTTGCTTGCAGAGAATCTGGACGGAGCGTGGGCCGGACTCCCAGATGATAGTGCCGTCGGGTGCATCGGCTGAGATCGCCAGCGCCGTGCCCAGCGCTTCTTGAGTGATAGCCGAGTTGGTTCCGTCTTCAACACAGGCCAAGGCGTGGCTGGTAGCAGGCAATACCGCGCCGGCCCACAACAGTAGTGGCAGAAAACGTTTGGTCAGTGGCATAGGTGAAAATACTCCGTGATCGATCACTTGACTACCGCGCTGTGGTGGGACTGCAAGCCGATATCGTTGATTTCGGTGAAGTGGAGGGTGGCGCCTTTCGGCAAGGTGCCTTGGGCGCTTAGGGTTTTGCTCTCATAGGGTTTGAGCAGCAGATAATCGCTGAGGGCGTAGCCGGCGGTTTGCAGGTTCATCAGCGAAAGGTGGAATGCGCTGGGGTTGCTGACCGTTAGGGTGCGTCCGTCGTCGCTGCGCCAGACCAACTGCTGCACCGCTTCGGCCAAGTCACCCTTGAGCATGGGCGGTCGATAAAACAGCTTGAGTCGTTGGCGTATCGCAAACTGCACGCTGTTGGGACCTTCCGGCATGAGTGGGATTTCCATGACGTTGAGCCAGAACAGCGATTCGCGATCTATGGGCAAGCCTTCACCGGCATACAGGATGCGCAGTCGGTGATGCTCCCCGGCAGCCAGTTGCACTAGCGGTTCGGTGACGGCAAAGGGAACATCGCCGTCTGCGGCTTCGTCCTCGCTGGTGATCCAGGTTTGCACCAGCATTTTCTGTGGTGCCTGGTTGACCACGCCGATGCTGACCTCCCGGTCATGACCGAAGTAGATCAGGCGTGTGCCTTGGATTTTCAGTGCGGCGTGGGTTGACGGTGCGAGGGCCAGCAGTGCACAGGCGATCAGTAAGATTCTGAGGAGGGGCGGTAAGGATATTATCGTACGGGTAGGCGCGACCTTAGTGGCTGCTGGCTGCTGGCTGCTGGCTGCTGGCTGCTGGCTGCTGGCTGCTATTTTACTTAACTCTTTGAAATTAGTCAAGTTTTTGTCCGGTATCTGACTCGTAAGCAGCACACTTTAGTGGCCACTTTGCGTCGTGAACATAAGGTGTTTCTGAGTTTTCTTGCGGTGGATGCCATCACTCATTGGGCAAATGCCGGTAACGCCAGGCAGAAACGGGCCAATCGCCTTTAATCTGAATGCTGCGTAAATCATAAGTTAGTGATAATGCTGGCTTAATTCAGATACGGTGATATCGCATGAATCAGAGCCTACGGCAGGCTGCTTTGAACCTGCATTCAATTGTAAGAGCCATTTTCAGCGACTACACTCCGGCCCATGAAACGCTATCTACGGTTTTGCCTCATCTTCTTTATCAGCTTGGCGCTTCCCCTCAGCGGGATGGCGGGTGTTCAGGCACCAACAGAACCTTGCCCAATGAAGACGATGGGCATGGCGATGATGGACGACATGGGGATGGACTGCTGCAACGATATGAAAAGCCCTTCCGAGCACGGTAAGCCTTGCAAGCCGGGCCAGGAATGCAAGACGGGCGGGATACTGCAAGTCTCGGTCTTCAAGCCTCCCGTAACGTTGTTCAGCCCAGTAGCAATTTCCTTTTTCAGCGATTCCCTACCTATACAGACCCTATCCGGGGTATGGCGACCGCCCCGCGTTTGATTCCTGTCCCACATTGAGCCTCATTCTGCATTAGCGGGATGGACTAGCTGTGCGCATGTCTTTTGACGCGTGCAGTGGATGATTACAGGAATCGTAAACATGAACTCCAAGTGCAATTGCACAGGCTGGTCTCTCGTGGCCGGCCTAGCGGCAAGCGTGTTGGCATTGCCGAGTTTCGCTGCCGCATTGACGCTCGATGAAGCGTTGCGGCTGGCAGAAAACAATGCGCCGTCGCTGACCGCACAAGACGCAAAAATTCAGGCTGCCAGCAGTGCAGCCATCCCTGCTGGTGAATTACCTGATCCCAAGCTCCTGGTGGGCGTGCAGAACTACCCCATCGGCGGCCCGGATCGTTGGCGTATCGACCAGGACTTCATGACCATGCAGATGGTCGGGATCAGGCAGGAGGTGCCCAATAGCGACAAGCGCAAAGCGCGTATCGAAGTCGCCGATGCAGCTATTGATCGTGCCTCTGCGCAACGTCGAGTCGAACGTCTGAAGGTGCGCCAGTCCACGGCGTTGGCCTGGATCAGCAGCTACTCGGTTGAGCGCAAGGATGTGCTGTTCCAGGACTTCTACAAAGAAAACCGCCTGCTGAGCGATACCGTCCGGGCCCAAATTGCCGGTGGCCGCGCTCAACCCGCCGATGCGGTGACACCCAAGCAAGAAGCCGCTCAACTGGCGGAGCAACAGGACGATCTGACTCTCCAGAGAGCACAGGCGCGAGCAGCCCTCAAACGCTGGATTGGCTCCGCCGCCAACGACAAGCCCGTGGGGCGTATGCCTGAATGGCCCGTAGATACCTCAGGCTACTCCCATAAGTTGCAACACCACCCCGAGTTGGCAGCGTTTGCACCGATGACCCGCGAGGCGCAGGCCAAAGTTCGTGAAGCCGAAGCGCAAAAGCAGTCGGACTGGAGTTGGGAGCTTGATTATCAGCATCGTGACCGTCAGTTCGGCGACATGGTCAGCGTTCAACTTTCCTGGGATCTACCGCTATTTCCCGACTCTCGCCAAAACCCCAGGATTGCAGCCAAGCAGGCTGAACTCAACCAGTTGGAGGCCGAGCGCGAAGCGCTGTCACGCGAGCATACCCAGCAACTGGAAAATGAACTGGCTGACTATGAGCGTCTGAATCGCGCCGTGCGCAGAAATCAGGACAGCCTGTTGCCTCTGGCCAAGGAAAAGGTCGAACTCAGCATGGCCAGTTACCGTGCAGGCAAGGGCGATTTAAATGCGGTGATTGCCGCCCGACGTGAACTCATTGAAGCCCGTCTTAAACAGATCGACGTGGAAGAGCAGCGAGCACTGACCAGTGCGCGTCTGTATTTTGCGTATGGGGAGTCCAGCCAATGATCCTTAAAAAATGGAGCGGGGCATTGCTGGTAGGCGTCTCGCTGGCATTCGGTGTTGCCGGTGGTTACTGGTTCGCACATCAACGCGTGAACGGAGTACCTGGTGCCAGCTCGGAGCAGAGTCCCAGCTCCCCGGAGGAGCGCAAGGCTCTGTATTGGTACGATCCCATGTACCCGCAGCAAAAGTTCGATAAGCCGGGTAAATCCCCTTTCATGGACATGCAACTGGTTCCTCAGTACGCCGGGGGCGCAGGAGATCGTGCGACTGTCAGTATCGATCCGAGCCTGACTCAGAATCTCGGTCTGCGTTTTGCGACAGTCACCCGTGGAATCTTTAATTCCAGTCTCGACGTCACAGGAGTCTTGGGATTCAACGAGCGTGATGTCGCTGTGATTCAGGCCCGCACCACTGGTTTTGTGGAGCGGGTCTATGCCCATGCCCCCGGCGATGTACTCAAAGCCAACGCGGCGTTGGCGGATATCCTGGTGCCTGAGTGGGCGGCCGCCCAGACAGAGTTCCTTGCCCTGAAGCGCAACGGTGATGCTGGCTTGTTGGCTGCCGCCCGCCAACGACTGCAGCTCACAGGGATGCCGGCAACACTGATCACTCAGTTAGAGCGTGGCGGTAAGGTTCAGCCCTGCCTGACGCTCACCAGCCCTATTGGCGGCGTGCTGCAAGAGTTGAATGTCCGTTCGGGTATGACCGTGGCGACTGGCGACACTCTGGCGCGCGTCAATGGCTTGAGCAGTGTCTGGCTAGCCGTGGCCGTTCCAGAATCGGATTCCGGAGCTATCACCGTGGGGCAGGCGGTCGAAGCGCGACTGCCGGCCTTCCCAGGAACAACACTCAGTGGCAAGGTCAGCGCGATTTTGCCCGAGACCAATCCGGACAGCCGCACACTTCGGGTACGTGTCGAGTTACCCAATCCGGGCGAGCGCCTCAGGCCGGGTTTGACGGTGCAGGTACGCCTGAATCGTTCGACCGAGCAAAGTGTATTGTGGGTGCCGAGTGAGGCGGTGATTCGCACTGGCCGGCGAGCCCTGGTGATGCTCGCCGAAGACGCTGGTCGCTACCGTCCAGTGGAGGTGCACCTGGGGCAGGAAAGCGATGGCAAAACGGCGATAGTGAAAGGTCTGGAAGCAGGTCAGAAGGTGGTTACGTCTGGCCAGTTCCTGCTCGACTCGGAGGCCAGTCTCAAGGGCATTGTTGCTCGCACGGAGGAAGAGTCGCCACCCAGTGAAACAGCCTCCAGCTCTCATGAGGCGGATGGGCAGATCGTTGAGATCGACGACAAAGACGTCACGCTCGCCCATGGCCCTTTCAAGACGCTGGGTATGCCTGGCATGACGATGACTTTCCCACTCGCTAGTCCGGCGCTGATGCAGGGCCTCAAAGCGGGTGACAAGGTTCGAATCGCGTTGAGCCAGACCGACGATGGCTTGCGTGTTGAGCGCCTGGATAAATCGGGGAGCCAGCCATGATTGCTGCCCTGATTCGTTGGTCAGTGGCCAACCGATTCCTAGTGCTACTGGCGACACTGTTTGTCACCGCTTGGGGCGTCTGGTCGGTGCAAAGCACGCCCATTGATGCGTTGCCAGACCTCTCCGATGTGCAGGTGATTATCCGCACCCCTTATGCAGGACAAGCGCCGCAGATCGTCGAGAACCAGGTCACCTATCCGTTGGCCACCACCATGCTCTCGGTGCCGGGGGCCAAGACCGTGCGTGGTTATTCCTTCTTTGGCGATAGTTTTGTCTACGTGCTGTTCGAAGACGGCACTGACTTGTATTGGGCTCGCTCGCGGGTGTTGGAGTACCTGAGTCAGATACAAAGCCGCTTGCCGGCCAATGCCAAGCCGGCGTTGGGGCCAGATGCGACGGGGGTGGGTTGGATCTATCAGTACGCACTGGTGGATCGCAGTGGCGGGCATGATTTGGCACAGCTTCGCGCTCTTCAGGACTGGTTCCTCAAGTTTGAACTCAAGACCCTGCCGAACGTTGCGGAAGTGGCCACCGTGGGTGGCATGGTCAAGCAGTATCAAGTGCAGCTCGATCCGCTGAAGTTGGCCAGCTTCGGTATCACTCAGGCTGAGGTGACCGACGCCATCGGCAAGGCCAATCAGGAAACCGGTGGTGCCGTGCTGGAGATGGCGGAGACCGAGTTCATCGTGCGCGCCTCGGGCTATCTGAAGACGCTAAATGACTTCCGGGCGATCCCGCTTAAGTTGGGTGCGGGTGGTGTACCAGTGACCCTTGGCGATGTCGCAACGATCCAGTTGGGGCCGGAAATGCGGCGGGGCATTACCGAACTTGACGGCGAAGGCGAGACCGTCGGTGGCGTGGTGATTTTGCGCAGTGGCAAGAATGCTCGCGAGACCATTGCGGCGGTCAAGGCCAAGCTCGACGAACTGAAAAGCAGCCTGCCGTCCGGGGTGGAAATCGTTACCACCTACGACCGCAGCAAGCTGATCGACCGCGCTGTTGAAAACCTCAGCCACAAGCTGATCGAAGAGTTCATTGTCGTCGCGTTGGTCTGTGGAATCTTCCTCTGGCACCTGCGCTCATCCCTGGTGGCGATCATCTCGCTGCCTGTTGGTGTGTTGATTGCCTTTATCGTCATGCGCTACCAAGGCATCAACGCCAACATCATGTCCTTGGGCGGGATTGCCATTGCCATTGGCGCCATGGTCGATGCCGCTGTGGTGATGATCGAGAACGCTCACAAGAAAATTGAGGCATGGCACGCGGCCAATCCGGGGGAAGAACTGAAGGGCGAACGTCATTGGCATGTAATGACCGAAGCGGCGGCAGAGGTAGGCCCCGCGCTGTTCTTCTGTTTGTTGATCATCACCCTGTCGTTCATTCCGGTGTTCACGCTGGAAGCTCAGGAGGGACGGTTGTTCGGCCCTTTGGCTTTCACCAAGACCTACGCCATGGCGGCAGCGGCGGGATTGTCAGTGACCTTGGTGCCAGTGCTGATGGGCTACTGGATTCGAGGACGCATTCCCAGTGAACATCAGAACCCGTTGAACCGGTGGTTGATTCGGATCTATCAGCCAGCCCTGGACGCAGTCTTGTGTCGACCAAAGATCACGCTGCTGGTGGCACTATTGGTTGTTGTCAGTACGCTATGGCCAATGTCGCGCTTGGGTGGCGAGTTTCTCCCCCCGTTGGATGAGGGTGACCTGCTCTATATGCCTTCAGCTCTGCCGGGATTGTCGGCGCAGAAAGCGGCACAACTGCTGCAACAGACTGACCGTCTGATCAAGACCGTGCCTGAAGTTGAACACGTCTTCGGTAAAGCGGGGCGCGCTGAAACCGCCACCGACCCTGCACCGCTGGAGATGTTCGAAACCACCATTCAATTCAAGCCGCACGAGCAATGGCGTCCAGGCATGACCCAGGAAAAGTTGGTGGAAGAGCTGGATCGAGTGGTACGAGTTCCTGGGCTGACGAATATCTGGATACCCCCGATTCGCAACCGTATCGACATGCTGGCTACGGGTATCAAGAGTCCAATTGGGGTGAAAGTTGCCGGCACCAACCTGACGGAGATCGATGCTGTGACTCAGGCGGTCGAGCGGGTGGCCAAGGATGTGCCAGGTGTCAGTTCGGCTCTGGCTGAACGACTGACCGGTGGCCGCTATATCGACGTGGATATCGACCGCAAGGCCGCCGCCCGCTACGGGCTGAATATCGCCGATGTGCAGTCCATTGTGGCCGGCGCTATCGGCGGTGAAAACGTCGGGGAGACCATTGAAGGGCTTGCACGCTTCCCGATCAACGTCCGTTACCCCCGTGAGTGGCGGGACTCGCTCGGCGCCCTGGCGCAGTTGCCAATCTACACCCCGCTAGGCAGCCAAATCACACTTGGCACGGTGGCGAAGATCAAGGTCAGCGACGGGCCGCCGATGCTCAAGAGCGAAAACGCAAGGCCTTCAGGCTGGGTGTATATCGACGTGCGGGGACGGGACATTGCCTCGGTTGTCGCCGACCTGCGTCGGGTCATCAATGAACAGGTCAAGCTGCAGCCAGGCATGAGCCTGAGCTACTCAGGACAGTTCGAGTTTCTCGAAAGGGCCAACGCACGCCTCAAACTGGTAGTACCTGCCACGCTGTTGATCATCTTCGTTCTGCTCTACCTGACTTTCGCCCGCTTCGATGAGGCGCTATTGATCATGGCCACTCTGCCATTTGCACTGAGCGGTGGAGCATGGTTCCTCTATCTCTTGGGGTTCAACCTGTCGGTCGCCACCGGAGTCGGCTTTATCGCCTTGGCTGGGGTTTCTGCCGAGTTCGGCGTGATCATGCTGCTCTACCTGAAGAACGCTTGGGCCGAACGTGAAGACGTCGGTGACAGCACTGAGCGCGGATTGATTGCGGCGATTCGTGAAGGTGCTGTGCAGCGAGTTCGACCTAAGGCCATGACCGTGGCCGTCATTATTGCGGGCTTGTTACCCATCTTGTTGGGCAGTGGGACTGGTAGCGAAGTGATGAGCCGCATTGCCGCGCCCATGGTTGGCGGCATGGTCACAGCGCCCTTGCTTTCACTTTTTGTGATTCCGGCAGCCTATCGCTTGATGCGTCGCCGGCACCTCTCAGTCGAACCCACCAAACCTGAAGGTAGCAGAGCCACGACTGTGTCTATTAAAAAATAAATACCTGTGGTGGAAGTGTCCGGCACGCTTTGTTGTACCAGAGGGTGCTGGATCAGATTAATGGACGGTGGGCAAGGGGAGGGAATCGCTGTTTAAAATTACGGTGGGCAGCCAGCGTACTCTAAAACAGATCCTCATGAAGACTGCACTGTCCATCAATCGAAACTGGAAGATGGCCCACAAAAAATATATCGTGCCTCTTATTACTGAGAGGTTAAGCCATGGACTTCAACGCCGTCCGCATGTTCGTCAGCGTAGCGCAGACCGGCAGCCTGTCAGCTGCCGCCGAGCGCCTGGATATTCCATTGCCGACCTTGAGCCGGCGTATTCGCGAGCTTGAACAGCAACTGAAAGTGCAACTGCTCGAACGCTCTGTACGAGGCACCAGGCTCACCGATTCGGGGATGCGGTTGTACGAACATGCCAGTCGCGGCATTGAAGCGTTGGCCGAGGGCGAACAGGCGGTGATCAGTGATCAGGCGCTGCTCAAAGGCCGCCTTCGGTTGTCATTGCCACCTTCGTTTGAGCCCTGGTGGGATGTCTTGTCGGCGTTCCAGCGCCGCTATCCACAGGTCCAGGTCAGCGTCCATACCACCGAGCGGCGTATCGACTTGATCGAGGATGGTGTCGATGTGGCGTTGCGGGTCGGCATGATTGCCCACGAGACCATGGTTGCCCGCCGCCTGCTGAACTATCGCCACTGGTTGGTGGCCAGTCCGACGCTGATTGAAAGGCTGGGTATGCCTGCCAGTGTCGAGGCTTTGCACGGTTATCCCTGTGGCACCTGGAGTCAGGGAACCTGGCAGTTGGGAAGCGTGCTATTCAAGCCGCAGGCCATGTTGACCACGAATGACTATGCGCATTTGCGCAGCCGGGCGTTGGCCGGTGATCTGGTGACGGAGCTCCCGCCTTTTCTAGCCGGGCCCGCCATCCGCGAAGGGAAGCTGCTGGTGCTGCTACCTGAGCATCCACTGCCGGAGCAGCAGATTAACCTGATCTACCCATCACACCGTCATCCGTCGGCTATCGTGCGGGCGTATTTGGATTTTGCGCAGGGGTACGTGGAATATTTGGCGAGCGCGTCGTCAATGACCATTTTGGCTCCAGCCAGTTATTAAATCCGTCGACTATTCGCCGGGAAGCTATCAATGCGTTATTTACTTGGATGTCTGGTTTTGCTGGTGAAAGCCGTTGCGGTCGCTGGCGACCGTGCTGTGACTTCGGGTTCACATCTCCAGGGTAGGAATGGTCACCTGGCCACATTTGATCAGTTGGCCAGCAGTCACTTGAAGTCCATTATTTGGTTTGGCGGCATACCCGGCAAGAAAGCCGATGGCTACCAAGGCGATACAGAGCAGGGATCTTCGGATAATCATCGGGAGTTCGCTGAGTCATTGGTATGAAAACATGCAGCACTGAGTCCCGATTGTGAAAAAGGTTCCTGGTGTGCGTTGCGCGCCAGCACCCTGATCAGTCGTTTGTCTGCTGCTGAGGCGCGATAAACATTTCCCCTGCGTCTCTGCGACTCCACATATCCGCCACGTCTCCCATCGTCAAGGGCTCGCCACTCTTGATCCAGGCCATGAACGGTCGGTCGAACTTGAACGACTCCCCGCACTCGCTGACCAGAAACTGACGCACCTTTTGCGTATTTCGGTAGTGCTTATCCAATGGGGTGGTGCGGGTGATGGGGCCGGAGTGCCAGTCGAAGATCATTGCCATTCCTTTGGTGATTAAGATGTGAGCGGTATGAGCGGCGTAGCCCCCTGGCTACCGGGAAAGGCCACAGTTCATCACCACCATCCCGATATCGGCCTTGTCGGTACTGAACGGTATTTCTCCTCGCACCTCGAACCCGCAGCTTTCATAGAAACGCTGCGCACTGGCATTGGACTTCAGCACCTCCAGCCAGATAGAGCCTTGCTGACGGTTTTTTGCTGACTGAAAAATGAACTGCAAGAGCTGCTTCCCGTAGCCTCGGCCGGCCTGTGTTTTGAGGAAGTAGACTTTCTGAAGCTCAGCACCAACCTGTCCAGGCAAGGGCATGGGTTTGGACCAGTTGATCTTGGCAAAGCCTACGCCTTGGTTGTCTGCATCAAATGCCATAAGCCAGCAATGACAGGCAGGCGACTCGATTGATTGCTGGAGTTCGCGGATTGAGAAGTCTTTGTTCAGGAAGTCCTGCATGCCCGCAGCGCTCCAGATGTCAGAGAAATGCTCTCGATAGGTCGCCATGCCGAGGTTCCGAAGTAGGGGGATGTCTTCTATGGTTGCTTCTCTAATACCGATCACTGTTTTGCTCCCTGTCTGAATTATCGGATGCGGCTGCTACTCGATTGCTCCTTTGGGTCAGAACCGGCTTTCAGTTTCTCGATACTCACCTGATAGGTCCCACCCGTCGCCAGCGTTACGCTGACCCAAAGTGGTGGGTCAGTTTGTTTGTAATCCGCCCGACGTTGATTGGGCGGTGATCATCGTCGTCGTTTCAGGCAATGCTTAGTGGTTGATAACAGAAAGGTAATCTTCAAGCTACCTTGGTGAAAGGGTCGGTTCGTTAATCTCAAGTCTGGAAAGTTTGCTGTAGTGACTTGAGAGATGAACCCTATGAACCTGTTAAAACTAAGTATTGCTGCATTGATGTTGTCATTGTCCACGGCCGCGCTCGCCACGGGAGGTGGTGACCGTGTGTTTGACCAGATGATGAGCGATAACCAGAAAGCCATGGCCGCTTATGCGGCAAAAAAAGGTAAGGACGAGCCCCAGGTCCAGGGCTATCGCTACGGGATGAAGCTGGACATCGCCAAGGTGGTCAACATAACGCCACCGATCCGTTCCTGTGACATCGTGCCATCGCGCATGACCTACGAGGACTCGGGCGGCAAGCTCAATACCATCGAATATAAAGTCATGGGACAGTGCCGTAATAATGGCCGCTGAAAGGTTGCCCTATGACTGCACCGCCACCGTTGATTGACCGTGAGCTGGCGCAACGTTTTCTGACATGCGTACGTTGTGCCAGTTTTCGCCAGGCCGCCAGAAGTCTGAATATCCGCGCCGCAGTGTTGCGCAAGCAAATGATCCACCTGGAAAGCCATCTGGGTAGCCCGCTGTTTGTGTATCAGGACAGCGCCCTGCGCCTGACCCTCAAGGGGCAGCGTCTGCAAGCGGCACTGGTGGCGCGTTTTGGCGATGTCCAGCCACAGGCGAGCGTCTTGCCTCAACCGTTGTTGCGCCTGGCCGTGGAAGATTCCCTCATGCACGATCTGCTGGCGCGTGAGGTGTTGGATTTCATGCGCAAGCACCCGGCAATGCAGTTGGAAGTCATCCCGTTGACGGGCGAGCCGACGCGTCAGGCCGATATCATGGTGTGGCTGGCGGATCCTGGTCGCCCGCGGCCTTCCCCTGGGTTTGCCATGACCACGCCGCAACGGCTGGCACGCATTGATTACAGCCCGCATATTGCCAAGCGCTACTGTCGCGGTAACCGTTTGCCGGCGCAAATCGCAGACCTGTCTGACTTTATGTTGGTACAAGGTCGTACGAATGCTCCGGTTGCGGCTTTTGAGCCCTGGAACCGCCTGGTCAAACAACGCCAGAGGGCGGTAGCCCAGGTGCATTCCCAGGCGTGGGTGCGGGAGTGGATCAGGCACAGTGCCTGTGTCGGCTTGTTGCCAAACTACATCACCCATCTGGACAAGACGCTGCTGGGCCTGACGCCATTGTTCAGCGAGCGCATGGAGCGTTTGGCGTGGCTGTCCACTGCGCCCTTGACGGCCGAGCAACCTCATGTGCAAGCGTTGGTGGCGCTGATTCACAAAGCCTTTGACGAGCGCAGTGATTGGTTTGAAAGAGTGGTCAGCTAGCCCCCTTGAGGTGGAGGAGTGTCATCTGAGTCAGCAGCAACTTTAATCATTCTGAAATATTTGGCGAGATCCCTTGAAAAGTTGCTGGGCCCTTTGTTTATAAGGCTTGCGTCGTGATTCAAGAGCGAAAGTCGTCACCGTCACAAAAGTGTCTTTTAAATAAACCAAAACCGTCATCTGCTCTTTGGAAGCTCCCCGTCGCCAAGTTGTACTTAACGATAACGAGGGGAAGTTGATGTCGATTAGCGATTCGAAATACGTTGGATTCACTCAGTTGAGCCTGGCCGTCATGGGCGGCATATTGGCCATGTCGGTTCAGGCTGGCACGGTGACCACCGATGGTGCTGATATCGTGCTGAAAACCAAGGGCGGCCTCGAAGTTGCCACTGCCGACAAAGAGTTCAGCTTCAAGTTGGGCGGGCGTATCCAGGCTGATTACGCCAGGTTCAATGACTACTACACCCGTAACGGCAACTCGGCAGACGCCGCCTATTTTCGTCGGGCCTACCTGGAGTTTGGTGGTACGGCCTACAAGGACTGGAAGTATCAGATCAACTACGACCTGTCCCGTAACGTGGGCAATGACAGCACAGGCTACTTCGACGAAGGCAGTGTGACCTACACCGGGTTCAATCCACTGAACCTGAAAGTCGGTCGTTTCTACACGGATTTCGGCCTGGAGAAAGCCACCAGTTCCAAGTGGGTCACGGCCCTGGAGCGCAACCTTTCCTACGACGTGGCGGAGTGGATCAACGACAACTCCGGCATGGGCGTACAGGCCACCGGCGTCGTAGGGAGCATGGCCTACTTGTCCGGCAGCGTATTCAGCGAAAACAACAACGACACCGACGGTGACAGCGTCAAGCGCTACAACCTGCGTGGTGTGTTTGCGCCGCTGCATGAGTCCGGCAATGTGCTGCACGTGGGGCTGCAATACGCCTACCGTGACCTCAAGGATGCAGCCATCGACACCCGTATCCGTTCACGCATGGGCATGCGCGGCGTCGAGACCAATGGCGGTAACAGCGCCGGCACCAACGGTACCCGCTCGGTATTTGGCGGCAGCGCTGCCCAGCAGGGCTTGTGGCAGGACGATTCGGTGTGGGGCCTGGAAGGCGCCTGGGCGCTGGATGCGTTCTCGGTACAGGGCGAATACCTGCGCCGGACCCTCAAGGCCGATGCCGCACGCAGTGACATCAAGGCCAGCGGTTATTACGCACAGATGGCCTACACCCTGACCGGCGAGCCACGCATCTATAAACTCGATGGCGCCAAGTTCGACTCGATCAAGCCGCAGAACAAACAGATCGGCGCCTGGGAGGTGTTCTACCGCTACGACGCGTTCACTGTCGAGGACGACAATGTGGTGGTCAGCACCAACGTGCGCCAGGTCGGCGACAGCGAGGGCAAGGCACACACCCTGGGAGTCAACTGGTACGCCAACGAAGCCGTCAAGGTCAGTGCCAACTACGTCAAGGCCCGCACGGATAACGTCAGCAACACCGTGGGCGATGACACGGGCGATGGCATCGTGATGCGCTTGCAATACGTGTTCTAGAACACGCAGGAAAGTGGGGTGCCGATGGGGCAGTGTTGATGCCCATCGGTGCCGCTCTGGCAGTATTTCATCGAGAAGGGTTCTCGGTCGCTACGTTGCTCATGTCCAGAGTCATCCCTCCCTTTCTCACCACACAGTTAACGGTCTTTGCCATCACGCTGTTCGTGCTGTCGCTGGGGCGCCGTTGCCCAAGAACCAAAGGCCCTGGTGCTTGATCTGATTCGCCGAGCTTTTAGTCCCAATCCTATTTGCTTCTTTTTTGGCACTGATAAGCTTTTTTCCTGGATACAGTCTCGGGAAAATTTTGTCATGATCTTAAATGCCGCCGTGCCCAACGAGTTCAACGCCTTGCGCGTCATCACGTTGGCAACCGACGCTACCTGCGCAAGTCGGCTCTCCGGCGCCTTGAGTGCTATGGGTATTACGCCTCTGGCCAATGTTGAATCCTTGAGCGCAGTGCAGGCCTGGCTGGATGAAAGCCAGGTCGATGTCATTGTCTGCGAAATTCGGCTTGGCAGTGACGCCGGGTTGATGCTGCCCAGCCTGCTCAAGGGGCGGTATGACGCCGGCACTCTGATGCAGTTGCCGAGTATTTTCTGGACGGGTGAAACCACCCTGAATGCTCGGGCGCAAGCGGTCGACGGGGCCTGTGTACCGCCTCGACAGGCTAGCACCAATCAATTCTGGATCAGGCACATTGGCGGGGTGGCGGTGAGTGCGCTGGAGTCCCATGCCCGGCTGGCCCGCACCGCGGGTATTCTGGTGGAGATCCTGCGTGACGGTACGCCTCTGGAGCTGGGTGATGCCTTGCGAGCCGTGATGCTGACCCGCGCAGAAGCCGACCCCCAGTTGAACGTGGCCACCTTCGACGCCCTGGCCGAGGATGAAGTGATCAATGCCCTGACCACAGGAGAGGGGCTACGCTTTGTGTTCCAGCCACAGTTCGAACTGTTGAGTCGGCGTGTGGTGGGCGCCGAGGCGTTGGTGCGCTGGAAGCATCCGCAGTTTGGTGAAATACCGCCGTCAGTGCTGATGCCCCTGGTCAACCGGCTGGGCTTGGACCTGTTGCTGTTCAGTCTGGTTGAAATGTGGACCATCCGGGTCATGCTGGCCCTCAAGCGTGAACGCATCTGGATTCCCATTGCGGTCAATGCGTCGGCGAAAACCATTTGCACCCCGCACTTCGCTGACAGTATGGCGGCGCGTATGCGGCAGGCCGACCTGCCAACCCGGCTGCTGAAAATCGAACTCACCGAGGATGTGCCTGAGCCGGACGAACTCTTGCTGTCGGCTTCGCTGACGGCCATTCGCACCAAGGGTTTCCAGGTGTCCCTGGATGACTTTGGTACCGGGGCGGCCACCTTGAATCTGTTGGCAAACCTGTCGTTCGATGAGATGAAAATCGACGGCTCGTTCGTGCGGGCTGTCGAGCAGCATGCCTCGTCACGCAAGGTGATCGCAGGCATCGTCAATTGGGCGGGCTTGCTCAATTTGAACCTGGTGGCCGAGGGCATCGAGGATGAGTCCACCATCCCGTTGCTGCACCGCTTGGGATGTCGCGTCGGCCAGGGGTATGCCCTGGCTCGGCCAATGGAAATCGATGCGTTCCTGGGTTTCGTGATCGAGCAGGGAAAACCCCAGTAACGCGCCTCCGCTCGCCTTCAGTCCTAAGACTGATGGTGTTTTTAGGAGTGCTCCGATGTCCATTTCTGCGTTATTGCCTTAAATTCCCATCATCGAATTTTTTATCGCGGGCTACAGGGATTAGTGCCTCTTTGCGTCGGGTACTTATTGCTTGCTGTAATTGGCTTGAAAAAAACGACTGTTCATCGGGCAACTTTAAAGTTTGTCTGTGGGCACTTCTTTGCGTAAACGAAAGTTCGCCCGTTACTCTTTTAGTGTGCGATTGCTCAGTTGCACGGATGTAATTGATGTTGTAGGTCCGTCAGCCATGACGGCAACTTACCAATGATGAATGGGTGTTATTCATCTTTTTGCTCGTTATACAGAGTGTCCTGTGATCTATGAAACGCTTACAAATTGCTTTGCTGGATGATCATGCAATCGTGCGACATGGTTTGGTCAATCGGCTGGTGCAGGAGCCTGACTTTGAAGTGGTCGGCGTCTATTCCCGCACGCGTGACCTGCTGGCAGGGCTGGCGAAAGATCCGGCGCAGGTCCTGTTGCTGGACTACGTGCTTGGGCCGAATGAGTTGGACGGAGTTTTACTGATTCGCGCACTGCGGGTGAAGTTTCCACAATGCCGCATTCTGGTGTTCTCCACGCACCATGATGCCGCCACCGTGATCCTGGCCCTGCGTGTCGGCGCCCGGGGCTTTCTCGGGAAGGGCGAAGATATGACCCAGTTGATCGATGCAGTACGGCTGGTGGCTTCGGGGGCGGTGTACCTGAGTCCGGACATGGCTTATCGGGTGGCCGAAGCCACAGCCAGCCCGTGTGACGGAGACGCCAGGAGCCGCGAGGACGCACTGCGTTTTGTCAGCTTGTCTGCCCGTGAGCAGGAAGTGATCCGCTGTTACCTGACGGGCATGACCATCACCGAAATTGCCGAGAAATTCAATCGCAGCATCAAGACCATCAGCTCGCAAAAAGCCTCGGCATTTCGCAAGTTGGGTGTGATGTCGAACAACGAGTTGTTCAAGATCAAACACATTATTGAAGGTGTGTGAACCAGTTGGCTTTATGCGCCGTGTCATTTTTCGTTTGTTACATATACTTAAGCAAGAGTCAGACGTTGTATCGGAGGGGTATCCCTGTTTTCCAGCAGCGCCGTGTGCGCTGGGCTGAGTGGGCTCGATTGCGATGAAACCTATACGTATTGCTTTACTCGATGACCATGCTGTTGTTCGTCATGGCCTGGCCAATACCCTGGCCGCCGAGACGAACTTTGAAGTGGTAGGCATTTATGAGCGCAGCCGAGACCTGATCGCCGGTCTCGCCACGGCGCCTGCTGACCTGTTGCTGCTGGATTTCTCCCTGAGCCCCGATGAGTTGGACGGCGTGTCGCTGATCCGCGCCTTGCGGGTCAAGTTTCCCGCCTGCCAGATCCTCATCCTGTCCAGTCATCACGACCCGGCGACTGTGGGCCTGGCCATGCGCGTCGGTGCCCGGGGGTTTGTCGGCAAGGGCGAAGACATGACCCAGTTGATCAAGGCCATCCGCAAAGTGGCTTCCGGGGCGGTGTACCTGAGTACCGACATGACCTATCGCCTGGCCGAAACCGTCACCAGCGATACCCGCAAGGGTTCGGACGAGGTCCCGGACGCACTGATCCTGGCAGAGTTGACCAGTCGTGAGCAGGAAGTCATCCGCTGTTACCTGGCAGGCATGACCATCACGGAAATCGCCGAAAAATTCAATCGCAGCATCAAGACCATCAGCACCCAGAAAACTTCGGCGTTTCGCAAGCTGGGGGTCACGTCGAACAACGAACTGTTCAAGCTCAACAAGATCATCGGTTCGCCATGAGGCAGTGGCTGTGTGGGGGCGTGCTGCTGTGGTTGATGGGAGGAGTGCCTGCCCTTTGTGCGGGGCCCATTGAGTTGAGCGAACAGGAGCAGCGCTGGATAGAGCAGCATCCGGTGTTGCGGGTGGGGGTGGTCGAAGGCTTGATTCCCTTCGAATACATGAGTGATGGGACACTGCAAGGGCGATCAGTTCAGTATCTGAAGTTGGTGACGGATACCACGGGACTTACATTCACGTACACGCCGGGAAAGACCCTGGAAATACGCGAGAAAATGCTCTTTGAAGGTCAGGTCGACCTGTTGTCCTCTTACCTGCATTTCAGGTCTGAGCCATCTACCGAGGGCCTTACCGCGCTGACCTATCACACCACCTCGCCGATCATCGTGACGCGGGTCGACAGCCCCGGTCTTTTCGATCTGGATCAACTGCAAGGCAAAACCGTGATGATCCCCGACACAGATCATTACGAGCAGATATTCAAGGCTACGGGTAGCGGCGCCAACCTAATCAGAAGCACCTCGGCCCTGGATATGCTGACCCGCGTCGAGGATGGCAGTGCTGATGCAGCGGTCGCCTCCGAAACCTTCCTGATGCCTTATCTGTATCGGCAGTTCCAGGGCGTCCTGGAAACCTCAGGGGTGGTCGGGAGCCAGATACTGGATGTCAGCATGGCCGTTCGTGATGACCAGGCCATATTGCTTTCGATCCTCGGGAAGGTCCTGGACTCAATCACCGCCGAACAACGCAATCAGATCTACGATCACTGGTATCAAGACCTGGACCTGGATGTTCCGACCCTGTTCACGATTGCCAATCACTACTTGCATGTGCTGATCCTGGGGGCGTTGGTGCTGGCCAGTTTGTGTGTGCTGGCCTATCGCGGTCATCGCCAGCGGCTTAAAGCTGTGCGTAACGAGCAGGAAAAAACCATGTTCCTGGCGGTCATGGGCCATGAAATACGTTCACCGATGAATGCGGTGCTGGCGGCCATGGAGTTACTGGGGCACACCCGGCTCAATGAGCAGCAGCGCCACTTTGCGCACCTGGCCAATAGCGGTGCCAACGCCTTGGTGCGCTTGCTTGATGATGTGCTGCATACACCTGGCTCGGGCGCCAGGGCCCTGCGCCTGAACATCGAGCCGACCGATGTCACGGCGCTGGTGCAGGGCGTGGTCGGCTTGCATCGCCTGCGCGCCCGGGAAAAGCACCTGAGTTTGAATATGAACATCCAGGCACCGCTGCCCTTGCTGTTGCTCGACAGCTCCCGCCTGACGCAGATTTTTCATAACCTGCTTTCCAATGCCATCAAGTTCACCGATGCCGGAGGTGTCGACATCAAGCTGTGCCTGGTGGCCTCGCAGGCCGGTGACCCGCAGTTGCAAGTCAAGGTCCACGACACCGGGATCGGCATGAGCGAAGCGGTACAGGCCTCTTTGTTTCGTCCCTATGCCCAGGCCAGTCAATCGTACAAGCGCTCCGGTGGTACGGGCCTGGGCCTGGTGATCTGCCAGCAACTGGCGAGCTTGATGCAGGGTTCGTTGAGCCTCAGCAGTGAACCGGGCGTGGGCACTACCATCATTCTCTGCGTGCCGGTGACCGTTGCACCTGAGCCCGCTGCACAACCACCGGTTCAGGCGCCAGCGCCTCAGGCTGTCACCGACGGCCTGCAGATCCTCGTAGTGGAAGACACCCTGGCCAACCAGGAGGTGCTGCGCGCCCAGATCGGCGGTTTTGGCTGCCAGGCTGTGATCGCTGCGGATGCTGCCCAGGCCCGGCTCTTGTTCGGTGAGCAGGCCTACGAACTGATCCTGATGGACTGCGACCTGCCGGACCAGGACGGTTACAGCCTGGTCCGTGAACTGCGGGTGTTCGAGCGTCAGTTGGGGCGGGCCCGTTGCCCGATCATTGCCATTTCTGCCTTGACCGGCGAGCAACACCTTAAACGCTGCATGGATGCTGGCATGGACGCGGTATTGAGCAAGCCGATACGCCTGGGACAACTGCGCGAGGTGATCGAGCGCTGGTGCGGCGTCAAGTTGGCGGCACCCCGTGCGAGCCTGATGGCACCCAGGCTTGATCAGGAGGCGATCAATCGGGAAATGGCCAGTGACCTGGGGAGCCTGATCAAGGCGATAGCGCTTTGTGATCGTCCCAGCGCCGTGCATGTTGCCCACCGCGTGCACGGCGCGGCGCTGATTATGGAGTGGTCGGCCCTGGGCCAGAGTGCCGAGCGCCTGGAGAGCCTGTTGCGTGCGGAGCAGGGCTGGGATAACCCCGTCTATGCGCAGGCCTTGCAAGCATTGGTTGAGCATTGGCATGCCCTGGGCGCAGACACGGCCTTCGACGTACTGGCGCCTGCCCGGAGCACGCGGATGGCGCCGCGATGAGCGCCGTACTGGCACGCTTGCTGCTGATAGGGCTCCTGCTGGGTAACCTGGGTATGGCAGCGCAGGCCAGCCCAGTGCCGATGCAATTGACGCAGCAGGAGCTTGACTGGATTGCGGCCAACCCGGTGCTGCGTGTCGGGGTGTTCGACAACCTGCTGCCCTTTGAATACATCAGCGATGGCCAGCTCAGAGGGTTGTCGGCCAAATACCTGGGGCTGATATCTTCGCGCACGGGCCTGCGTTTCGAACCGGTGAGCACCACCACGCGCAGCGCCCGCAAAGACATGCTGATCAGTGGCGAAGTCGACATCCTACCCACCCGGCGCCAGGATGACGATCCCGTGCAGGATCGCGGGTTGCTCTACACCACGCCTTACAACACCAGCTCGACCATTCTTATCAGCCGTTTTGGCGATCAGCCTTTTGTGGCCTTGGAGCAGCTCGCCGGCAAGCGCCTGGTGATGTTGGGGCGCGAAGGGTATTTCGCGTTCTTGCAGCAGAAGGCGCCCGGTATCACCATCATCTCGGCGCAGAATGCGGTGGACATGATGGCGATGGTCAAGGACGGCCGTGCGGATGCGGCGATTGCTTCCGAATGGCTGCTGATTCCTTACCTGTCTCGCCAATACCGTGGGGTGTTGCAGATATCCGGTGTGGTCCCCGAGCAACATACCGGCGTGAGCATGGCGATACGTGACAGTGACCTGATCCTGCTGTCCATTTTGCAGAAGGCGCTGGCGTCTATCACCAGCGACGAGCGCAAGGCGATCTATGACGCCTGGTTCGTCGATATGAACCTGGATATTCCTACCATCAAGGCCATTGCCGAACATTACCAAGGTGAGTTGTGGCTATTGCTGTCCGTGGTGGCGCTGTTGCTCGCGCTGGTCGTGCAAAGTCGTCTGCAGCGGCGCCAGGCAATGCACAGTGAGCGGGAGAAAGCGATGTTTCTGGCCGTCATCAGCCATGAAGTACGCTCGCCGATGAACGCGGTGCTGGCTGCTGTCGAGTTGTTGGAGCACACGCCGCTTGACGAGCAGCAGCGTCACTTCACCGGGTTGGCCAATAGCGGGGCCAACACCTTGCTACGGCTGGTGGATGATGTGTTGGATATCTCCAAGATGGAGGCCGGGCAACTGACTCTCAATCTTGAGCCGGTGGATCTCTGGGCACTGGTCCTGCGGATAGTGGACGAGTATCGAGCGCCTGCCGAGGACAAAGGTCTTGAGCTGATGGTGACGGGCGAGCGCCCCGACGATCCCTTGCTGCTGGATGACCTGCGCCTGGCGCAGGTGCTGCGCAACCTGGTGTCCAATGCCGTCAAGTTCACCGATATCGGCCGGGTCGAGGTGCAACTGCAACTGCTGGAAAAGCCTGCGGTTGAGGTTCGACAGCTGGTGATTCGGGTCATCGACACGGGTATCGGCTTGTCCGAGCAGGCGCAGTCCTCGTTGTTCCGGCCTTACGCCCAGGCCAAGCAATCCTACCGGCGCACGGGCGGTACCGGGTTGGGCCTGGTGATCTGTCGGCGGCTGGTGCGGCTGATGCATGGTGAGCTGCTCCTCAGTAGCCTGCAAGGCGTCGGTACCCAGGTCGAAGTGAGGCTGCCTGTTGAGCGCGCCGCTTGCCATGAACTGCCGGCAACCGAGCCGGCTCCGATAGTTGAGATCAGTCACGGTTTGCAGGTGCTGGTGCTCGACGATTCGCTGCCCCGCCGGCAAGGGTTGCAGGCACAGCTCGGCAGCCTTGGTCACGGGGCGCTGCTGGCGGCGGATGCAGCCCAGGGGAGGGCGCTGTTCAGTGCCCGCAGGGTCGACATGGTGCTGATCGACTGTGACTCGCCAGAGGGTGACGCGCAACGCATGGCCGGCGCATTGCGTGAGTTGGAGCGTGAGCAGGAGCGCTCCTATTGTCCAATCATTGCCCTCTCGCCATCTGCCGGTAACGAATACCTTCAGCGTTGTTTCGACGCGGGTATAGATGGCGTGCTGACTAAACCGATCGAACAGGCCAAGTTGCAACAGATGATTGAACTATGGTGCGAAGTTCCCCAGGCTCCCCCGATTGAGCCGCGTCCGGAACCTGCCGCGGCGCCGGAGGAACTGCACAAGGAACTCAACCGCCTGATTGAGCGGCTTGCCCTGCGTGATCGCAGTTCGGCGTTGGACGCGATACAGAAGCTGCACATGGCAGCGTTGGTGATTGGCTGGGCAGACTTTGCGGCCACGGTGCAGCATATCCAAGCGTTGTTGCAGGACGAAGTGAGCTGGCCGGCAGAAGCGATTGCGGACCATGCTCGTAGCTTGCTGGAGCACCGGGGTGGGCTTGTCTGCGGGGCGCAGGTGAGCGGCTGAGCGGCTGTGATTGCGATGGGCTCACCGCGTTTTACTTGCCGGGCCGCAGCGCCAACATTCTATTTCGGTATTTGCCCAATAAGCTGGGTTTAAGAACTATTGGAGTGACTGCTTTTTAGGAGTGATCCTATTGACGCAGTGTCGATGATTTTTAAAAAGGAGTTAAGGCGAAACAGTAAGTTTTGCGGGGCATGTAAGTGCTGAAAAGTTTAGGCGTTAAATTGTTTTTCAGAGCACTCCTATATTGAGTTTGATGCGTCCTCCCTAAACTTCATCCCGCAACAACACAGAAGCTCTCCGGCAAGCGGAAGCTTTAAAACTTACTGTAGAACATCGCTCTCTCGGAGTTACTCATGAATTACAAAGCCCGCGCCCTCGCTGTACTGGTCGCTGCCACGGTGTCTTCTGCTGCTCTGGCTTCGGACGGCAAAATCGATTTCAACGGCGAACTTAAAGCCGAAACCTGCAAAGTTGCAGTGAACGGTGCATCCGGTGCGAATGGGACTACCGTCACGCTGCCAACCATCTCCACCGCTTCCCTGACTACCGCAGGCCAAGTGGCCGGCCAGACCGGTTTCAACATCGAGCTGAGCGATTGCTCTGCTGCGATCAAGACCGCTGCTGCCTTCTTCGAGTCGGGCGGTAGCGTTGACCCAGCCAGCGGCAACCTGAAGAACGTGAGTGGTTCTGCCACCAAAGTTCAACTGCAACTGGTTGACGCAACCAATGGCCAGGCGATCAAGGCCGGCAACACCGCGCAGGTCACTTCGACCAGCCGTGTCGACGTTGCAAACACCTCCGCCATCCTGCCATACGCAGTTCAGTACTTCGCCCAGGCTGCTACTACTCCGGGCACCGTTGTCAGCTCCGTGACTTACTCCATCAACTATCAGTAAGTCGCAGGCCATGGACACACGCCCCGCTGTTTATTGAAGGGGCGTGTTTCCATGCGGCAACGGGATTGCTTTATGTCTTGCAAGTTTCTATTCAAGCAACTGCTCCTCACGGGGATGGCGACACTGATGTGTTCCCAGGCCTTGGCTGGGGTAGTGATTACCGGAACCCGCCTGATCTACCCGGCGGGCCAGAAAGAAATCACCGTAAAACTCAATAACAACGGCACGCAGCCAGCGCTGACCCAGTCGTGGATCGACACCGGCGACGTCAAGTCGACCCCGACCAGCTCCAAGGCGCCGTTCCTGCTTTCGCCACCCGTGGCGCGTATTGATCCGACCAAGGGCCAAAGCCTGCGGCTGATGTTCACGGGGGCTCCCTTGGCCCAGGACAAAGAGTCGGTGTTCTGGCTCAACGTACTGGAAATTCCGCCCAAGCCCGAAGCCGGTACGGACCTCAATACCCTGCAAATGGCGTTTCGTTCGCGGATCAAATTGTTCTACCGCCCGAGCGATTTGCCGGGTACTGCCACTGAGGCGATTGAGCAGGTGCAGTGGCAATTGGTGCCGGCGCGTGACGGGCAAGGCCTGGCCTTGCAGGCGTTCAATCCGACGGCGTTCTACGTCTCGCTGGTTGAACTGGAACTGGTGGCCGGCGCCCAGCGTGAGCGCAGTGAAGACGGCATGATCGCTCCGGGTGAAACCCGGCAGTTCGAACTGCCCGCGCTCAAGGCGCGACCGGCTGGCGATGCCCAGGTGGAGTTCAACGCCATCAATGATTACGGCGCACTGGTCCCGACTCGGAAGCCACTCCAGCGCTGATCAATCCCTGACGTTTTTACTCGCGAGTCATTTATGTCGACCTCTTTCAGCAGCAGGCTTTTTCTGCGGGCGCGGCCTCGCTTCGCCTTGAATCCGCTCACGGCCTTGATCCTCAAGGTATTGGCCGTTGCCCCGGGCGTAATAGCCGTGCAGGACGCATTGGCGCAAGAGGTGCAATTCAATGACGCGTTCCTACCTGAGGACTCGCGCAATCTCGACCTTGGTGCCTACCAGGCCGGCAACCCGGTGATGCCGGGGCAATACCGTGCAGACGTGGTGCTCAACGGCCAGTTGAACAGCCGCCAGGATATCCGCATCGAGGCCCAGGCCGACGGCAGCAAGCCGGTGGTGTGCATGACTCGTGGCTTGCTTGAGCGCCAGGGCGTGGAGATGTCCAGCCTGTCGCCCGAAGCCAGCCTGGCTCTCGACAACCAGGGCTGCGCTGCTGTGGGCATGTTGATCCAGGGCGCCACCGCAAACTTTTCACCGGATAACCAGGCCCTCGACCTGAGCATTCCACAAATGGCGCTCAAGCGTAATGCGCGCGGTTATGTCAGCCCCGAGTTGTGGGACCGTGGCGTCACCGCCGGTATGCTCAGCTACAACTTCAGCGGCAACCGTAACCATACCCGCAGCGGCAATTCCGACTCGGCGTTCCTGGGGTTGCAGGCCGGCCTTAACCTGGGTGACTGGCGCCTGCGCCACAATGCCTCGGTCAATTGGCAGTCGCGCCTGGGCACTGATTACCAGGCCCTGGACACTTACGCCCAACGCGATATCACTGCGCTGAAAAGCCAGTTGACGGTGGGCGAGTCCAACACCACCGGCGAGATCTTCGACACCTTGTCCTACCGTGGTGTGCAGTTGGCGAGCGATGACCGCATGTTGCCCGACTCCATGCGTGGCTATGCCCCGGTGATCCGTGGCATTGCCCGTACCAACGCACGGGTGACCATTCGCCAGGCCGGTAACATCCTGCTGGAAACCACCGTGGCCCCCGGCGCCTTTGTGATCGATGACCTGTACTCCACCGGCTACGGCGGCGACCTCAACGTGAGCGTGGCGGAAGCTGACGGTACTGAACAGAACTTCATCGTGCCGTATGCCTCGGTCAGCCAATTGCTGCGCCCGGGCACCTCACGTTTCAGTCTGACCGCCGGTGAAACCCGCAACAACTATGTCGACAAGCAGGTGCGCCTGTTGCAGGGCACTGTGCAATATGGCCTGAACAATACCTTCACCGGGTTTGCCGGTATGCAGTCGAGTGATGACTACACGGCCGCGCTGACCGGCCTGGCCTTCGGCACGCCTATCGGCGCCATGGCCGTGGACGTGACCCATGCCCAGACCGACCTGGCTGGCGGTGCTGCGAAAGGGCAGAGCATGCGGGTGTCCTACAGCAAAAACGTGCTGAGTACTGGCAGTAACTTCTCACTTGCGGCCTATCGTTTTTCCACCAGCGAATACCTGGATTTCAGCAATGCTGTGCAACTGCTCGATGCCGAGAAAAGTGGCTGGGACACCAGCATGTTCGGGCGCCCACGCAGCCGCTTTTCAGTCACCGCCGATCAGAGCCTGGGCGACTGGGGACAAGTGGCAATCAGTGGCTTTGCGCAGAACTATTGGAACCTGCCGGGCAGTGACTTGCAGTACCAGTTCAGCTACAGCAAGCAGTTCAATCGCATCAGCTTCAGTGTGAACGCCAACCGCAGCCGTATGGGCCTGGGCGATATGCAAAACAGCTTCTTGCTGACCATGAGCATGCCCCTGGAGTTTGGTGCGTCTGGCCACACCCCGCAAATAACCGCGCAGGTGGGGCGTGATACCGAAGGCAATTACAGCGAGCAGGCCGGCATCAGCGGCACCGCTGGCGATGACCGCCAGTATGGCTACGGCGCAACCTTCGGTCATGACGGTGCCAACAACAGCAAGAGCGTGGCCCTCAATGGCCAGTACACCGGCGCCCGGGCCATGCTCAGCGCTGCCCTGGGCCGTGGCGATGGCTATACCAGCGCCTCGGTGGGCGCCAGCGGTACGGTGGTGGCCCATGCCGAGGGTGTGACCCTGACACCGTATCGCGGTGAAACCATGGCGGTGGTCAGTGCGCCGGGTGCCGAAGGCGCCAAGGTGTCCGGTTATCCAGGGCTCAAGCTCGACGGCAGCGGCAACGCGGTGGTGCCGTACCTGCGCCCTTATGAATTGAACGAAGTGGCAATCGACCCGATCGGCAGCTCGCTGGATGTCGAACTCAACGAAACCAGCCAGCAGGTGGCCCCGCGTGCCGGCGCCGTGGTGCATCTCAAATACACCACCAACCAGGGCCGCGCGGTGTTGCTCAATGTGCGCCTCGACGACGGCAGCAGCTTGCCTTTCGGTGCGGGTGTGACCGATGCCGAAGGCACGTCGGTGGGCATGGTTGGGCAGGGCGGTCAGTTGTACGCCCGGATCAAGCCTGAAACCCGCCAGTTGCTGATCAACTGGGGCAGCAAGACCCATCAGCAATGCGCGCTGGTGATCCCGGCCGGCCCCGGCGAAGGGCAGCAGTTGCAGCAGTTGGACGCCGTGTGTGCGGCCGGTAAACACGTGGCTGGCAGCGTGCAGCCCAACACTCTTCAAAAGGTACAGTTATGAACATCAGTGCTCTGCTCAAGCCGTGCCTGGCCGTTGTGGCACTATGGGCGGCGGCCGACACCGCCATGGCGGTCACCTGCACCTACACCGGTGGTATCCAGGCGGCAGTGGGTTCGATGCCGCTGCAGGTATCGTCGATCAACGTGGGACGCGATGTACCGGTGGGCACCGAGGTCTTTCGCCAGAAGTTCACTCTGGTTGCAGGCCATGCGCCGACACTTGAGTGCCTGTATGCTCCGTTTCAAATGTGGACAGAGTACACGGTTGACACAAGCTACCCCTTGGCCACTTGGTCCAGCGGCACCTATGCCAACAAAGTCTACAGAACCAGCACCCCTGGACTGGGGGTGGCCTTCAACAACACGGGTGGCCTGCTGCCAAGGCGCACAAATTCGCAGGCATCCACTTGCACGTCGGGTTTCAGATGCCTTATTCCGTTTGCTGACAACCAGAATAGGGGCCCTGCCAACTTTGAATTGATTCTGATCAAGCTAGGCGATGTGACACCGGGGATACTGATGGGTAACTCATTGCCAACCATAAGCCTGTATGCCAACGCAGGCGATGCCAGGATGTTGGGCTTCAAGATGGGCATCTCCGGCAGTATTCAGATTGTCTCGCGCACTTGTAGTACACCAGATGTTTCGGTGCCTATGGGGTCTCATCTGACCGCCAAGTTCACCGGGCTCAACAGCACCACGGGTTGGACGGATTTTGCCATCGCTTTGAATGACTGTCCGGCGTTCAGCGGGATCTATACGACAACGGGGCCGGCTTGGGCATCGCAAAGTGGCACGTCACCTTCCGGTTCGAACAATGGCAGCGGTACCCGAGTCAACAACTCCTTGCAGTACCGTATCGACCCGGCCCGCGTGGCGATCAACGCAACCAATGGTGTGCTTGCCCTCGACCCTGGCGCGACGGGGAATGTACCAGCCGCTACCGGTGTCGGCGTGCAGGTGGCGACCAGCAACGGTACGCCTGTGCCGTTGGCAACCAACCGAGCCAGCGGCCTTACCTTGCGCACCACCGAGGGCAGCTATTCGATCCCTCTGCGTGCGCGTTACCTGCAAACCGCGAGCAAGGTCACGCCGGGGCCGGCCAATGCTTCGGCGACGTTTACGATTATTTATCAGTGAGGGGCCAGCAACCGCGCAATCTCCAGTCGCAAGGCACCGTGGATGTCCTCGGCGTACGGCGTGGCGGTTTTCCAGTCGTAGAACCAGACCGGCATCTTGCGGTAGTGCTCTGCTTCCGAGGCGTAGCGGGGGAAGATGTGGCAGTGCAGCTCCGGCTCTGAATTGCCGAGGATTTCGTAGTTCATGCGCAGCGCACCGGTTGCCTGCAGCACGGCATCGCCGAGGCGGGCCATATCCAGCAGGTAGGTGGTCCTAGCCTGGGTATCCAGGTCGTTGAGGCTCGGCACCACGGGATCGGGCAGCAGTAGGCAGTAACCCGGCAGAAACTGCACATCGCCCATCACGGCCCAACCGGAGGCCATTTTGCAAATCACCTTGTCATTGGCGCCGCTGCGCGCCAGTGCTACACGTTGCGAGATCAGAGACATCCGTAGTCCTTAAATGGGCAGGCGAAATGCCGCATTGAAACACGGATCAGAGGGCGTGCGGTTGACTCCTGTAGGAGCGGGCTTGCCCGCGATGGCGGTGTTTCAGTCACAAGCTTTGGCGGCTGATCCAACGCCATCGCAGGCAAGCCAGCTCCCACACTTGATCCATGTCGCGGCCAAAATTCCGGACCTGCCACCAACCCCCTGTAGGAGCGGGCTTGCCCGCGATGGCGGTGTTTCAGTCACAAGCTGTGGCGGCTGAACCAACGCCATCGCAGGCAAGCCAGCTCCCACACTTGATCCATGTCGCGGCCACAATTCCGGACCTGCCACCAATCCCCTGTGGGAGCGGGCTTGCCCGCGATGGCGGTGTTTCAGTCACAAGCTTTGGCGGCTGATCCAACGCCATCGCAGGCAAGCCAGTTCCCGCACTTGATTCATGTCGCGGCCAAAATCCCGGACCTGCCACCAACCCCCTGTAGGAGCGGGCTTACCCGCGATGGCGTGCGCAAGAACGCCTCGACCCTCAAAACCGATCCAATCGATACGCCTCAAGTGCCGGCAAACCCTGCGGCTGTGGCACGTAGATCGGCGAAGCCAACTGCGCGATAAGCTCGGCCGTCACCGCCGCTTGTGTCAGGCCCAGGTGTTGATGGCCGAACGCGAGCAACACTTTGCCGTCGCATACCCGGTCGATGATCGGCAGCGAGTCCGGCAATGAAGGCCGAAAGCCCATCCACGGCGTCGCGTCTTCAGCACTCAGGTCATGCCGCAGCAGGCCGTGGCTCAGGCGATGCAATTGCCAGGCGCGCTCCATATTCGCTGGCCGCTCCAGGCCGGCAAACTCAACGGTGCCGGCCAGCCGCAGCCCGTCGGTCATCGGCGTCATGATGAACTTGCGCTCCAGCGAGGTGACGGCAAACGGCAGCCGCTCCTGCTCATGGGGCAGCATCAGGTGATAGCCGCGCTCGGTGTCCAGCGGCACCTTTTTACCTGTCAGTGCCTGGGTGAGTCTGGCCGAGTGCGCGCCGCAGGCGATCAGTACCTGGCGTGCGCACATTTGGCCCTGGTCGGTGATCAAGGCAACACCCTGGGCCTGTAGCTGGCCGCCCCGGACCTGTTGTTGGAGAAAGCGCACGCCACAGGACTTGGCGGCTTCGACCAACTCGCCCACCACGCGATACGGATCCAGGAAGTGCCCGGTACGAGGAAAGAACAACCCCCCTTGAATCCGCTCACTCAATTGCGGCGCGGCCTGCTGTACGGCGTCGGCCGACCAGAACTCCACCGGCACCTGTTGACTGGTCATGCGCGCTTTCAATCCTTCAATCGCTGGCCGTGATTCGGAACGCTCAAACACCAGCAGCGAGCCGTCTTCGCGCATCAACCCAGGCCGGTCAATGCTTGCCAGCAGGCGGTGCCAGGCGCCCAGGCTGCTTTCGTTAAGGGCACGGATGCCGGCCACCGTGCGCTGGTAGGCCGTCGGCCGCAGGTTCAACAACAGGCGGGCAAACCAGGGCAGGGCGTGGGGCAGGTATTTCCAGTCCAGGCGCAGCGGCCCCATGGGGTCCATCAACATGGCGGGCAAACGCATCAGGATCGACAGGTCGGCGATGGGGAACACTTGCTCGGTCGCCAGGTGCCCGGCGTTGCCGAACGAGGCGCCCATGCCGGGTGCCTGCTGGTCGATAACCACTACGCGCCGGCCCTGGCGTGCCAGTTGCAGGGCGCAGGCAACGCCGATAATGCCGGCGCCGACCACGGCGATATCGATCTCGGGTTGACGATTGTCAGGCATGTTCAGGCTTCTCTCAGGCCGTCGAGCAAGCGGCGCAACGCCAACGGATTACTGTGCTTGAGGGCGTCGGGCAGCAGGCTGTCCGGGAAGTCCTGGTAGCACACCGGGCGCAGGAAACGCAGGATCGCGGCTGTGCCCACCGAGGTCGAGCGCGAGTCCGAGGTGGCCGGGAACGGCCCGCCATGCACCATCGCATCGCACACCTCGACTCCGGTCGGCCAGCCGTTCACCAACAGGCGCCCGGCCTTGCGCTCCAGGGTCGGTAACAACGTCCGTGCGTGCTCGATATCGCCGTCATCCAGGTGCAGGGTGGCGGTCAACTGGCCTTCGAGATGTTCGGTTACCTGGCGGACTTCGTCGTCATTGGCACATTGCACCACCAGTGATGCTGCGCCGAAGATTTCGGCCTGCAAGCGCGGGTTGGCGAGGAAGTCTTGTGCGCGGGTGGTAAACAGCTGCGCCTGGCACTGGTTCGGACCTTGTGCTGCCAGGCCGCTGGCCAGGCGTTGGGCATGTTCGGCCAAGGTGCCGACGCCCGTTTCATAGGCATTGAAGATGCCGGGGGTGAGCATGGTCTGTGCCGGGCGCTCTTTTAGTTGCTCGCTGGCGAGGCTGATAAAACGCTCCAGCGCTGCTCCCTGAACCGCAATCACCAGCCCAGGGTTGGTGCAGAACTGCCCGGCACCCAGGGTCAGCGACGTGACAAAGCCTTGCGCCAGTGCCTCACCACGCGTCTTGAGGGCGCCGGCAAACAGGTACACCGGATTGACTGCACTCATTTCCGCATACACCGGGATTGGCTCAGGCCGCGCCTGGGCCGCCTTGCACAAGGCGATGCCGCCACTTTGCGAACCGGTGAAACCCACGGCCTTGATGCGCGGGTCGGTGACCAGCGCAATCCCCACTTCGCGGCCGGAACCATACAGCAGGGAGAACACGCCTTCGGGCAAGTCACAGTGCTTGACGGCACGGGCCACGGCGCGGCCCACCAACTCACTGGTGCCCGGATGGGCGCCATGGGCCTTGACGATCACCGGGCAACCGGCAGCCAGTGCAGAGGCGGTGTCGCCCCCGGCCACCGAAAATGCCAGCGGGAAGTTGCTGGCGCCAAACACCGCCACCGGCCCCAGCGGCACCTGGCGCTGGCGCAAGTCAGCGCGGGGCAAGGGTTGACGGTCTGGCTGTGCGGGGTCGACCCGCACATCCAGCCATTCGCCGGCGCGCACGGTACGGGCGAAGGTGCGCAGTTGCTGGCAGGTGCGGCCACGCTCGCCCTGGATCCGCGCATGCGCCAAGCCGGTTTCGGCCACGGCACGTTCGATCAGTTCATCGCCGAGGGCTTCGATTTCGCTGGCGATGGTGTCGAGCAATTCAGCACGCGCCGCCAGGGACGTTTCGCGGTAGCTGTCGAAGGCTGACCATGCCAGCGCGCAGGCCTGGGCCACGTGCTCGGTGGTGCCTCCGTGGTAGGCCGGCTCCAGCGCAGCATTGGTGGCCGGGTTGATCGCACGGACGGCCTCGCGGGTGCCGGGTGTAGCATGCTGACCGATCAGCATATTGCCTGTCAAAGTCATGGTAAATCCTTGCTAAAAGAGTCCAGCCGCTGCGCAACACGATGGTTTCACAGCGGCGTGCGCGGCAGTCAGTCGACGTTCTGTTCCGCCGACCAGTTGGCGTACCACTGGCGGAACAGCGCGTACTGGTTCTCGGCATAGCGGCGCTGGGCATCGCTGAGCACATCGCTTTGGTTGAAGTGCAGGCGGTATTGCAGGTCGCCATTGAGCACCATCAGGTGCTTGTAATAGAGCACCAGGTCGCAGCCTTCATCGAAGGACGACAGCACTGCCAGTGCCGCTTCCAGTTCGCGGGCCTGGCGTCGGGCCTTGGCGTCGCCCTTGGCGGCTTTCTTGCTCAGGGCCACCAGTTGCAGGACTTCCCGTGGCAGGGCGTTGCCGATACCGGTGATGGCGCCGGTGGCGTTGCAGTTGACGAAACCGTGCACCACCTGGGTATCGACACCCACCATCAAGGTCACGTCATCGTCCTTGGAGGTGATGTGTTCGGCCGCATAGCGCAGGTCGGCAGCGCCGCCGAACTCCTTGAAACCGATCAGGTTCGGGTACTCGCGGCGCAGTTCGAAGAACAGGTCGGCGCGGGTCGCAAAGCCGTAGTAAGGGCTGTTGTAGATCACTGACGGCAGGTTCGGAGCGGCGCTAAGGATCGCCGCGAAGTGCGCCTTTTGTGCCGTCGCCGAGGCGCCACGGGACAGCACGCGGGGGATGACCATCAAGCCATGGGCGCCGACCTTGGCCGCGTGGGCGGCATGGGATATTGCCTCACGGCTGTTGACCGCGCCGGTGCCGACGATGGTCGGGATGCCGGCGGCCACCAGGCGCGCCACGCCTTCCTGGCGCTGGGCTTCGGTGAGCAGCGGCCAGTCGCCCATGGAACCGCAATACACCACGGCGCTCATGCCGATATCGATCAGCTCGCGGCCCTTGGCGACCAAGGCGTCGAAGTCCGGCTGACGCTCGGCAGTGCATGGGGTCATCAGGGCCGGGATGCAGCCGGTGAAGATGTTATCGCTCATTGTTTTATCTCCGTGGAAGGGGTTGGTTAAACGCTGCCGGGTGCGCAAATGCCCCAGGCAAAGGGATCCTGTGCGTCGATCAGCAACGTGCTGTCGGCGGTCATGTAGGCGCGGCCAGTGATGAACGGGCGGATACGCTGGCCTTCCCACTCAAAACGGCCTTCGAACTGGCTGGCGGTGATGCTGGCTTGTACCCAGGGCTCACCGGCCTGAAGTTTTCCATCGGCGGCCAGGCACGCCAGCTTGGCGCTGGTGCCGGTGCCGCAGGGTGAGCGGTCGTAGGCTTTGCCGGGGCACATGACGAAGTTGCGGCTGTCGGCCAGTTCGTCATCGGCAAACAGTTCGATATGGTCGATCAACGCGCCGTCTTCGCCCTGGATACCTTGGGCTTCGAGGGCCTTGAGCATCGCCCAGGTGAAGTCGGTGAGGGCGTCGACATTGCCCATGTGCAGTGCCTGGCCGTGCTCCGACACCAGGAAAAACCAGTTGCCACCCCAGGCGATATCGCCGTAGATACGGCCATGCCCTGGCACATCCACCGGCACTTGCTGGCGATAGCGATAGGCGGGCACGTTGCGCAGGGTCACGGCGCCATCCTCATGCAGGGTGGCGCTGACCGGGCCCACCGGCGTGTCGATGCTGTGCACTCCCGGTGTGATGTGCCCCAGGTAGTGCAACGAGGCGACCAGGCCGATGGTGCCGTGGCCACACATGCCGAGGTAGCCGGCATTATTGAAGAAAATCACCCCGCAGGTGGCTCCCGGCGAGACGGGCTCGCAATACAACGCGCCGACCAGGACATCGTTGCCACGGGGCTCCAGCAGGCAAGCGCGGCGCCATTGATCATGTTCGCTGCGCAGGCAGTCGAGTTGCTCGGCGATGGTTTGACCGGTAAGGGCGGGGAAGCCATTCATGATCAGGCGCGTGGGTTCGCCGCCGGTATGGGAGTCAATCACGTGCAGTCGTTTCATCAAGCTCTTCCTTAGTGATTGGCCAGTTGTGCGTTGGCCGGATGCAGGCCGGTGGCGGGCAGCACGGCTTCGCTTTCGTCGTCTTCGTGTTCCAGTTCAACCAGGTGCGCAGGCACGCCGGTGGCTGCGCCCCAGTAGTAGATGCCCAGTGCGCAGGCGGCGACGACCACGGTGTCGAACGGGTGGGTAAGCACGCCCAGGCCACCAAAGCTGCCGAGCTTGGACAGCATGATGGTCACCGCGTAGAAGCCGATCAGCCACGCGCTGGAGCGCACTTGCTGGGCGATGTTCAGGTGCTGGGTCGGCACCAGGCGACGGCACAGCAGGTACACCACAAACATCACGATTTGCAGGCCCAGCAGCCAGGACACGGTGTTCCAGCCCGACCAGTAGACGATCAGCGCGGCGATGATGAACGACAGCGGGCCCAGCACATTCATCCACTTGACCCGAAACGGGCGCGGCATGTCCGGGGCATTGCGCCGTAGTGCGGCGACGCATACCGGGGCCACCGCGTAGCTCAATACCAGGGCGGCGGATACCACGTTGATCAGCGCTTCCCAGGATGGGAATGGCAGGGTCCAGAATACCGACAGGCCAAAGGTCAGCCACAGCGCCGGACGCGGGATGCCGGACTTTTTGTCGATACGGGTGAAGATCTTGAAGAAGGTGCCAGTCTGCGCCCAGCCATAGATCACCCGTGGCGTGGCGTTCATATAGATATTGCCGCAGCCGCTGGGGGAGATCACCGCGTCGGCCACCACCAGGTAGGCCAGCCAGCCCACGCCCAATGCCAGGGCGATATCGCGATAGGGCAGCGCCAGTTCCTTGCTGATCCCGGCCCAGCCGTTGGCGAGCATTTCGGTGGGCACGCCGCCGAGGAAGGCCACTTGCAACAACACATAAATGGCCGTGGACAGCAGCACCGAAAGGATCAGGGCAATGGGAATGGTGCGTTGTGGATTCTTCACTTCGCTGGCCACCGAAATGATCGGCGTCAGCCCCAGGTACGCAAAAATCACCCCACCGGCAGACACCGCCATTTCGATCCCTGACAGGCCGAACGGCGCGAACCCTTGGGAGTGAAAATTGGCCGGCTTGAAGAAGGTGAACAGTACGCCGATCACCAGCAACGGCACGACAAACTTGAATAGACTTACCAGGTTATTGGCGATGGCAAAGGTCTTCACGCTGCGGTAGTTGAGCACGAAAAACAGGCACAGCAGGCCAAACTGCAGCAGCCAGCCCAGGGTGGTGGGATCGCTGGATCCCGCCTTGGTCAGTTCGGGAAACCAGGCGGCGGCGTATTGCCGTGCAGCAACCACTTCAATCGCCACCAGGCTAGAGAACGCGATCAGCGTGATAAAGCCCATCAGGTAGCCCAACAGCGGGCCGTGGGAATACACCGGGTAGCGCACCACGCCACCGGCACGGGGCAGGGCCGCGCCCAATTCGCAGTAGACAATGCCCAGCAACAGCACCGCAAAGCCGCCCAGCAACCAGGAAAAAATCCCCGCTGGGCCTGCGATGGACGACACGTGACTGGCGGCAAACAACCAACCGGAACCGAAGATGGCTCCCAGTCCGATAAAGGTGAGGTCGATCAGAGACAGCTGTTTCTTGAACTTGCCTTGGGCTGACATAGCGGCGCCTTCTTGTGGGTTATTGGATAGGCATGCAGTGGCGCTACAGTGAACCCATCGACCCGCTGGCGATTGATGTTTTGCGTGGCGATCAATGACGAATTCAGCACAATTGCCAGACTCGACAGGGCCATGGTCATCGGGCAATCTGCTGGCCTTGCGAGGCGATCAACGAGGCGGTGAGTGGCATGATGCAGAACGCGTTTGCAACCCTTTGCCAAGGCGGCGAGCAGCGGCCACACAGCCTCGAACAACTGCTGGCGGGCGTGGCCATGCTGTTGCCGATGCTTGACGTGATCCCCAATGCGACGATGTTTATCAAGGACGTGCAGGCGCGCTACGTCATGGCCAACCGCACGCTGGTGCAGCGTTGCGGCTTGAAAGACCGCCGGCCGCTACTGGGCAAAACCAGCGCCGAGGTGTTTCCCGCGCAGTTGGGGCCGGGTTATACCGAACAGGATCGGCGCGTGCTGGAACAGGGCCTGGTGCTGGAGGACCAACTGGAGTTGCACCTGTACGGCAGCCGCGAACCCGGTTGGTGCCTGACCCATAAATGGCCGTTGTACAACCACGAAGGCGCGATCATCGGCCTGGCGGGCATTTCGGTCGACCTGCAATCGGCCAGCGAAACCCACCCGGCCTATCAGCGCTTGGCTGCTGTGGACGAATACATCCGCGCCCATTTCAACCGACGTGTGACCCTGGGTGAGCTGACGCGCATCGCCGGTACGTCCGTGGCGCAGTTGGAGCGTTACTGCAAGCGCGTGTTCCACCTGACGCCCCGGCAGATGATCCAGAAAGTGCGCCTGGAGCATGCCCACCGCCTGCTGCATACCGAGTTGCCGATCACCGATGTGGCCTTGCAGTGCGGTTACACCGACCACAGTGCATTTACCCGGCAGTTCAAGGCGTTGACTGGTTTTACGCCGCGTCAGTATCGCCAGGCGACAAGTTAACCTTTGACCTTCAAACAACATTCTCAATGTGGTACGCCTTGCGCAGGGGCTCACCCATTTCTTCGTGAAGGCCGTTTTCCGTGAATGGCTTTGGGTTGGTAAATGTAGGCGGTGTGGACGGGTCTCTGTCGAAATCGAATGACTCGTTCGTCCATAAACCGACGGCTTGACGCTCTATATTATCTTCTAAACCTTTAGGTCCATCATTGATCTTGGTTTTTCCTTTAAATTCACTTTTGTTTACAGCGTTATAAGCGTGGGCCATTTCATGATATAAAATACTGATTGGAAATGTCTGGGGCTTGGTCCCCAAGTATGAAGGGTTGACGTTTATGTCCCGGAAAAAGAAGTGCCCGTCATCATCGTCTGCTTGCTTGATCTCGATGGGTTGATCTTCTTCAAATTGCCCGGTCTCCACGTTGTATATTTCAGCCCTCGGTGTATCACCGTCAGACGCAGTATTGCGCCGATAGGCTTCATCAAGCTCCATCAGCATTTTTTGCCCTGTGGGTGATAGGCGTAGTAGCTCAAAGTCATCTGCAATCCGCTGTTTGAATTCAGGGGTTCCTGAAACTTTCAAGCCCGCGTGCCCTGCGTCAGAGTATTTGGCCTCTACCAGTTTAGAGCCGGAAGTGCGTTGGACAGTATCATCTGTCTTGGCAAAAATCGTATCGGTATCACTGAGTGAGATAATCCGGTTTTTTTCTTTCCCAGTATAGATATGGCTACCGCCACAACTCATTATAAAGTTATTGCCCAGGCCGCCGTGCATAATAGTACGCCCACCCTTTGCGTACATTTCGTCATTGCCACGCCCACCATCCATATAGGTTCTTTGTGTGTTGCCAAAGTAGCCTGCAAACATTCTGTCCTTGCCATCATTTCCGTACAGTGCACCCATTCCGCGGCCTGCAATCAGTACATCATCTCCCTTGCCGCCCTCGGCATAACCAAAGCCGCTGCCAAGTCGCACCGTATCGTTGCCGGCACCCGCCAGCACCCGCGTATAACCACTTCCGGCCTGAACATAGTCAGCACCATCCCCGGTCTCGATGAGCATCCGTTCACTGACATCAGGATCGACCCAGACGTGGTCGTCGCCTCCGAGGGTTTTAATATGGATCTCCGGGATTTTCTGATCACGCTGCTGACTGTCTATATGGTAGGTCTTGCCGTTGATAATAATATCAATACTTTTATTGCTTGCTTTTTTTACGTGAACAGTGTCTGCATGACTTGTGGTTTCTATCACCAGGCGATCTTTTTCTACCTTGGTTTTAGGCGCTTCATATACCCACTTCAGTTCGCGAGAAACTGTAACGTTTCGATCGCTTAGGAGTGGGTACTTCTTTGATAGCTCTTCTTTGTTAGGATGTATTCCCAGTTCTGGTTTTTTTATTTCAGATATCGTCAGGGTGTTTGAGAAATCACGATTTTGCTTTTTTATCCCGTCAGAAGATCCATTGCTGGATGATGTTGGATGCTGTGTGGCGTTAAAGGAGGTGGCAGGTGGTCTGTGTGATATTTTCATAGTACAGCCTCTGAACTGTTTTGCTTTTGTCGACACTGACGTAATAATGATTAGGCTATTGCAGTTTTTAGCTGGGCCCGGAAAGTCCGCAATCCTAATCCATGCTTGTGTTCGTCATTGACTTGATAGCATCTGTGGTGTCGACGGCAACATAGTTCCACGGAACTTGAAGGGTTCATATCGCGTAAAGACTTTTCAACGCACTCCGGTATGCAGCTTCCTCTACCTGGTGATGTCAGTACTTATGGTGGCTGACCCAGATTTGATCGTCATTGCTGCAACTGCAGGGCCTCACGTTTGAAAAAGCGGCCAGGGCCACGTCGAACTGGCGGGTGGCGTCGGCGAACACCTGGCGATAGATCAGATCATGCTTGATGGAGGTCTGGGTCCAGAGCACGGCATCCAGTTGGTCGTTGGTGGGTGGGTACTGCTGACAACCGACCAATAGCGAAGAAAACAGGCAGATACTGGCGAAAGTAGGATTACGCGTGAAAGACTCGGCCTTAAAAGTGAAGGGGACTCAGGGTCAGTACATTAGCCTAATCGCCCAGGTTTGTACGTGACCCGCGTGTCAGTGCATTTACCCGGCAGTTCAAGGCGTTGACCGGCTTTACGCCGCGTCAGTATCGCCAGGCGACGGCTGTGTAACCCCTGGCTCTACCACCACTTCCATTTGCCTTGTTTTTTGAGGGTGACGACTCTCTCTTCACGCTTATTGCGGATTTCAACCATCTTTTTGCGCATTTCCTTGCACCGGTTGCTGTTGAGAATCAGCAGGCCTGCTAGCGGCCCAACGAGCGCCATGAGGTAAAGGTAAAGGCTTGGGCGATAGATGATTGCCGGAAGAGATATCAGCAGGCACGTGAAGTAAATTCCGGTACTTATCCAAACCCAATGAGTTCGACCGGACAGAACTTTGAATTTAGCGATCGTAAATATCAGGCCCGACCCCAGGCTACCGAAAAAAAATATCTGGGAGAGCAGAACCGTTGGGAGTGTAGAGAGGTAGGTCACCGTTACTAAGACGGTGGTTATAGCAATCGAGAAGCACCCGACAAGGAGGTCGCCCCCTATAACCGGCATATAACGTTTGAGGAGTGGCCATGGATCTTCAATAAAAAAATTGGAGTCGTAGAGCGTTTTCCGGCCTTTCGACTTTTTCAGGTCTAGTCTCCTTTGCCGGCTCATGGCATTACTTCTTCATAGATGCCAATAGCTAATGTGTTGATGTTCCCAGACATTGCGCTGCTGCCCAAGCCAAGGGTTGCGGCCATGGCGTCTCGAATATGGCTTGCGGTGGACGCCTGGATTTCTGTGGCACTGATGCGTTTTGGTAGACTTCCTGTGGCCTGTTTTAACTTGAGTAGTTTCGGCGTCAACCGTGGATCTATATAGACAACTCCCGCACCGATCAGTAGCGGATCTGCATCAATGGCGAAGAACAGTTGGTGCAGGTCAACGCTGCTTTCAATCTGTTGGCGTGTGATGCGATGGACTGAAGGGAATCCATCTCTGAGCGGGGACGAAGTCATTCCTTAACGCCTGGCTTTCATGAGGCCTGTGAGATTAAAGATGTGTCGTCGTGGATGAATGTCAGAAAAGCTCCTTTATGCTGAAAGGTGCTTCCCATATCGATGATGATGGCCTGTGCCAGCGGCACACATTATCCAGAAGCGAGACTCCTAGTGCGTAAGGCTGGCGGCCCCAATTCGTTGGAGTATCTGGTCATTGTGTTGAAGGAAGTCATGGTTACTTCCTATGACGTGCGTACTGACGATAACAGCGATATTTTGTATGAGAGTCTCGCGCTGAATTTTGCCAAGGTGGAAGTGAGTTACCAGCCTCAAAAAGCAGAAGGCGCAAAGGACGGAGGGCCGGTGAAGTTTGGCTGGAACATTCGCGAAAATATTAAAAACTAGAGTTACGGAGCAGCTTTGCTCTGCGGCAAGAGCCGGCAAGCCGACTCCTATATAAAGCGGGTTATTGCTGCAACTGCAGGGCCTCACGCTTGAAAAAGCGCTTCTGCGCAAACGGTATCTCTTCGCGGTCGCCATAGGGCGCGCTGTACCAGTTGCCGTAGGTAGGATTGGGCAGCAGGAACCAGCGCTGGCCGAGCCAGCCCGCATAGGGTTCGACCGCCCGACGCTGGGCGGCCAGGGTGTTGTGTTCGGCCTGGACGAAATCCCCCAGGGAATCACCGGCCATCAACAGCACTCGCGCCTGGCTGGCGACCCATTGGCGTCGGCAGTTCTTTCCGTAGCCCGCTTGTTCGCAATGGCCGGTCGGGGTGGCGGCTGCCAGCACCTGCTCATTGTTTTCTATCGGGAAACCGCGCAAACGCAGGTTGTCGACGGTGGCCTGGACCTGGCTGTGCTCACGGTTGGTCAGGTAATACACCTTGATCCCGCGTTGCTTGGCCGCCTGCAAAAACGCCACGGCGCCGGGCAGGGCCTGGGCCTTGGCCTGGTCGACCCAGGTGTTCCAGCGGTCATAGGAGTAGACTTGGTTGTTGACGATGTCCCGGGCATTGAGCGGCACGTTGTCCAGGAGGGTTTCATCGATATCGACGATCACCGCCGGCGGCAGGCCGGCCAGGTTGCGTGGGGCAAAGGGCAGGGCGTCCCAGTCCTTGGTGGCCAGGGCCACGTCGAGCTGGCGGGTGGCGTCGGCGAACACCTGGCGATAGATCAGCTCATGCTCGATGGAGGTCTGGGTCCACAGCACTGCATCCAGTTGGTCGTTAGCGGGTGGGCGCTGTTGGCAGCCCATCAGTACCGAAGAAAGCAGGCATACGCCGGCAACATTCATCAGACGCATAAAAATAGTCGGCCTTAAAAAAATGGCGATAGTGGAACGACGATCGAGCTCCGCACAGTACCGCAGTATTGCGCGCCAGCCTGCATCAGGCGCTTATTTTCACAAGGGTTAGATCGTTTATTTCCTTATCGAAGGTACATAGCACTCCAGTGAATATCCATCGCTGCTATTTTCAGGTCGCTGCATCGGGAGTGGATGCAATAACAAGCATTTGTCTGCTCCCACGCTTTTACAGTCTGTCTTAAATGATAATCGGACGGTCTGACGTCTATTTCTGCTGCTCGGCCAGCGTCTTGCACCGCCGTGTGTCATCTCTAGAATCGGCCCCAGAATTTAGTCCTTTCCTGTCGATTACGGAGTTTCGAACATGATGAATGCCATGCAGATGCCAATGAACAACGCGATGCCGATGATGCCGATGATGGGCATGCCGATGATGATGGCCACCATGCAGTGTGAAATGACCGGTGATGCCATGATGTGCACGATGAAACCGGCAGCCGGCATGGACATGGCGATGTTCAAGAACAACGCCGAAATGATGGTGATGATGATGAACTGCGGCATGCCGATGATGATGCAGTGTGCCAATCTGTCGATGATGTGCATGTCGCAAGACACCATGGCCATGATGAACAACATGCCGGCGATGAACATGCCGATGGGGATGTCGATGCCGATGATGAAGTGCGTCATGGAATGCACCCTGCAAGCCGATGGCATGACCTGCAAGATGATGCCGATGCCCGGCATGAGCATGGCGATGATGGACAACTGCTGCATGCTGATGAAGAAAATGATGAATGACTGCGCCATGCCGATGATGATGAGTTGCAACGGCATGCCGATGATGTGCTGCACCTGCTGACAGGCTGTTCGCGGGCATGAAAAAGCCCCGCCTGATTGCTCAGGCGGGGCTTTTTGCGTTCAGTCCAGGCGTTCGGGGTGGATGATGACCAGGAACGCCAGCGCATCGCTGTCTGCCGGGTTGCGGTAGCGGTGGGGCTGGTCGGCATAGAACAGAATCGAGTCGCCGGTGGACAGCAAGTATCGCTCCTCGTTGACGCTGACTTCCAGCACGCCCTGAGCGACCACCAGGTTTGCCTGGATTCCTGGCCTGCGGCCTTCGCACACCTCTTCACCGCGCGCGCTCAGGCGTATCTCATAGAACTCCGACTGGCGTGACATGTCGTCGGGAAACAATGCACGGCTGACGAACGTACCATCGGCACTCACCAGGCGTTTGCTGTGGTGGGCGGGGAGCAATTCAACCCCTTCGAACGAGCGGTTTTCCAGGAACGCCGCCACCGATACTTTCAGGCCCTTGGCGATTTTGCACAGCACCTTGATCGACGGCACACTTCGTCCGGACTCGATTTGCGCGAGCATCGCCCGGCTTACTCCACAGGCGCGGGCCAGCGCATCCAGGGACAAGTAACGTTTGCTGCGCAGGCGCTGCAGGTTATGCGCGACGCACTGGCTGATGGCATCGTCGTCGCGGGTGGCGCAATCCTTGGGTTGAGCGGTGGGAGGCAGCCGTTCGGGAAGGGCCTGGAGAAAACTCATCGGCCTTATGCCCGGCGTGTATCGCTGGATGCGTTACTGGTCTGCAAGGTGAATCCCGACAGCCCGGCACGCGCCGCGTACATTGCCCACATCAGCTCGGCCGCTGCACGTGCCTGGCGGCGCTTGCGGTGGAGGGTGAAATCAATGACGTTGGCGGATATCGACATGGGGCAGTCTCGGGTGACGGTGGTGACTCGGTTGCTCCACATTACTGCGTGCAGCTTATTTCCTTAAATACTGAGTTAGCATTTATTAATTCTATTTTGGACTTAAAAACAGACGTGACCTACCGTACCCCTGGTTCTTCCAACGCTTGAACTTTTCCAGGATTCGGCCCATGCGCCTGCGACAACCTTTGCTGCTTCTTCCTTTCGGCGTCGCCCTGACATTCAGTCACCTGGCCCAGGCCCAGGAGGCACTGCAGCTGGCGCCGCTGCAAGTCACCAGCAGCGAGCTGAGCGAAGGTGAGGCGGCCCAGGCGCAACTGCGGCAGGTGCCCGGTGGGACCAATTACATTGACATGGCCAGCGTCGAGCAGGGGCGAGTCAGCAGCAACGAAGATGTACTCAAGTACCAGGCCGGCATCTACGCCAAGGCGGCGAACAACGAAGGGGTGAAAATCTCCATTCGCGGCTCGGGCATCAACCGTGGTCCCGGCAGCCACGCGTCCGGCCTGTATGAAACCATCGACGGCCTGCCACTCACCGGCCCCGGCGGCACACCTTACGAACTCAAGGACCCGTTGTGGCTCAGCCGGGTCGAAGTGCTGCGCGGCGCCAACGGCTTTGACCGGGGCGCACTGGCCCTGGGTGGTGCGGTCAACTATGTGACCCACACCGGCTACGATGCCCCCAAGTTGCGCGTGCGCTACGAAGCTGGCAGCCATGGTTACGCCCAGCGGGAAATCAGCTCCGGGCAAGTGCTGGGCGATGCTGACTACTACATCAGCCTGACCGACTCTGACTACGATGGCTTCCAGCAACAGAGCGCCGGCAGTGGCAAGGGTGTGGCGGCCAACTTCGGCTACCGATTCAACCCGGACCTGGAAACCCGCTTCTATTTCCGTTACCGCGAAACCGCCAACGACAGCCCCGGCAAACTCACGCGCGAGCAGATCGAGCACAGCCCGCGTAGGGCCAATGCCGTCAACCTGGCGCGCGACTCCAAGCGCTTGCAGCCGGGGTCTACCTGGATCGCCAACAAGACCACATTGCAGTTGGACGATAACTCTCGGGTAGAGGCTGGGCTGGTCTACCACGATTACCCCATGGACCTGCGCGAAGGCACCAACCGGTTGAAGGTGGCATACACCGATATCAGCGGCACCTTGAATTACATCCGTCAGGACACGCTGCTGGGGCGCGACAGCAAGACCATCGTCGGCCTGCGCACCACCCAGGGTTTGCCCAATAACGGTGTGTCCGAGTACGTGCGTGTACCCGCCGGCACCACTGCTAACTTCACTCCCGGCACCAAGACCCGTGACTACAGTTACCTGGGCTCGGATACGGTGTTGCACGTGAGCAACGACCTGGAACTGTTGCCCGACCTGTGGCTGACCACCGGCCTGGCGGCGATCTACACCCGCCGCGAAACCGAAGTCACTTATCCCGACACCCGTGCCCCCTTGAGTACCCACGACTGGGACTACGCCCCGCGCGTGGGCCTGCGCTATGACTTCAACCCGCAGTTGCAGGTGTATGGCAACTTGAGCCGTTCGGTCGAGCCGCCGCATGCCTGGTCGATGATCTGGGGTTCGAACAAATTCTTTGCGAAAGACTCTGGCAGGCCGGAGGCGGGCCTGACCCGCGAAGGCGTGGAACTGCAAAACCAGACCGCCACCACCCTGGAACTGGGCGGGCGCGGCGAAGCCTGGTTCGGCCAGTGGGACCTGGCGTTGTATCACTCGCTGGTGCGCCATGAACTGCTCAGCGTCGAGACCCAGGCGGCCACGCTCAACAGTTCGCAGGTGGTTGCCGAGTCCAATGCCAGCCCGACCATCCACCAGGGCCTGGAACTGAGCCTCACCAGCCCGCTGTGGGACGGTGGTAATGCCGGCCGCCTGGCCCTGCGCCAGGCCTACACCTTCAGCAACTTCCACTACCGCGACGACCCACGCTTTGGCGACAACACGCTGCCTGGCATCCCCAAGCACTATTACCAGGCGCAGTTGCGCTACAGCCATCCCAGCGGTTTTTTCAGCAGCCTCAATGGTGAGTATTCCTCGCGGGTGGCGGTGGACTATGCCAACTCCTACTACGCGTCAGCCTATGGCTTATTGGGCGCCACCGTTGGTTACGACGCACCGAAACAGGACTGGCAAGCCTGGGTCGACCTGCGCAACCTGACCAACCAGCGCTACGCCAATACCGTGACCCCGGGTTATGACGATCAAGGCCGTGATATGGCGCGCTCGACGCCGGGCGATGGCATGGGCGTGTATGCCGGGGTTTCCTGGAGCCTGCGTTAAGGCTCCTAAACTTATAGCCAGGCGCCATCGTCGGGCCCTTGCCCTGCTATCGTTTTGCTGTCATCGTTTGCGCGATTGGTAATCTTTCTTGTTTGAGAATTTTTTGCGCATGCATGATTTTCCTGTGGCCGAATGTGATATCGCCCGCCGCCAGCAGACACTCACCGCGCTCTACAGCGACCACCACTCCTGGTTGCACGGTTGGCTGCGCAAGAAACTCGGCTGCTCACAGCATGCGGCGGACTTGGCCCAGGATGCATTCGTACGGGTGTTGTTGCTGGCCGAGCCCCACAACATTCAAGAGCCCCGGGCATTTCTCGCGACCACAGCCGGACGCCTGCTGATTGACGGCGCGCGACGACGCAAGATCGAGAAAGCCTACATGCAAGCCCTGGCCGTCCAATACGAAGACGCTGGCATGCCCGACCCTGCGGCCATCCATGTGGCGCTGCAGGCCCTGGAGCGCATTGCGCTGATGCTCGCCGGTCTGCCGGACAAGGCTCGCGAGGCGTTCCTGCTCAGCCGCCTGGACGGGCTGACCTACAGTGAAATCGCCGCCCAGCTTCAGGTGTCGTCCAGCACGGTAAAAAACTACATTTCCAGCGCGCTGGTGCATTGCTACCACACGCTGCACGGCGCCGACCCGCTGTGACATCCACCGAGCAGATTGTCAGTGAGGCGGCGCGCTGGTTGGCGCTGCTCAATGACGAGGACGTCAGCGTTATCGACCGCGAGGCCTTTGAGGCGTGGTGCGAGACCGACCCACGCCATCGGGTGGCTTTCGAGCGCATGCGATCGCTGTGGGGCAGCCTTGATGAACTGCCTGCCGAGCCGGCACGCCTGGCGTTGAATCAGGCCTTTGTTCCACGTAAATCCGGGTACGCCGTGCGAGGTGGGCAAGCCCTGGCGTTGCTGGGTGTGTTGGTTATCGGTTGGCTGGGTGTTGAGCAACTGCCGGTGTGGACAGCCGACCAACGTACCAGCGTCGGTGAGCGGCGTCAGGTTGTCCTGGCCGATGGTAGCCAGGTGCAGCTCAACAGCAACTCGGCGCTGGACGTGAAATTCGATGGCCGCCAGCGTGTGATCGAATTGCTCAAGGGCGAGATGTGGGTCGAAGTGGCCAAGGACGCGCAACGGCCATTTATGGTGCGCACTGACCAGGGCACGGCAACGGCACTGGGTACGCGTTTCCTGGTTCAGCGTGCAGTGGACGGCTCGACCGTGGTCACGGTGATCGAGTCAACAGTGGCCGCCAAAGGCAACGACAGCGAAGCGGTGAAAGTGACCGCAGGCCAGCGTGCGATCCTCAAGCAGGGACGTGCACAGCCGGCACAACCGGTCGGCAACAGCGACCCGGCTGCCTGGACCCGAGGCTTGCTCACGGTGGATGATCGGCCGCTGAGCGAAGTCCTGCAGACCCTGGCCAGCTATCGCCATGGCGTGGTGCATTTTGATCCCCAGGCGTTGCAAGGCATGCGTGTGTCGGGTGTGTTCAAGCTCGATGACAGCGACGCGGCGCTGGCGACCCTGGCGGATAACCTGCCGATCAAGGTGGAGTATTTCACTGACCTGATGGTGGTGGTCAAACCCATCTGAGCGGGCTGAAAACACCCATTCAAATAAAAAGGCCGCTCATTCATACCCGATTTCCCGACATGGCCGTCATGGAATATAGAACTCCATTTTCCAGGACCTCTCATGTCACGCTTTGCTCGTCCGTTGCACCCGCTGGCGCTGTCAGTGGCGCTGGCTTTTGCCGCTGTGCCCCTGACCATTCACACGGCATGGGCTGATGAAGGCAGCCATTTCTCGATCCCTGCCGGTGACCTGAGCCAGGCCCTCAATGGCTTTGCCGAACAGGCCGGGCTGGCCCTGGCCTTTGATCCGGCCTTGACCCGCAGCAAGCGCAGCAGTGGCTTGAGCGGGCAGTTGAGCAGCGACGCAGCACTGGCCCAATTGCTGGCGGGTAGCGGTCTACGTGCCCAGGCATTGTCTGCCAAGCGCTACCGCATCGAGCCCATCCCCCAGGCGGACGGTTCTGTGGAGTTACAGGCCACGACCATCAGCGGTGCCTATCAAAGCGAAAGCCCGATCGGCCCGGTATCCGGCTATGTCGCCACGCGCAGCCTGTCCGGCACCAAGACCGACACCGCGTTGATCGAGACCCCGCAATCGATCTCGGTGGTCACCAAGGACCAGATGCGTGCGCAGAATGCCGAGAGCCTCAACCAGATCCTGCGCTACAGCGCCGCGGTCGTCCCGGAAACCCGTGGCGCCACTGCCTCGCGCCTGGACCAGTTGACCATCCGTGGCTTCTCGCCGGTGACGTACCTGGATGGTTTGCGCGTGGCGTCAAGCCGCGATGCCTCGCCGCAAAAGGATGCCTTTGACCTGGAGCGCGTGGAGGTCCTGCGCGGCCCGGCGTCGGTGTTGTACGGCCAGGGCAGCCCCAGCGGTGTGATCAACATGGTCACCAAGCGCCCGCTGGATACGCCGTTCCATGAAGTGGGCGTCGAGTACGGCACCTTCAACAAGAAGCGCACCACCTTCGACCTCAGCGGCCCGCTGGACGAGCAAGGGGTTTATTCGTATCGCGTCGCCGGGTTGTTCGATGATGCCGACGGCCAGGTCGAACACACCGAGACCCGTCGTCAGTCCCTGTCGTCGGCCTTTACCTGGCGTCCGAATGAGGCCACCTCGCTGACCTTGCTCGGGCATTTCCAGAAGGACCCCAAGGGTGCGTCCTACGGTTCGGTCCCGGCCTGGGGGTCTGTGCTGCACAGCCCGCTCGGGCGCAAGATTGATGTGGATTTCTATGACGGCGAGAAAAACTTCGAGAAGAGTGATCGCGAGCATTACTCCATCGGCTATGCCTTCGAGCATCATTTCAACGATGTCTGGACCGTGCGCCAGAACGCCCGCTATATGCGCAGCGAAGGGATCTATCGCAGTATCTACAGCAATAATCTGCAGGCCGATTACCGCACCATGAGCCGCTCGACCATCGCCACCGATGTCGATATGGACGCCTACAACCTGGATAACCAGTTGCAAGGCAAGTTCGACACCGGCCCGGTGCAGCACACGCTGTTGATGGGGCTTGATTACCAGAACACCAGCGTCGATACCAAGGCCGGTTATGGCAAGGGATCGGACCTGGATATCTTCGACCCGGTATACGGCGTGCCAGTGCAGACGCCGGCATTCACCACTGACGCCACGTCTCGCAGCGAGCAGACCGGGGTGTATCTGCAAGAGCAAATGAAATGGGACAAGTGGGTACTGTTGATGGGCGGCCGTTATGACTGGGCCAGTACCGACAACACCACGCTGACCCTCAAGACTGGCGCCAAGTCCAAATCCTCCCTGGACAGCAAAGCCTTTACTGGCCGCCTGGGTGTGGTCTACCTCTTCGATAACGGCCTGGCGCCCTACGCCAGCTATTCCGAATCCTTCTCCCCGCAAACCGGTACCGGCTACGGCGGTTCGGTGTTCAAGCCGACCGAAGGCAAGCAGTACGAAATCGGCATCAAGTACCAGCCGCCAGGCAGCAACAGCTTTATCACCGCCGCTATCTTCGACCTGCGCCAGAACAACGTACCGACCATGGATCCGGACCCCACTCATCTGTGTGGCAGTGGTCGTTGCCAGGTACAGGACGGTGAAGTGCGCTCCCGTGGCTTCGAACTGGAAGGCAAGGCCAGCCTTAACGACAACCTGGATATCACGGCGGCCTATGCCTACCTCGATAACCGCATCAGCAAATCCAACAGCACCGTGCGCTACGCGCCGATCACCGACATTGGCGTAGGCCCGGCCGTACCGACCCAGGGTACCACCACCTATGCTGTACCGCGCCACACGGCCTCGGTATGGGCCGACTACACCTTGCACGACGGCAACCTCAAAGGGTTTGGCGTAGGTGCGGGCGCACGTTACGTCGGCTCGTCCTGGGGCGATACTGCCAATACCTTGAAGGTCCCGGGCTACACTTTGTTTGATGCGGCGGTGCACTACGACATCCCGCACATCAATACCCTGGGCGACAACCTGCGCCTGGCGCTGAACGCCACCAACCTGGCGGATAAAGAGTACGTCGCGTCCTGCTATTCGTACTCGTGGTGCTGGTATGGCTCGCAGCGTACGGTGCAGGCCAGTGCGACGTATCAGTGGTAAGTTGAAAAAACGCCCTGCGTAGCAATGCCGTCTCAAAAGGTCAGTTCATTATCGAGCTGACCTTTTTTATTGCAGCGGGCAAGGGTTTTGCTCAAATGTATCGAGAAGGCATTTTGCTGGCCCCCACGTCGCCAATGTTTCGCCAAAATCACTTTTATTTTCAGGTGGTTAGGTGGGATGCCAATGCGCAACGTAAAAATCACGCTGATTGCCTTGGCCCTGGCGAGCGGGACGACGGTGGCCCAGGGCAAGGCGCTGCGCGAAGGGGATCGGTACATGTGCAGTTGGGGGGCGGGGACGGCGGCCAGGGCCCAGGAACTGAAGTTGGCCGGCGTTTCATTGTATGCGGCGCGGCAGAAGATCCAGCGGTACAAGTTCGACAAGTCCTGGATGCGCATGATGGCCATGGGCATCACCGAGCAGACCTATGACAGCCCTTCGCGACTCAAGCCTACGGCCGTTCGCGCAAGCTTTTATGAAGAGTGCGTGCGTTACAAGTTGGCGCGCAAATAGACACTTGTAGGAGCGGGCATGCCCGCGAAAAACGTCAACGATAACGCGGGGTGTCTGGTCCCCCGCGTTGCTCTCAGGTGCTTCGCCGGCAAGCCGGCGCCTACACAAACGTCAACTGCGTTCATGGATGTTCATTAACCTTATAGTTATTAAGGTTTTAACCTGGCAAGTTTGCAAGTTGCACCAAAAAGTAGCACTGAGGAAGTCATGCTCCATAAAAAATGTGTGGTTATTGAATGACTTAGCGCTGTTTTAATCCGACGAAAGGCTATTAATCAACTTGTTACAAGTTGTCTCGCTGGTTATTATGCCCGGGCGTTCACCTCCCACGGTTTATGCATTTTTAAATCCCAAGTGTCCATCAGCTACTTGGGATTTTTTTTGCCCGGGATTTGACCTTCATACCTGAATGCTCGTGGTTTTTCTGGCGCCAATGCACCAGCGCCGTCGGGGAAAAGTGTGGGGTAGCTAACACTTTCGTAGGATTACTCACACGCGCTGCACAACCTGACCTACCCTGTATGAATCACGTCTATCGCGTCATGTGCGAGCAAGGGTGTCCAGGATGATTCCGATCGTTGAGTTGAGCCGCATCATGGCGTCCGGTTTTGTCCCGCTGTCGTGCGACTGTAGCGTCAACCCCCAGGGTTTTTTGACGATCCGTGTCTTCGAGCCCGAGTCCGGTCGTGTGGACCTGCTGTTGACCGGCGTGTCGCCCCAGGGCCTGGACAGCATCCGTGCCATCTCCAACCTGATCGGCGAACTGCGCACCGAGCTTGCGGCCGGGCGCCGTGGGTTTGCGGCATTCGGCTAGGTATCAGAGCCTGCGCAGAAACGAGCGGACAATCTGTTTGGTGGTATCGGTTGCGTCCAGTTGCTCCAAGGCACTGTAGGCATGCCACTGGCAATCGATGATTTCATTGCAGGGCCTGGCCTGGTCGATGTTCACTACCGAGGCTTCAAACACGTGATGCAGTGTGTCACTGGCCTTTAATTCTTGCAGATACAGCAAACCATCCACGTTCAGCCCGGTTTCCTCTTGCAGTTCACGCTCGGCCGCGCCGACCGGGCGCTCATCGCGCTCGACCTTGCCACCGGGTAATGCCCATTTCGACCTGGCCTTGCGCACGAACAGAATGTGCCCCTCGTGCTCGCAAATCACCGTTGCGCGTATTTTCATCGTCTGTGCCCCGCAGCTAGATGCTTGTCATAAAAGTGTAATGCAATTGTCATGCTGGGTCTTTATGGGGGGAGGCTGGAGGCCGCACAGGAAAACACCGATACTGCCCGACTGAAAGAATACTGATGAAGGAAAGTCAGATGAGTACCATCCGCTGGGGCATGATCGGTTGTGGCAGTGTTACTGAAATCAAGAGTGGACCCGCCTTCTACAAAGCGCCAGGCTCGGCCCTGGTGGCCGTGATGGGGCGGCGCGAGGAAGTGGTGCGCGATTATGCGGCACGCCACGGGATTGCCCGGACCTACACGGATGCCCAGGCACTGGTCAATGACCCCGAAGTGGATGCGGTGTACATCGCTACGCCACCTGACAGCCATCTGGAATACAGCCTGCTGGCGGCTGCGGCGGGCAAGCATTGCTGCGTCGAGAAACCGATGTCGCTGAATGCTGAACAGAGCGCATTGATGCAGCGCACCTTCGAACGCGCCGGGCTGCATCTGTTTGTGTCCTATTACCGCCGCTCCCTGCCGCGCTTCCAGCAGGTGCGCGCCTGGCTGCAAGAGGGGCGCATCGGCGAGTTGCGGCACCTCAGTTGGACGTTGTGCAAGCCGCCGTCGCCGACCGATACCCAAACCAGCAACTGGCGTACCGACCCGACGATTGCCGGGGGTGGCTATTTTGCCGACCTGGCCAGCCATGGCTTCGACCTGTTCCAGTACCTGGCGGGAGATATCGTCGAGGTCACGGGTTACACCGCACATCAGGCCGGGCGCTATGCGGCGGAAGATGCCGTTACCGCCTGCTGGAGCTTCAGTTCGGGCGCGCTGGGGATGGGCTGCTGGAACTTTGTCGCCGACCGTCGCGAGGATCGGGTCCAGTTGATTGGCAGCCAGGGGCGTATCACTTTTTCAGTGTTCGACGAGCAGCCGTTGCAACTGGAAGCCGAGGTCAGCGAGACCCTGCACATTGCCCATCACCCCCATATCCAGTGGCACCACGTGTTGGGCATGAACGCGCATATCCGCGGCGAGAGCGTGCACCCGGCCCTGGCGATCGAGGCCCTGAAGACCGACCGGATCATGGATCGGGTGTTGCAGCGCAAGCCTTGATGCCTGGAGCTGTTGCGCTTTCTGCTGCGCGGCGGCGCGTTGGCTGACTACCCGTTGGGGCGGAGGTTCAGAACACTGGCCGTTCACTTTAAAGAAGGATTAGCTCGATGAAATGGAAAACCGCCTGGATCGCCCTGTGCCTGGTGTTGGCTACGCAGGCAGGCGCCGCCTCGCGTAACCAGGGGCAAGCCGGCGACTTTGATTTTTATGTGTTGGCATTGTCCTGGTCGCCGACTTTTTGCCTGACCCATCCGCAGGACCAGCAGTGCATCGGCAAGGGTTACGGCTTTGTGCTGCATGGCCTGTGGCCACAATATGCACGGGGCGGGTGGCCAGCCTCTTGCCTGCCGCAGTCACGGTTGTCGGCCGAAGAAATGGCCAAGGGCATGTCATTGTTCGTCACCGAAAAACTGCTCAAGCATGAATGGGCCAAGCACGGCACATGCAGTGGTCTGGAGGCGTCCGACTATTTGGACAAGACCGATGCTGCATTGGGCGTGGTGCAGATTCCGCAGGCGTTCCAGCCCTTCAATGTGCCCGGCCCACTCGCCGCCAGGGACATTGAAGCCTTGTTTCGCGAGAGTAACCCCAGCATGGGGCGCCACGGCATGGCCGTGATCTGCAAGGGCAAGGTGTTGTCGGAGGTGCGGGTCTGCTTGAATAAGGAACTGCGCTTGGCCGGTTGCCCGCAGAGCATCAAGACGCAATGCCGTGGTGGTGAGCTCCGGATTCCTGCGCAGCGCTAGTTGTCTTCTATGTCGGCCCGGGGAATTGACCCTGGGCATGACAAGAGACCCATGGATGGGCTAGTTTCAAGGTGTACCAGTCATTGATTAACTTGCGGAGGTACTTCATGCCAGTGAAACATGATCTTTATCAGGATTTGGGGTTGAGCAAGGAGGATGTCCAGCAGCGTCGGGCAAGCCACCATCGGTTGGATGTATTGCTTACCCAATATGACGTCGCCGACAAGGAGGTATTGGAAGCTGAATCCGCAAGTGCCAATGACGATGATGTGGAGAACCTGAAGAAGAAACGCCTGTTGATCAAAGATAAAATCGTCGAACAACTGGAGCAGACCAAGGGGCATTAGCCAGCGCTGGCAGGCGTCCATATTTGTTCAGAATTGACCAAAGGACAGCCGTCCCGCCACTGCCTATTATCCCAACCGTTCGCCCGACCCTGGGGCACGTTGACTGCGCATGGAATGCGTTGTGGTGTCGGGCGAACTCTATTTTCTAGGTGCGCAGCGCCTGCAGGCAGGCGTCGATCGAGCGCTGCTGGGTGTCTGCATACAGCTGCAACTCATCAATGGTCCGGCGGCCCAGGGCCTGTTCAAATTCAGCCTGGTTGGCGTTGGCCGCGTAGTGACTCTGCGCCGTATCGCCCAGGTTCGACTGGAAAATCCCCGCCGCGCTGACCGGCAGAAAATCCTCATACACCAAGGGTTCGATCGCCACGTGACCGGCCTCAAGCAGTGCGTCCAGATTGGGTCGCGGGCTCTTATCGGCTACGCGGCCCTTGTCGGTCACAAAGTAGCGAAAGAACGCCAACCCTTGTTCGCGCATGTCCCGGTAATTATCCGCAAAAGCCTGGAAGTGCTGTTCCATCAGTTCGCTGTAGCGTTGGGCGTTGGTTTCATTGGGAAAGGCGCCCAGTTCGTCCCTGGCGGCGTTGAGTAACTGGTCGTAGAGCGCCCGGCCTTTGGGCGTCAGGGCCACGCCACGCTGTTCGATCTCGCCAAACCTTGCGCTGTGACTGCCTTTGGCATCGGTAAAGGCAATGGCTTCGTCGAGGGCCTTGAAGCTGGTCTGGCGCAGCAGGATCGGGCATTGGCGGCGGGGTGGGCCTTCGATCACGGCCTTGGGGGTGATGCCTTTGCCGGGCATGTCGGCTTGTACGCGGTCGATGTCCAGGGTGCGCGGGGTCAGGTGATTGATGTGCGGACCCTTGAAGGCCACCACGTCGGCAATCAACCGGTGCTGGTCGCTGAGTTGTTGGTATTGGGCGGCGCTGACCGTGGCGGTGTGGTGCCAGCGAAAGGTTTCCAGGGCCTGCTGGATAAAGGCCTGGGCATCACTGGCATTGAGGCCGCCGTCGGCTTCGGCCTGTTCGATCAGGGCCAGGGCCTGCGGGGTGAAGATCGAGCGCTTGGCCAGGGCGGCTTCGGCAAAGGCCCGCAGTTCAAGGTTTTCGATCAGCTCCAGGCGCAGCAGCGAAGTGAAGACCCGGAACGGGCTGGTTTGCAAGGCGCTTTCATGCACTGCGCGAAAGGCTGTGGAATGCACTGGCACGCCAGCCGGGGTGAGGTCGTAGTAGCCCACCGGCTGCATGCCCATCACCGCAAACAAGCGGCTGATGGTTGCCAGTTCAAGGGCGGTGCCCAGGCGGATGGCGCCGTGGCGCTCCCTGTCCAGGCGCTGGATTTCACCGGTGCGCTGCAGTTGCTGCGCCAGGTCGGTATCGTTTGCTAGCGCCCGGGCATTGGTTTCGGCCACCAACTCCAGCAACGCGCCATACAGCGGCACTTCCTCGCGGTACATGTCGGACATGGCCCTGGAGAAGTCTTTGCGGATGTCGTCGGGGCTGATATGGCGCGGGGTAGACATAGAAAAATTCCTGGCTGCGATAACGGTGGTATGGGCCGTAAGCCAGATTTTGTTGGGCGTTGCCCGTGGGCGCAAACGAAGATTCCTCTGGACTTCATTCTGCAAATGAATGAGCGCGACAGGCGCAAACAAAAATCCCGCCTGGGCAGGCGGGATTGGTCAATCCAGGGTTGCCCTGGATCAGGCCGGGAACAGCTCGCTCAGCTTCATCGCCAGCATCATGTCGCCTTCGGTGCGCAGCTTGCCGCCCATGAAGGCCTGCATGCCGTCGGTGGAGCCGTCGACGATGCCTTGCATGGTTTCACCGTCCATGACCAAGGTCACTTGGGCGTCTGGGTTCTCGCCTTCTTGCAGTTCGCAAGTATTGTTCTTGACGATCAGCGAGAAGTTCTTGGTGTCGTCGATACGGAAACCGAACACCAGGTCCAGGCCGTCGGCGGCGCTTGGGTTGAATTTGGCTTTCATTGCTTCTACGGCTTTAGCTACGTCAGTCATGGTTCGATCCTTTTATGGGTGGTGCCAGTGACCTTGGGGTCACGGTTGGCCGCAATTCATCGGAAGGTGATGAGCTGCGGCGCCTTCAACAGCTGCAAGTGGGTATGGCTGTTGAAGGAAGCCAGTGCCACTTCGCGACCACGGAACTTCAAGTGGTTGAGCGAAGTGTTGACAATCTGCCAGTTCAGCTCGAAAGCCTGGGCGGCAGGTATGCGGGTAATCAGGTGGAGCAGGGCGGTGATGGTCCCGCCCGAAGTAAATACGGCGATCTTGTGGGTGTTGTCGGTAGTCTCAAGCAGGCGTTGCAAGCCACCGCGGACGCGCTCGACAAACCCCAGCCAGCTTTCCAGGCCGGGCGTGTCGTAAGTCCCGCTCAGCCAGCGCTCGATGATCAGGGCGAAGATACGCTGGAACTCGCTACGGTTCTGGGGGGCGTTGCGCAGGATCTCCAGGGCTTCGGGCTCGCTGTCGAGCAAGTCCGGGAGCAGGGCGCGGATGATTGCGTCGGCATCGAATTCGTTGAAGGCGCTGTCGATTTCCAGGGGCGGCACCGGCAAGCCTTGGGCGCCGATGGACTCGAAGGCGGCGTTGGCGGTGTGCTGCTGGCGGCGCAGGTCGCCCGACACGCAGCGGTCGAACGTCAGGCCCAGGTCAGCCAGGTGGCTGCCGAGGATCTGCGCCTGCTGCACACCAACGGGCGACAGCACGTCATAGTCGTCTGCACCGAAGGAGGCCTGGCCATGTCGAATCAAATAGATGCTGCCCACGTCCGTTCACCCGGTACGTTGAAAGTCTGGCGAGGTTATGAGGATGCCGGGAAGCTGTCAATGAAAAAACATACGCTTGTTTTAAAAGCTCGTTAGAGGCCCGTCTCAAGGGGTTTCAGCTCTGGCTCCCCGGCGGTCCCGTCGGTATGCTGGGGCGATCCGCGCTTGGCGCACCGTATCTGTAAGGAGTCCCATGGAGTTTCTGGCTGAGTATGCAAGTTTTCTGGCAAAAACCGTTACGTTGGTGGTCGCCATTCTGGTGGTACTGATCAGTTTTGCGGCGTTGCGCAGCAAGGGTCGGCGCAAGAATGCCGGGCAGTTGCAGGTCAGCAAGCTCAATGACTTCTACAAGGGCCTGCGCGAGCGCCTGGAGCAGACCCTGCTCGACAAGGATCAGCTCAAGGCCCTGCGCAAATCCCAGGGCAAGTCCGAGAAAAAACAGAAGAAAACCCCTGAGGCCAAGCCACGGGTGTTTGTCCTGGATTTTGACGGCGACATCAAGGCCTCGGCCACCGAGAGCCTGCGTCATGAAATCACCGCGCTGCTGAGCCTGGCCACGCCCAAGGACGAAGTGGTGCTGCGTCTGGAAAGCGGCGGTGGCATGGTCCACAGCTATGGCCTGGCGTCGTCGCAATTGGCGCGGATCCGCGAGGCGGGCGTGCCGCTGACGGTGTGCATCGACAAGGTTGCAGCCAGCGGCGGCTACATGATGGCGTGTATCGGCGAGAAGATCATCAGTGCTCCGTTTGCCATCCTCGGCTCCATTGGTGTGGTAGCCCAGCTCCCCAACGTCAACCGCCTGCTGAAGAAGCACGACATCGACTTTGAAGTGCTGACCGCTGGCGAATACAAGCGCACCCTGACCGTGTTTGGCGAAAACACCGAGAAGGGGCGGGAGAAGTTCCAGGAAGACCTGGACATTACCCATCAACTGTTCAAGAACTTCGTGTCGCGCTATCGCCCGCAACTGGCGATTGATGAAGTGGCCACCGGCGAAGTCTGGCTGGGTGTCGCGGCGCTGGACAAGCAACTGGTGGACGCCCTGCAGACCAGTGACGAATACCTGGCGACCAAGGCCAAGACCGCCGAACTGTTCCACCTGCACTATGCCGAGCGTAAAAGCCTGCAGGAGCGGGTGGGCCTGGCAGCCAGCGGCTCGGTGGACCGAGTGCTGCTGGCCTGGTGGAGCCGCCTGACCCAGCAGCGTTTCTGGTAACACGGCCCACTGTAGGCGCGAGCTTGCTCGCGAAAAACTCAAGACCAGCGCGGTCATCCAGCAGACCCGCGTTATCCTTGATGACCTTCGCGAGCAAGCTCGCTCCTACAGGGTGTGGGAATCGGATGCCTCAGCAGCAGGCCCACCACCAGCGCCCCCAGCAGGCTCAACAGCCCCGCCACCCACAACACCCTGCCAAACCCACCGACAAACGCCTGCCATGCCAAGGGTTGCACCAGCCCCTGCGCCGATTCCGGCAGCAGCGCCATGGCCGCTGGCATGTCCCCGGCCACCACCCGCGAGGCAATCCCCGGTACTTGCGCCTGCCATTGTGCACCGAGACTGGCGTGCAGCAGATGCTCGCTATGACTGGCCAGCAGCGCCCCGTATACCCCGATCGCCAACATGATCGCGCTGAAGCGCATGGTCGTGCTCATGCCCGAGGCCATGCCAGCACGGTCCCGCGGCACACACGCCATGATGTTTTTCTGGGTATCGCCATTGAGCAGGCCGGCACCGGCGCCGGTCACTGCAATCGCCAGGGCGAACGGTAGATAACCGCCGACACTCACGGCCCAGGCGCTGAGCAGGTTGCCGCTGCCCACCAGGGCTAGCCCGCTCGCCATCAGGGTGGCCGGGGCGAAGCGGCTGGCCAGGCGTGCGCCGATCCGCGGGCAGATCAGCATGGTCAGGGCAAACGGCAGCATGCCCAGACCCGAGGCAATCGCAGAAAATCCCAGGCCGTTTTGCAGGTAGAACGGCAGCAACGTCATCATCACCTGGGCACAACCGGCATAGGCAAACATCCCGAGCAGCGCGCCGATAAACCGTGGGTACTGGAACAGCTGCAGGTCCACCATCGGCCGGCGTTGCAAACGCTCGACCCACACAAACAGACCCAGCAGGAATGCGCCGCCGAGCAACCGCGCATAGGTCAGCGGGTTGTCCCAGCCGATCCGGTTGGCTTCGATCAGCCCCCAGATCAGGCACAACAGGCTGGCGCTGAAGGTCAGGCTGCCCCAGGGGTCGAGGCGCGCCGATTGGCTGTCGCGCGATTCCGGTATGGCGTGCAGGACCAGCGCCAACAACGCCAGGCCCACCGGCAGGTTGAGGTAGAAAATCCAGCGCCAGCCCATGTAGTGGGTAATCAGGCCACCGAGGGTCGGGGCGGCGGTCATCGCCACGCCCATGCAGGCGCCCCAGAAGGCCCAGGCCTTGGCCCGTTCCAGTTCATCGTGAAAGGCGTGGCCGATGGACGCCAGGGCTGAGGTCAGCAGTAATGCCGCACCGACACCTTTGACGGCGCGGGCAATATCCAGCAGCAGCACGTTGGGGGCGGCGCCACAGCCCAGGGAGGCGAGGATAAAAATAGCCAGGCCCCAGAGCAGGGTTTTCTTGCGGCCGAAGCGGTCGGCAATGCTCCCGGCCGGCAACAGCAGGGCGGCGAACGCCAGCATATAGGCGCTGACCACCCATTCGATATCGGCGAAATTGGCCCCCAGGTCGCGGGCGATAGTCGGCAGGGTCACGGCGACGATATTGGTGTCGAGGACAATCAGCGAACAGACCCCAGAGGCGGTCAACAGGGTAAGGCGTGGGCTGACCTGGCTCATGGCATGATTACCTGAAAGGCAACAGGCAAGGTGCAATTGACGGACATGATGAGGACTCTCTACTGTGGGCATCCTGTCAGCTTATCGTCGGCGCCCAGTGGTTCTGTTAGCCGAAGCGAAGCACATCATTACCTTTGAGCTAATCCTGCAATGGAAATACGCCATTTCCGCTACTTCCTGGCCGTTGCCCGGCACCGCAACTTCACGCGTGCCGCCGAGCAGTTGGACATTGCCCCGCCCACCTTGAGCCGGCAGATCCAGGATATGGAGCGTGCCTTGGGCACTCGCCTGTTTATCCGCCGCCAGCGCGACGTCAGCCTGACGGAGGCGGGCACTGCGCTGTTGGCCGAAGCCGAGGCCACCGTGCGCCAGTTCGAGTTTGCCCAGCGCAATGCACAGCGCGCCGGGCGTGGCGAGATCGGCCATATCGAGTTGGGTTATGTCGCGTCGGCGGTGTATTCGGGAGTGTTGCAACGGCAGGTCCAGGCATTTTGCGCAGAGTTTGCCGATGTCAGCCTCAGCGTACGGGAAAGCCCCATGGCCCTGTTGCCGGGGCTGGTGGCCGAGGGGCGCTACGACATTGGCTATATTCGCTCACCGATGACCTTGCCCGACGGTGTGGAGGCGCTACGCCTGGGCAGCGAAGGTTTTGTCCTGGCGTTGCCCCAGGGGTCGTGGCTGCTGGGTTTGAAGGCGATCACCTGCGAGCATTTGCAGAACGAGACCTTCATCCTGCCCGAGCAAATCAGCGGCACCTTGCAGGTGGCCGCGCAAGGCGGGTATGCCCCGCGCCTGGGGCCGCAGCCGGGAGGCCTGGTGGCGGTGATTGCCCTGGTGTCGCTGGGGCAGGGCGTGGCGGTGGTGCCGGAGTCGGTGGTGGGGCATGTCAGCCTGCCGGGTGTGCAATACCGCAACATCCAGGGCAACGATGCCTCGTCGTGGCTGTCGCTGATTTACCGGCGCTTTGAAAAGGCCCCGGCGGTGGCGCGGTATATCCAGCACGTCAAACATAACCCCACTTTGTAGGCGTCGGCTCCTACAGGGTCAGGCGGGGTTGGATCGAGTCTGCCAGTTGCGTGAGGATCAGGCAGCAGGACACCGCCCCGGCATCCAGTACCCCCAGCGAGCGTTCGCCCAGGCGGCTGGCCCGGCCAATCTTGGCCACCAGGTCCTTGGTCGAGTCGCGGCCCTGGGAGGCTGCAGTTTTCATCGCGTCCAGGGCAGCACCGAAGGACGCGCCCGCTGCCTGCGCCCGCTCAAACGCCTCCACCGCCGGAATCAGGGTGTCCATCAAGCACTTGTCGCCCACACCGGCTTCGGTGATGTCCTGCAACGAAGTCAGGCCGCCGCGCAGCAAATGGGCGAAGGTGGCGCCATTGATGTCTTCGCAGCCGCGCACCTCGTCGGCCATGCCGATAAACAGGCTGCCATACAGCGGTCCCATGGAGCCACCGATGCCCTCCATCAGGCTCAAGGTCAGTTCATCCAGGGCCTCGGCCAGGGTCAACTGCCGGCCTTCGATGGTGCGGCCGCAATGGGCGAAGCCCTTGGCCATATTGATGCCGTGGTCGCCATCGCCAATCGCACCGTCGACTTCGCTGAGGTACTCACGGTTGGCGACGATCACGCTGACCAGGTCGGCGACAATTGCACTGCCATCGTGGGTAGAAAAATGCTGGCTCATGGTTTATTCCGCCTGGGTCATGCCGATGGAGCGGCAAGGTTGGTCGATCAGGGTTTTCAGCTCGGCATCCAGGCCTAGCAGGGTCAGGGTCACGCCCATCATTTCCAGGGAGGTGAAGTAGTTGCCGACGTAGCAGCGATGGATCTTCAGGCCCTTGGCCTTGAGCTGGCTTTCGACTTCGGCGTAGAAGATGTACAGCTCCATTACTGGCGTCGCGCCCAGGCCCGAGACCAGCACCACCACGCTGTCATCCTGGCTGAAGTCACGGTCGGCGAGGATCGGTGCCAGCATGCGCGCGGCCATGGCGGCGGCGGATTCGATCGGAATCACTTCGATCCCGGGTTCGCCGTGGTGGCCGATACCCAATTCCATCTGGCCGTCGGGGATCTGGAAGTTCGGCTTGCCCACTGCCGCAATGGTGCAGGGGGTCAGGCCGATACCGATGGAGCGACAGTGATCGACGGCCTTCTGTGCGACGCGAATCACTCCATCCAGGTCGTAGTGCTGCGCGGCGGCGGCACCGCCGATCTTCCACATGAAAATCTCCCCGGCCACCCCGCGACGCTTGGCGATATCGGCCTTGGGGGCCGAGGCCACGTCATCGTTGGCGACCACGGTGCGGATCTGCATGTCCTTGCTGGCGGCCATTTTCATTGCCAGCTTCACGTTCATATTGTCGCCGGCATAGTTGCCGTACAGGCAAGCCACGCCAGCCCCATGGTCGGCGGCGCGGAAGGCATCGAAAAAGCTCTTGGCGGTGGGCGAAGAGAAGATTTCGCCGACGGCCACGGCGTCCACCAAGCCTGGGCCGACATAACCGAGAAACGCCGGCTCATGGCCCGAGCCGCCACCGGTGACGATGCCGACGCAGCCCTGGCTGGAGGGCTTGGCCTTGCTGATCACGCGGGGATTGGTGTCGCTCTGGCGCAGTTCGGGATGGGCGACCAGAATGCCGCGCAGCATGTCCTCGACCACTTGGTCCGGATCGTTGATGACTCGATTCATAACGCGGGTTCCTGTTCTTGTTGTGAGCAACTGACTGTAGGAGCGAGCTTGCTCGCGAAAAACGTTAACGCTAACGCGGGCTGCCTGGATGAGTGCGTCGCCCTCAGGTTTTTCGCGAGCAAGCTCGCTCCTACAGTAAAAAGCGGTTGGGGTGTTTTAGGGTTCGAGCACGACCTTCAAGGACTTGTCCCCACGTTCCATCACCGCAAACGCTTCCTTGAAATCCGCCAATGCAAACTTGTGGGTCACCACGTCGCGCATGTCGATCTTGCGCTTACCGATAAAGTCGATGGCCCGTGGGTACATGTAGGGGCCCAGGTGCGAACCCAGCACATCCAGTTCCTTGCGGTCGCCAATGATCGACCAATCTACCGTGGCCTCGTCGTTGAATACGCTGAATTCGACGAAGCGCCCCAGCTTGCGCAGCATCGCCAGGCCCTGGTTCACCGCCTTGTGGTGCCCGGTGGCTTCGATATAGATATCGCAGCCATAACCGTCGGTGATTTCGCGGATTTTTGCCAGTACATCCACCTCGGCCGGGTTCCAGACCTCGTCGGCGCCCATGCGCAGGGCCAGTTCGGCGCGTTCGGGTTTCATGTCGAGCACGATCAGGCGTTTGGGGTTACGCATGCGCACCGCGCCGATGATGCCCAGGCCCAGGGTGCCGGCGCCGGCTACCACTACGACATCGTCGAAATCCACATTGGCCCGTTCCGCCGCGTGCAGCGAGCAGGCCAGGGGTTCGATCAGGATCGCCTCGTCTGGCGCGATGGAATCCGGCACCTGGTGGATGATGCCTTCCTTGGTGAAGATCATGTACTGGGCCATGGCGCCCTGGACGTTGTTCTGGAAACCGTAGAGGTCGTGTTTCTGGCACATCCAGTACTGGCCGTGGTTGCAGAAGCGACAACCCCAGCAGGGCACGATCTGCTCGGAAATCACCCGGTCGCCAACCTTCACCCCACGCTTCTCGGCGCCAGGGCCCAGGGCGACCACGCGGCACACAAACTCATGCCCGGGAATCATCGGCGGCTTGACGTAGCGCGGCTGCTCGGCGTCGCCCCAGAACGATGGTGCGCCGCGATAGGTCTTGATATCGCCCATGCAGATGCCGCACAGCTCGACCTTGGTCAGGATTTCGTCGGGGCCGGGTGTCGGGACGTCGACGGTTTCCAGGCGATAGTCTTCCGGGCCGTGGCACACCACGGCCTGCATGGTCTTGGGGATTACCGGGTTGAGTTGTTCGGCGGTACGTTCGGTGGCGGTGGACATGACAAACCTCGCGACGAATAGATGGGTTACTGAATGCTGTAGCCGCCGTCGATCACCATATTGGCGCCGGTGATCATCTGGGCCGCGTCACTGAGCAGGTACAACGCCAGCCCGGCGATTTCATCCGGCTGGGCAAAACGGCCCGCCGGGATCTGCAATTTGGCCCGTTCGCCCACCTCGCCCGCCCAGGCTTTCTTGCCCAGGGCGGTTTCGACGATGGTCGGGGAGATGGCATTTACATTGATGTGCGGTGCCCATTCCATGGCCAGTACCTTGGTCATGCCGACAATCGCCGCCTTGCTCGCGCAATACGCCACGTGCCGGTCCAGGCCGATCACCGCTGCCTGGGAGGCCAGGTTGACGATGCGCCCGCTGCCTTGGGCCAGCATGTATTTGGCACAGGCCTGGGCTACGAAGAAGCTGGCCTTGAGGTTGATGTCCAGGGTGATGTCCCAGGCGTTTTCGCTGACGTCGATGGCCTTGTCCAACATCACCACGCCGGCGCTGTTGACCAGGTAGTCCAGGCGTTTGAAGTGCGCGAACACGGAGTCGATGCTGCTCTGCACCTGGTCCAGCAGGCGCAGGTCGACGACGATCCCCAGATGCCCGGCGCCGAGGCTGGCGGCGACTTCGGCCACGGCCGGATCACGGTCGAGCAAGGCCACGCGCGCACCACGCTCCACCAGCAGGCTGGCACACGCCAGGCCAATCCCCGCGGCCCCGCCGGTGATCACGGCGCAGCGGCCACTGAGGTCGAAGGCTTGGTTCCAGAATCCAGACATTGGTTTAACTCCATTCTCAAAAACAGTGGAGATCAAATGTGGGAGCTGGCTTGCCTGCGATAGCATCGACTGGGTAACCCTGATACACCGAGGTGCTCGCATCGCAGGCAAGCCAGCTCCTACACTGGGCTGTATTTCAACTCAATATTTATTTAGTGCCACTGACCTGCTGGTACAGCGCATCCGCATTCGCAGTGGTCACGGGCACCCACGGCAGGATGTAGCTCTTGGCGGTGCCGTCGCCCCATTGCACGTCCTTGGCATAGCGCTCCCAAATCACGGAGCGCGGCTTGTAGTCCTTGCCGGCCAGGGCGCGCAGGGCTACGTCCAGGGCGCCTTGGGATTGCGCCTGGGCGTCTTGCAGGAAGGTGGTGATTTCGTTTCTCTTCGCAGCCTGGATGGCATCCGGCATGCCGTCGATGGACGTCACCGGTACTTCGGTGGGCGTCAGTCCGCGGGACTTCACCGCTTGCAGGGCGCCGAGGGCCATGTCGTCGTTTTGCGCGATGATCCCGGAGATGCCGCCATTGGGATGGGCATTGAGCCAGTCTTCGGTCAAGGCCAGGGCTTCGGCCCGGGACCAGTTGGCGGTCTTCATCTCGATAATCTTGATCTGCGGGTGCTTGTTCAGTACCTCCATCTCGCCCCGTTCCCGGTCGATCTGGGCCGACTGGCCAATCGGCCCCTGGATGATCGCCACATTGCCCTTGCCTTTGAGCTGCTCGACCATGGCCTGGGCCTGGAGCCGGCCACCCTCGACGTCATCGTTGCCCACGTAAGGAATCTTGGGGTCTGCCAGCTTGGCATTGGAGGCAATCACCGGGATGTCTTCGGCCATTGCCCGGGTCACGGTGCCGATGCCGGCCTTGGTATCGATGGGGACAAACAGGATCGCATCGAAGCGCTGAGTGATCATGGTTTCGATCTGGTTGTTCTGGGTCAGCGCATCGTAGTTGCCATCGAATACGGTGATTTGCACGCTGCCGTCCTTGACCGCCGGGTGCTCTTTGAGTTCGCGCACCCAGTTCTGCATGAACTGGCCCTTGAGGCCGTAGACGGCGGCGCCGATCTTGTAGGGCTTGCCTTCGGCGGCCAGGGTGATGCTGCTGGCGAGCAGGGTGAGGGCCGCAACGGCGGCAAATGATGTAGCGAATTTCATGATGAGAACTCCGTTTATTGTTGTGGTCGTTCAGTTCGTTTCAGAGGAAAAGCGACTAGCGTTTTTTCTTGCGCCACACGTCAATCAACACCGCGAGCACGATGATCAGGCCCTTGGCGACTTGCTGGTAATAGGAGGACACACCGAGCAGGTTCAGGCCGTTGTTGATCACCCCGATCAGCAGGGCGCCGAACAGCGTGCCGACGATGGTGCCGACGCCGCCGGACAGGCTGGTGCCGCCGATCACCACGGCGGCAATCGCATCCAGCTCATAAGACATGCCGGCCTGGGGCAGGGCGGAGGTGGTGCGTGCTGCCAGAACGACACCCGCCAGGCCCGCCAGTAGCCCGGAGACCACGTACACCGAGAACGTCACCTTGCGCACCCCAATCCCCGAGGTGCGTGCGCTCTTTTCGTTGCCGCCTACCGCGTAGATATAGCGCCCGTAAGTGGTGTAGCGCAGCACCATCCAGAAAATCAGCGCGACCACGGCAAAGATGATCACCGGCACGCCAATCGGCCCGAACTTGCCGATGCCCAGGGCCAGGTAGGCATCCGGCAAGTCAGTGACCGGGCTGCCGTCGTTGAGGATGAAGGTCATGCCCCGGGCAATGCTGAGCATGCCCAGGGTCGCGACGAAGGGCGGGATCGACAGGTTGGCCACCATGAAGCCGTTGACCACCCCCAGCATCGCGCCGGCAAACATCCCGGCGCTGACGGCGGCCAGCAAGCCGTAGCCCTGGGTCGCGACCAGGGCGCTGCACAGGCCGGCGAAGGCGAGGATCGAGCCCACCGAGAGGTCAATGCCCTTGGTCAGGATCACATAGGTCATGCCTACAGCGAGGATGCCGTTGATCGAGGTCTGGCGCAGGATGTCCATCCAGTTGCGCCAAGTCATGAAGTATTCGCTGGAAAACGCCATGACCACGCACAGCAGGATAAACACCAGCGGCAGGCCAAAGCGGTCGAGGGAAAGACGCAGGCGGCTGCGCGCGGGGGTGGTCAACGGAGCGGCAATGGTTTTGGCGTTCATGAGGCAAGACTCAACAAGGCTTCCTGGGAAAGGGCGGTGTCGCTGCTGATAGTCACCAGTCGGCCACCCTTGAAGACGGCGATACGGTCACTCAGGTGCAGCAGTTCCGGGGCTTCCGACGACACCACGATGGCCGCGCCACCGGCGCGCACGAACTGGTCCAGCAAGTGATAGATCTCCTGCTTGGCGCCTTCATCGATACCCCGGGTCGGCTCATCGCACAGCAGGCACACCGGTTGGGTCGACAGGCATTTGGCAAGCACCACCTTCTGTTGATTGCCGCCGCTCATGGACGCCACCGGCAGGTCCAGGGAGGTGGTCTTGATTTGTAGGCGCTTGACCATGTCTTCGGCCAATTGGTTTTCCTTGCGCGCATTGATCAGCGACCAGCTCGACAGCTGCTTGTACGCCGATAATGCGATGTTCGAGAGGATGCTGGAGCTGAGCACCAGGCCACTTTCCTTGCGGTCCTCGGTAACCAGGGACATGCCCGCGCGGATGGTCGCCTTGGGCAGCCCGATGGGCATCGGCTTGCCTTGCAGGGTGACGCTGCCGGCATCCGGGGTGGTCAGGCCGTAAATGCAGTTGAGGAACTCGCTGCGCCCCGAGCCCATCAGGCCATAGATGCCGAGGATTTCGCCCTGGCGCAATTGCAGGCTGATGTCCTGGAACTCGCCGCTGCGGCTCAGGCCCTGGACGTCCAGGCAGCACTCGGCGGCGCTTTCACGCCCGGCCTTGTGGTCGATGCGCGTCAGCTCCTGGCCGACAATACCGCGCACCAGGTGGGCGCGGTCGATATCGGCCATGCGTCCGCTTTCGACGAAGGCGCCATCGCGGAAGATGCTGTAGTCGTCGGCGATCTGCGCCAGCTCGCTGAGACGATGGGACACATAGACGATCCCGGCACCGCGGGCAGTGAGGCGGCGGATAGCCTTGAACAGGGTTTCGGCTTCACGCTCGCCGATGGCGGAAGTGGGTTCGTCCATGATCATCACCTGGCAGTCATGGCTGAACGCCTTGGCGATCTCCACCAACTGGATCTGCGCCACGCTCAGGCGGTGCATGGGGGCGGTGGCCTCGACCTCGAACTCCAGGCTTTCCAGCAACTCGCGGGTGCGCCGGTTCAGTTCCTTGCTGTCGACGATGCAGCCGGCGCGCCGTGGTTCGCGGCCCAGCCAGATGTTCTCGGCGACGGTCATGTAAGGGATCGGCTCCAGCTCCTGGGTGATCATCGCGACCCCCGCCGCCAGCGCTTCGCTGGGGCGATGGAAATGCACAGGGGCGCCATTGAGCAGGATGTTGCCGGCATCACGCTGGGTGATGCCCATCAGGATGCTGAGGAATGTGGATTTGCCGGCGCCGTTGCCGCCGCACAGAGCATGCACGCTGCCGGCCCGCAGCGAGAGGCGGCCGTCACGCAGGGCAGGGATGCCGGCGTAGGCCTTGGCGACGTGTTCAGCCTGGAGCAGTAATGGCGTAGCCATCGGCGTGTCCTCGTGCTGTGAATTCTTATTAGGTACACAGTCGTGTTGCTGCGTGATCATATGTGTACCAAATGAAATTCTGATCAGTCAATCTCTTTCACTGAAAACTTGTAATTGCCTGCCATCTCTTATTTCGTGGCGTTTTAGAGGGGTTTGACTGGCGGGTCAGTTAAAACGTGCTTGACAGTTGCGAGGGAATATCCGAGAAATGACTGATAGAAATTTCATCGAGTGATCATATGATCAGTCTTAAGTTTCACCACGGCAGCGGAGCCTAATGTCATGAACTCACCTTTCCCGGTGGCTATCGGATGTGACGAAGCAGGTTATGAGCTCAAGGAGCTGTTGAAGCGCCATATCGAGGCGTTGGGGTATCCGGTGACCGACTTTGGCACCCATTCCACGGCGCCCGTGCTCTACCCGGACATTGCACTGGCAGTGGCCACGGCCATCAACGCCGGGCAACAGCGCCTGGGGGTGCTGGTGTGTGGCACGGGCATCGGCATGGCTATCTCGGCCAACAAAGTCCTGGGGATTCGCGCGGCCCAGGCCCACGACACCTATTCGGCGGAGCGGGCGCGCAAGAGCAACGATGCGCAGATCCTGTCCATTGGTGCGCGGGTGGTCGGGGCGGAACTGGCCAAGAGCATCGTCACTGCGTTTCTGGCCTCGGAGTTCGAGGCGGCGCGTTCCGGGGCCAAGGTCGAGCGCATCAATGCCATAGAGCGTGATGGGCATCAGTAGTGGACGTGGTGGGGCAAGAGTCGGGAGAATGCGCCTTTGACGCCGAAACGGAAGCCCGTCCCCATGAGTGACAGTACCCTGCGCACCGCCAGCGATATCGATCTGATGACCGAAGTGGCGATGCTCTATTACCTTGAGAACGTCACTCAGGAAGCCATCGCCAAGCGCTTTGACCTGTCCCGCGCGAAAGTCAGCCGGCTGCTCAAGCGTGCGCGCGATGAAGGGATTGTCGAGGTGCGGGTGTTGCAGCATCCGGCAATGAACAATGAATTGGAGCAGGCGCTGGTGGAGCGCTTCCAGCTGGACCGTGCGTTGATCGCGGTCGATCACAGCGACGCCGACACCCAGCGCTCCGCCGTGGCCAGTCTGGTGGCCAACTACCTGAACAAGACCCTGGGCGACGGCATGATTGTCGCCGTTGGCATGGGGCGCAATGTGGGGGCGGTGGCCGATAACGTGTTTTTGCCGGTGACGCGCAACTGCACGTTTGTCTGCGCCATTGGCGGTTCGCTCAAGGCGGGTGAATACATGAACCCCGACCATATCTGTCGGCGCCTGGCCCTGCGCTTTGGCGGCGAGAGTGAAAGCCTGTATGCCCCGGCGCTGGTCGCCAATCCGGAACTGCGCAGCATCTTGATCAGCAACGACACCGTGCGCTCGACCCTGGACCGCGCGCGCCGCGCCGATATGGCGCTGATCGGCATCGGTGACATGAGCGAAAACAGCAATATGGTGCGCATGGGCTGGTTCTCACCCCAGGAAATCGCCCAGGCGCGTTTGTCCGGCACGGTGGGCGACATGATGGGCTACGACTTTATCGACATCCACGGCCAGCCCGCGGTCAACGCCATTCAAGGGCGGGTGATCGGCTTGACGGTACAGGAGCTGTTCCGTATTCCAGATGTAGTGGCAATCGCCAGTGAAAACACCAAGGCTGCGGCGACGCTGGGGGCGTTGCGCTCGGGGGTGATCAACACCCTGGCAACCACGGTAACTAATGCCCACACCATCCTGGCGCTGGACGACGCAACCCGCAAAACCTGAGCCGCCTCCTATCAAAATGTGGACACTGGCTTGCCTGCGATAGCATCACCGCAGCGTGACTGATACACCGTGGCGTATGCATCGCAGGCAAGCCAGCTCCTACAGGCTTCGTGCGCCTGCTTTTACAGATCTTGTAATAGTTTTAAATTGTAGGAAATTTGTATTTCGGCTGTAGGATTAAAGTCCTTTTCTCACTGCAGGACTTGCATGAACACCCTCTCGGAGCCCCCCAGTCGTCTTTCCCCAAGACCTCTACTGTCGTTGTTCCCGCTGAAACATCCTGTATTCCGACTGCTAACCTATTCCCGGTCACCTGATCGCGTTTTGCCATGCCCGGCATTCTGAATATCAAATAAAGAGACAGAGACTTTTATATGGAATGGTTAGCGGATCCAACGGCCTGGCTCGGCCTGTTGACCTTGATTGTGCTGGAACTGGTACTGGGCATCGACAACCTGGTGTTTATCGCGATCCTGGCAGACAAACTGCCGCCGGAGCAGCGCGACCGTGCGCGGTTGATCGGTTTGTCCCTGGCGCTGATCATGCGCCTGGGCCTGTTGGCGAGTATTTCCTGGTTGGTGACCTTGACCCAGCCGTTGTTCGAAGTGTTCGACAAGAGCTTCTCCGGACGTGACCTGATCATGCTGTTCGGTGGTGTGTTCCTGTTGTTCAAGGCCACCATGGAGTTGCATGAGCGGCTCGAAGGGCATATCACCGAACGTACCGGCAATGCGGCCTACGCGATGTTCTGGCCGATCGTGGCGCAGATCGTGGTGCTGGATGCGGTGTTCTCCCTCGATGCGGTGATTACGGCAGTCGGGATGGTGGATGAGCTGGCGGTGATGATGATCGCGGTGATCGTGTCCATCGGCGTGATGATCGTGGCCAGCAAGCCGTTGACCCGCTTCGTCAATGCGCACCCGACAGTGATCATGCTGTGCCTGGGCTTCTTGATGATGATTGGTTTCGCCCTGACCGCCGAAGGCCTGGGCTTCCATATTCCCAAAGGCTACCTGTACGCGGCCATTGGTTTCTCGATCCTGATCGAGGTGTTCAACCAGATCGCCCGGGCACGTCGCAAGAAGTCCGCGCAAGGCCTGCGACCGATCCGTGAGCGCACGGCCCATGCGGTCATGCGCCTGCTGGGCGGTCGCAGCCTGGCGGTGGAAGAAGTGGGTGAAGACGTTACCGACCTGCTCGATGGCGGCGATAACCCTCAAGGCCCGCTGTTCGATCGTCGCGAACGGATCATGATCAGCGGTGTGCTGCAACTGGCCGAGCGGCCGATCCGCACCTTGATGACGCCACGGGCGAATGTCGACTGCATCGATCTGGCTGACGATCCGGAGACTATTCGCCTGAAACTGATGCACTCGTCCTACTCGCGTTTGCCGCTGATCCGTAACGGCGCGGTGGATGAGCCGTTGGGCTTCGTGCACAAGAAGGAATTGCTCAAGGAGTACCTGGCCGGCAATGAGCCCAACCTGGAGCACTTGGCGCGTCGGGCGATCAACCTGCTGGACAGTTTCTCGATCCTCAACTCCCTGGAGCAGATGCGCCAGGAGTCGACGCACATTGCCTTCGTGATCAACGAATTCGGCGACTTCATGGGAGTGTTGAGCATGACCGACATTCTTGAGTCCATCGCCGGTGAGTTGCCGGACGCCAGTGAAGTGGAAGGGCCGGACATCGTTGAAGAGCAGGGCGGTTACCGCGCCAACGGTGCGTTGAACCTGAACCTGATTCGCCAGCGCACCGGTTTCCAGGCGGTGGCCACCGAGGATTACCAGACCCTTGCGGGCCTGGTCATGAGCTTGTTGGATCGCCTGCCGGTGGTAGGGGATAGCCTGGAGCACGAAGGTTGGCGCCTGACCGTGGCAGCGGTGGAGGAGCGGCGGGTGACGCAGGTGCTGTTGACCCCTGTTTCGGTGGGTTAACGAGGCTTTGCGCGTTTGGTCGGCACACCTCGGGTGTGCCGCTCGAAGGTTCTCTTCAGGGTCTGCTCCTGGGTCTCCCAGGGGCCGAACCCCTTGAGTTTTTCGACCAGCCTGCCGTTCTTCAGGATCAGCAGCGTTGGTGTGCCGGTCACCTCGGGATGGCGTGGGGTCTGAGTCGTATCCAGCACATAAAGCGCAGCCTGGCGGCGATAACGTCCGGCCACTTTGCTGAACAGTGGCTTGGCCGCACCGCATGCCGGGCACTGGGGCGATACAAAGAGCATGAATACCGTGCGTTGGGTCTCCAGCGCACTTCTATACGCATCCGCGTCGTCGATTACCGTGGTGATCAACCCCATGACAAGCTTCCTTTATGCCCATGGCTGTGTCCTGAACGCTAAGCGAGGCGGGTGAGCGGGTCTACTGTCAGAGTTCACAGGTAGCGCCTCTGATGTGTGCAAATGCGCACTCAAATAGAACCTTCCACCTTCGGTTGGGGCGCACGGTAGCAATCTGCCTGCCGAAGCTTGCGCAATGTTGTGTCGTCGATCCCTGCGTATCTGACTGATTTAAAACTGATTCAAGGCATCGATATTTTTCTGTTACTGGCTGTGGCACACTTTCTGCTGTCTATTCCGTTGTTACATACAAAGTTCCGGTATAGCGGAATACACAACTCCTGGAGTGCTTGTCATGCATCACCGACCTTCCGTGTTCAAAGCGTGTGTTTTTCTCTTCGCCGCGCAGGCGTCTTTTGCAGGCCTGGTGCAGGCGGCAGACGGCAAACTCGACAGCGTGCTCTCCCGTGGGCACCTGATCGTCGGTACAGGCAGTACCAATGCGCCGTGGCACTTCCAGGGAGCGGATGGCAAGTTGCAGGGTTTTGATATCGATATCGGGCGCATCGTCGCCAAGGGCCTGTTCAACGACCCGAGCAAAGTCGAGTTTGTGGTGCAGTCATCCGATGCGCGGATTCCCAACCTGCTGACCAACAAAGTCGATATGAGCTGCCAGTTCATTACCGTTACCGCCAGCCGCGCGCAGCAAGTGGCGTTCACCTTGCCGTACTACCGCGAAGGCGTCGGCCTGCTGTTGCCGGCCAACAGCAAGTACAAGGAAATCGAAGACCTGCAAGCGGCGGGCGACGACGTCATCGTGGCCGTGCTGCAAAACGTCTACGCCGAAGAACTGGTACACCAGGCACTGCCCAAGGCCAAGGTCGACCAGTACGACAGCGTCGACCTGATGTACCAGGCCGTGAACTCCGGGCGTGCCGACACCGCCGCCACCGACCAGTCTTCGGTCAAGTACCTGATGGTGCAGAACCCCGGTCGCTACCGTAGCCCTACCTACGCCTGGAGCCCGCAAACCTATGCGTGTGCGGTCAAGCGTGGCGACCAGGACTGGCTGAATTTCGTCAACACGGCCCTGCATGAAGCCATGACCGGCGTGGAGTTCCCGACCTACGCAGCGTCGTTCAAACAGTGGTTTGGTGTCGATCTGCCGACCCCGGCGATTGGTTTTCCCGTCGAGTTCAAATGAATTGTGAGCGCGGGGCGTCGTTGCTGGCGCCCCGGTCAAGGTATTGCCGACCATGAACTATCAGTTGAATTTTGCCGCGGTATGGCGTGATTTCGACACCTTGCTGGTGGGGCTCGGCCTGGGCCTGCAACTGGCCTTGCTGTCGATTGCCATCGGCTGCGTGATTGGCCTGTTGATGGCCTTTGCCATGCTGTCCAAACACCGCGCGTTACGCATCCTGGCCTCGGTGTATGTGACGGTGGTGCGCAACACGCCGATCCTGGTGCTGATCCTGTTGATCTATTTCGCCTTGCCCAGCCTGGGCATCCGCCTGGACAAGATCCCCTCGTTCATCATCACCCTGTCGTTGTACGCCGGCGCCTACCTGACCGAAGTGTTCCGTGCCGGCCTGTTGAATATTCCCAAGGGCTTGCGCGAGGCAGGCCTGGCGATTGGCCTGGGTGAGTGGCAGATCCGCGCCTATATCACCGTGCCAGTAATGCTGCGCAATGTGCTGCCGGCCCTGTCGAACAACTTTATCTCGCTGTTCAAGGACACCTCCCTGGCGGCCGCGATTGCCGTGCCGGAGCTGACCTATTACGCCCGCAAGATCAACGTCGAAAGCTACCGGGTGATTGAAACCTGGCTGGTGACGACTGCGCTCTATGTGGCTGCCTGTTACCTCATCGCCATGCTGCTGCGTTACCTGGAGCAGCGTTTGGCGATCCGTCGATAAGAGGGGTTTTCCATGTATTGGCTGCATGAGTTGTGGATCGCCCGGGAAACCCTCTGGACTGGGTTCCAGACCAGCGTGTATTGCTCGGTGCTGGCGATTATCTTCGGCACCCTGATCGGCATCGTCGCCGGGCTGGTGCTGACCTACGGCAAGTTCTGGATGCGCGCGCCGTTTCGCCTGTACGTCGACCTGATCCGGGGTACCCCGGTGTTTGTGTTGGTGCTGGCCTGTTTCTACATGGCGCCGGCGCTCGGCTGGCAGATCAGTGCGTTCCAGGCCGGCGCCCTGGGCCTGACGCTGTTTTGCGGCTCCCATGTCGCCGAGATTGTGCGCGGTGCGCTGCAAGCCATTCCCCGTGGGCAACTGGAGGCCGGCAAGGCCATCGGGCTGACCTTCTACCAGTCCCTGGGGTATGTGTTGTTGCCCCAGGCGCTGCGGCAGATTTTGCCGACCTGGGTCAATTCCTCCACTGAGATCGTCAAGGCCTCGACCCTGTTGTCGGTGATCGGCGTTGCCGAATTGCTGTTGAGTACCCAGCAAGTCATCGCGCGGACCTTCATGACCCTGGAGTTCTACCTGTTCGCCGGGTTTCTGTTCTTTGTCATCAACTACGCCATCGAGTTATTCGGGCGCTACATTGAAAAGCGGGTGGCCTTGCCATGAATCAACCATTGCTCAACATCAGCGGCCTGCGCAAGCAATATGGCGCGGTGGAAGTACTCAAGGGCGTCGATCTGTCGCTGCAACGTGGCAACGTCGTGACGTTGATCGGCTCCAGCGGCTCGGGCAAGACCACACTGCTGCGTTGCGTCAACCTGCTGGAAGAGTTCCAGGGTGGGCAGATCACCCTCGACGGTGAGTCCATCGGTTACCGCGATGTCGCCGGCAAACGCGTGCGCCATCCGGAAAAGGTCATCGCCCAACATCGCGCGATGACCGGCATGGCGTTCCAGCAATTCAACCTGTTCCCTCATCTGACCGCGTTGCAGAACGTTACCCTGGGCCTGCTCAAGGTCAAGCACATGGGCAAGGACGAAGCGGTGGCCCTGGCAGAAAAATGGCTGGAGCGCGTCGGCCTCCTGGAACGGCGCAACCACTTCCCCGGTCAGTTGTCTGGCGGCCAGCAGCAACGCGTGGCAATTGCCCGGGCGATTGCGATGAACCCGAGCCTGATGCTGTTCGACGAAGTGACCTCGGCGCTGGACCCGGAGTTGGTGGGTGAAGTGCTCAGTGTGATCAAGAACCTGGCGCAAGAGGGCATGACCATGCTGCTGGTGACCCATGAAATGCGCTTTGCCTACGAGGTCTCGGACAACATCGTATTTATGAACCAGGGCCGGATTGAAGAGCAGGGGCCGCCGAAGGCTATCTTCGAGCGCCCGCAATCACCGCGCTTGGCGGAATTTCTGAAAAATATTCGTTTTTAATCAAGGAGCAACTTTATGAGCATTACTCGTTACGGCGCTGGCAGCACTGCAGGTGGCGGCCAACCCCGCCCGTTTGCCCGCGCGGTGGAAGCGGATGGCTGGTTGTATGTGTCCGGGCAGGTGCCGGCGGTGGAGGGCGAAATCATCAATGGCGGGATTGTCGAGCAGACCCACCAGACCATGAAGAACGTCGTCGCGATCCTGGAAGAGGCCGGTTATGGTCTTGAAGACGTGGTGCGTGTCGGTGTATGGCTGGAAGATCCACGGGATTTCTGGAGTTTCAACAAGGTGTTCGGCGAATACTTCACCCCCGAACATGCCCCGGCACGGGCTTGTGTGCAGGCTAACATGATGGTCGATTGCAAGGTTGAGATCGATTGCGTGGCCTACAAGAAAAAAGGCTAAATGCTCGATCTGAAGACCACTCAAATCCAATCCCACAGGGGATTGGGTGCAAGCCCTATGATTTCCGGACCGAAGACTGCCATGACCGAAGACACCATCAAACGCCGCGCCAAAGGCCTCGACCGAGCGTTCGATATCCTCGATTTTCTCAAGGAAGTCGGCCAGCCCCTGCGCCCCAACGATATCGCCAGCGGCATCGGCAGCCCCAAGTCTACGGTCTATGAGCTGGTCGCGTCCCTATTGGAGCGGCGGATTCTCGAAGCGGTGGGCAAGGACGGCCACGTCTACCTGGGCCGTCAGCTGTACTTCCTCGGGCAGGCCCACTTGCGTCATTTCGACCTGACCCGCGAGGCCGATCACGCCCTGCAGGAGATCGTCAGCCAGACCCATGAAACGGCGCAGATGTGCCTGCTCAACGGGCGTAAATACACGGTGGCGCTGATGCGCGAGGGCGAGCGGCATTTCCGCATTTCCTCGGACATCGGTGAGAACGCGCCAATCCCCTGGACGGCTTCCGGGCGCCTGTTACTTGGGCACTTGAGCGACCAGCAGATTATCGACTTGATCGACCACGATGACTTCATCCTGCCGGACGGCCAGCGCCTGCCCCTGGAGACTTTCCTCGGGCAAATCCGCCAGGCCACGGTCGATGGTTTTTTCTCCTTCGACAGCGTCGCCGACACCTTTACCCACTGCTTTGCCGCCCCGGTACGCGATGCCCAGGGTATCGCCATTGCGACCCTGTGCATCGTCGCTCCACGGGCCGACGCCAAGAACAACTACAACGACTATCGCCGGGTGCTGATCGAAAGCGCCAACAATCTGGCCCGGCGCATCAACGAATAGCAAAACGGAGTAACCCCATGTCTGCCTTCAATGCTGTTGAAAAAGGCGCTGCTGCCAGCGGTGCCCACCTGGTGCGCGACGTCAGCCTGCCAGCCCTGGTGCTGCACCGTGCTGCACTGGAACACAACATTCGCTGGATGCAGGACTTTGTCAGCAAAAGCGGCGCGCAACTGGCGCCCCATGGCAAGACCAGCATGATGCCGGCGCTGTTTGAGCGTCAGTTGGCGCAAGGCGCCTGGGGCATCACCCTGGCCACGGCAGTACAGACTCGCGCGGCCTATGCCGGCGGGGTGCGTCGGGTGTTGATGGCCAACCAATTGGTGGGCGCACCGAACATGGCGTTGATCGCCGAGCTGTTGGCTGACCCGGGTTTTGACTTCCATTGCATGGTCGACCACCCGGACAACGTGGCTGACCTCGGTGCGTTCTTCGCTGCCCGTGGCCTGCGCCTGAACGTGATGATCGAGTACGGTGTGGTCGGCGGGCGCTGTGGCTGTCGCAGCGAGCAAGAGGTGCTGGACCTGGCACGGGCGATCAAGGCCCAGCCGGCCCTGGCGCTCACGGGTATCGAAGGTTACGAAGGGGTGATCCATGGCGAGCATGCCATCCGTGGTATCCGCGAGTTTGCCGCGTCCCTGGTACGCCTGGCGGTGGATATGCAGAACAGCGGTGCCTTCGACCTGGGCAAGCCGATCATCACGGCTTCGGGTTCGGCCTGGTATGACCTGATCGCCGAGTCCTTCGCCGCGCAAAATGCCGAGGGGCGTTTCCTCAGCGTGCTGCGCCCTGGCAGCTATGTGGCCCACGACCATGGCATCTACAAGGAGGCGCAATGCTGTGTACTCGACCGGCGCAGCGACCTCAGCGAAGGCTTGCGCCCGGCCCTGGAAGTCTGGGCTCATGTGCAGTCGTTGCCGCAGCCGGGGTTTGCGGTGATTGCCCTGGGCAAGCGTGACGTGGCCTATGACGCCGGCTTGCCGGTGCCGCTCAAACGCTACAAGGCCGGCGTGCTGCCGGCGGCGGGCGATGATGTGAGTGGCTGCAAGGTCACGGCGGTGATGGACCAGCATGCGTTCATGAGTGTGGCGGAGGGGGTTGAGCTGCGCATTGGCGACATCATCTCCTTTGGCACCTCGCACCCGTGCCTGACCTTCGACAAGTGGCAGGTGGGGTGCCTGGTGGATGAGCAGTTGCAGGTGGTTGAGTCGCTGCGCACCTGCTTCTAGACCGCGGCCCACCGTAGGAGCGAGCTTGCTCGCGAAAATCGTCAACGATAGCGCTGGCTATCTGACAACCCGTGGCGATCTTGAGTTTTTCGCGAGCAAGCTCGCTCCTACAGTGGAGGTGTATTTGGAGATCTGTGACATGAAGCCAATCCCCCGCATCGCCCTGATCGGCGAATGCATGATCGAATTGCAACACCGCGCCGACGGCAGCCTGCAACAGAGCTTCGGCGGCGATACCTTGAACACCGCCGTCTACCTGCGCCGCGAACTCGGCGCACACAGCACGGTGGACTACGTCACCGCCCTGGGCGATGACAGTTTCAGTGATGCCATGTGCCAGCAATGGGCCGCTGAAGGTCTGGGCCTGGAACAGGTCCAGCGTCTGCCGGGGCGCCTGCCGGGTTTGTATTGCATCCAGACCGATGCCAGCGGTGAGCGTAAGTTTCTCTACTGGCGCAACGAAGCGGCGGTGCGCGACTGTTTCACCACGCCTGCGGCCGAACCGATTCTAGCTGCCTTGCCGAGTTATGACGTGTTGTATTTCAGCGGTATTACCCTGGCTGTATTGGGCGAAACAGGGCGCGAACGCCTGTTGGCGGTCTTGGTTGAAGCCCGCCAGCGCGGTGCTCGGGTGGTGTTCGACAATAACTACCGTCCACGTCTGTGGGCCGGTGTCGAAGCTGCTCGCGCGGCCTATCGGCAGGTGCTTGCCCATGTGGATATGGCCTTGCTCACCGAGGACGATGAACGGGCCTTGTTTGGCTATGTCGACAGCGAGCAGGTGTTCGCCGCCTACCCGGACATCAGTGAAGTGGTGCTCAAGCGCGGGGCGGATGATTGTCTGATTCGTTGTGGCGCTGAACGTTTCGCGGTGCCGGCGGTGGTGGTCGAGCAGGTGGTGGACACCACGGCGGCGGGGGATTCGTTCAGCGCGGCGTACCTGGCCAGCCGGCTGCGCGGTGGTTCGCCGCAAGAGGCAGCCTTGGCTGGGCATTGGCTGGCGAGCCGGGTGATCCAGGTTCCGGGGGCGCTGATTCCCAGGGATTGAGAGTGTAAGGTCGCCTGCGGCGGATCGCGGGCAAGCCCGGCTCCCACATTTTGGACTGCCCCCGAAAAGTTGGACAGTTTCAGCTAGCAGCCTC
>NZ_AOHN01000004.1:0-88161 GCF_000510915.2 Pseudomonas sp. FH4 | reverse complement strand
TATCGTAAGGGGGAAACGGTGTCCTGTCTTTCATGGGGCTCGTTCAAAAAGCTAACGTTTAGCCCTTTAGCTATGGTCTGATTTATGCCATTGCTCATGCTTGAATCCGACGTCAAAATAGATGCCGGTGTCTGCGGTACGTGAGCGATATCTGCTTCTGCGGCATAAATCCCGTATATGCGTAAACCGCTGCTATCGGTGCACATCCAATGCCCGATCAATACGCAATAGGCGTCGGTATTAACAATGACATCCAACGCCCAGCAATAAGCCACAAAAATCACCGGATCCAGAGCAACTGCGCCACGCCATAAAAATATCTACTGGAGCTTTGAATTGGACGCGATCATCTCCATGTATGCATTGCCACCCATGGGAATATCATAACCTGGTGGCCCTTCCCATTGCCGCGAGACACCGGTATTTCTAAGCATAACGTCAACCTTAATGCCGTCCTTAACCATGCTGTCTAAATCCCACTCGAAGTGATTTATGAGAGCCTGGCAGGCCACATGAGGCACTGTTGTCAATAATCTCAAGCTGGAGTTGTTTGGGGGTAACTTAAGCCTCGCGATCTCCGACATCGTCCATATAAATCTCCGTAACCTAAAATGCCAAAGAGACTCAAGATGAAGTTCAAGTTGAGCTGACAGCAATGGGAAAGACTTACGAGTCGCACGCTCCCTACTTACTTTTCGCGGCAAAAGTGCAAGCATGTTACTGATATTTACTCGCACCTGTTTTTGGGTGATGCGGTACAAGTTCTCAACGCCCTCTATAAGAATAGTTGCGTATTTTTCGTCCTCATCATTTACCACCGGCTCGACACTACTCTTCTGCATTAAGTTCCCTGTAATTTTACTCAACAACCAGTCCTTATCGTTTTCGTTGAGCCAACGGGTTACTTGATAAGCACTTACCCAAAGATAGTCCATACCAATGCCTGGCTTCACTTCAAGTAGCATTGAGATTTTTTCTCGATAAGCCTTTTTCTTATGTTCTGGCAAAGTTTTCTCTTTAAGACGGACCGTCGGGTTTGCCGAGCTAGCAAGTAGAGACTCTTCTGCCAAGCATTTCTCAAACTTTTCTGCACATCCAAAAAGATGGAGAGATATTAAAAGATGCCTTGCCAACGGCATATCAATTTGACCTCTTGTTGTCGATAGCCTAATCCATTGACTTCGAATTCCAGCTGCGTATGCCAAATCAATTTTCGAAATAATTTCATCGCTGAACTTATCACGAATACTGCTAAATAATTTAGCTGTGCCAATTAGGTTCCCATGAACAAACCCTTGCTTCTTTGCTTGACGCCGATAACAAGCAGCCAAAACCGTATATTCTATCGATGGCAGATTGCGTTGCAGAATATCATTTACAAAAACTGCAAACTCGCGCTCTTCATTTGAGGCGAGTGAGCGGTTCGTAGGTTTAACAGCGTTCCACCCGCAAGCACAATCATCGGTCAACCCCGGTAACAATCGGTTTTTACGATAGAAAGGGTGAGAGCAATTAGGGCAAGATTTAAGAAGTTCTTCACCGTGTCGCCAGCACGCTGTAACGCCCGGTACATGATGAGCTCGGTGCCAATATGCGTAGCCACACTCTATGAGGTCGGCCTGCACACAGGCCAAGCAAATTTTAGCTCTGCTATTCCTCGTACCTTCTCTCCTAGGCACTCGAGCGACATCAGATAAAACCTTGTCAAATTCCTTAGAGGATTCTTTTGATAATCCTATAAAAGGTTTGTAGGCTGGGAACGTAGTGTTAATCTCAAGCAACTCAGCCAAGTTGCCTTCTTTAACTCCCGGCAATCGAGAAGCAAGGTTTTCTAATTGCTTTGGTATGATAGATAGTTGGAATGGCGCAACGCCAAAAAGATCACGGAAAGTTTCTGCCTCGGTTTTGTTTCCGGACAAAAAATGGTATCTCGTAATACGAGATAATAGTGTCTCGTCTGGCATAGACATTGGGAAAAACAGAATACTGGACATGAGTAGCCGACTTTCTAGCGTGGGTCTGGTAGGACGCGAGTCCTGTGGATGGTGTTCTTTTATCACATATCACCGTGTACCCGGGTAAGGATTTTAAAAATGAACGCCATACAGTAGCGAACAGCCAGCAACTGTTTTATTAGAAAACAGCAGTTTTTACGCCAAAGTCAAAATACAATACACCACACATATAAATACTTTCACTGCACGCCTCGTCAAAATTCACACATCGAATCCACGCACAGCTCATATATATAGAGGCTTGTGCCGACGGCGTTACAGAGCAATATTCATACGCGGATCAGGGTGCCTTCACTCATATTTGGAGTTTTCTGAGACACGCTGTTCGATACAGCGCTGATTGAGTGATTGGCTTGCCGTCAAGTTTTAGCTTCCGCTCGGCCCAGCTCAGGCGCCGCCGATGGAATGCATCAAGGGTTTCGCATTCGGCTGCCAGTGCAGCCGCACAGTGCGGCAGCTTGTTGAGCTGCTTTTCAAACCTAGATAACACATGAAGCTCTCTGCCTATTTTTGTCCGTGAGATGCGGACAGGTTTACCTGGAAGCGCTCGTAACATTTCAGCGCATTGAACCACTTCGTTGGCAAGGTCAAGGTCGAGGTCTTTGAATCTTTCTGCCTGCTGTCCGCGCGGTCTGTGGGCTTTTCCTGGCTCTTGTGTAAGCTCGGACAGCCATTGCCGATCGTTTCGATGAAGCCACACATAATCTCGACACTCATGAGCTAGGCGAGCTCTGTATTCCCCGTCAAATCGGTTCCTCCTATCAACCAGCAGTTTCGAAAGCCTCGCCTCTTTCCATAGGTCAGGTCCATACGAAATCGCGCGTATCATTCGGTAGACGCATGTAACCGAGCTCCTTGTTTCTGACGCTATGGTCTTAGCGTTAGCCCCCATGAGCGCCAGCGTCCAGATCGTTTCAGATGCCTCACTCATATACTCATTGGTGCTTGAGCGATTGGTTGGAGATCTGTTGGCAGCTCGTCCACCAGGAGTTTCGCTATTGGCTGTTCGACTAAGCGACTCGGTAATAGGCCCGTTTGGCCGCAGTATCCTTTCCATATCGACCTTGAGCGCACAGGCCAGCAGGATGAATTTCAGCGGATGATGGGTGCCCCTCGGCTTACGCAAAAGCTTCACAATCCAGGCCGCCGGTATATCCGCAGACGACTTGCTCAGTATCGAGTATTCCCCTGAGGAGGGGAGCGCCTCAAAGAACGCAGACATGTGTCGCGCCAAAATGCCTAAGTGCAGCCGACCAGTATCGGAAGCCATTTTCAAGGCAATAGCGCTATCCAGAAACACCGAGCGAATCGCATCAGGACATAATGGCGGAACATCGGTCTCAAGCACCTGCATCGAACGCTGCGCTATTTCTTGCAGAGCACTTTGTAGATTTTGAGGGATGTCTAGCGAAATGGAGTGAGACTGAACGTCCTCATCGTCCGGTAAATGCATTCTTCGAGAGTTTCTGCTCAACCAGCGGTAATCAAGGAACCTCAACGGGGTTCCATGGTGGGGACAGATCAAAACGCCTGGAAGCTGATGCACACGGTGCCAGTACGCTGCTCCCACACAGGCCATGTCCTGTTGGACACAGTCGAAGCAAAATCGCACTCTCGAAGCAAACTCGAGTCGGCTCGCGATTAACCCCAACCTTAGCATCAACCCCTTGCCGTTTCCCGCCATCAAGATATTGGCGTCGTCCACCTGTTGCGGGGTCAAAAAAGGTTCGTAGTAGGGCAGTTGCGTATGGCGCTTTATAACAGCGGCTAGCGATAAGCCTGTATCACACGGCAGCGCCTCGACAAGCTCAGCTAGTCGACATGGAAAAGCAACGTTCTGCGAAAAGCATTTCGCGGACTGCGCTCCATCGAAAACTGCTGCGCAACTACGTACGCCACAGAGCCGGGCGTATCTTGAGAGAACGCTGTGAAGCGTCTCATCGTGGAAAACGGCCGGAAAGAAATGGAATTTGAGCCCCATTTCGTCACCCTTAATTCACCCCTTCCGATACAACGGAGAAAACTCAAAGAGATCACTGCTTATCCAACCGGCGCTCTTCAACGCCTCAATGGAGTCTTCACTTTCACTTAGCGCCTGTGCCTCTGAGGTCTCAACCGCCACCGCCGCAGGTGACTGCGATTTGACTTGGTTAACGGCCGCCACATTAGGTTTGGTAGCACTATTGTCGCTGCGACTGATGACACTGCGCAGCAATGCCAGTCGCTCCGGCCGAGCCACACCATCGAACGCCATCATGTCGCTTAGTTGGTCTTCAATCGGAAGCAAATCATCGAACTGCCGCATCCGTTTCGGATCTCGGCTTCGCAGAGCGGACAAAGCTGGCTTCAATATCTGCATCTTGGTGTTGCTCACCAACGCAATTGTCTCGGCGGTAACGCATTCCGAACCACTCTGGATCGCATACCTTTGACTGAGCACCAAAAGCTTCACCAAAAAGTCGGTGACCCCTTGTGTATGCTCATACAGCGCATCAAACACATCCTCTGTCAGTTCGACCGGCTGCTGGTACCACTGATAGCTCCAGAGGTTTTCAACAAGCATGCGCCACTCGTCATCGTCCTTCTCAAAACGTTTAAATTCGAGTACCCCGACGCCGCAGCAACGCCTTGCGTTGCGCATGACGTCCGAAAATAGGCTGATCATCGAATTTGTCCCGATGAACACCACAGGAATTCCGATGTTGTTCACTAGATGGAGGAAGAAATTCAGCATGTTGTCCTTGCCCCCAGTTTTCGCGAGGTGCAGGTTCTGAAGTTCGTCGATCAGCAAAGCTCCGATGAAAAATGTACTCGCAACCTGTTCCATTTGTTGCAACGAGTCATTGATGTTCCGAGCCCTATACCGCTTGTAGTAATCCTCATCACCTAAAGCTCGCCCGACCGCATAGAAAAATTGCTGACAGAAGCCTGCCAGCGAACCATCTCGGGGGCAGTCAAGCTTGAGCCAGGTGATCTGGGTATGAACGAACTGCTTTCCTTCATAACGCTCGTGGCGAATCGTTTGAGGGTAGAGACTCAAAATGGCTTCGAGTGCGGTGGACTTTCCAATGCCACTAAGGCCAACCAGACTGAACGTTTCGGCAGTGGACTTAAATCCATCGTGGTAGCGCTGTGCGCCCGAAAGTGAGTGAAGATGTCTGACAGTGTCTGGAGAGGTCGGGTTGCGTCCGACGTACCCACGTCGTACCAGCAATGAAAATACGGACTCCAGATCCATGTGGACCAACAAAGGCTGGACCACCGTTCTCAACCGGTCGATGCAGTGAACCCGAGTCGATCGGTCGAGGGTCAGCTCTTCTGGATCAACAGGACGGGGGAAGTTCGAGATTAGTTGCATTGCCACCTCTTCTGAGAAGATCGGTGGCAGCGCTTCGATGAGTGGATTTCCCGCGTAGTCCGCTATCGCCTGCTTCGTGTAGCTTGCGAAAACTTGGGCGCCTTTCATGAGTTTTGTCCTGGGCGCAGGCGTTTGAGCATATCGATAACCTGAGCGCTGCGAGGGCCGGCAAAGTTTTCTGAGCGATCTTGGGAGATCTCTGTCTTGAGCACAGGCGATTCAATCCTTACACCCTCTGGCACATGGGCGGTCTCACGCTCCTTGAGGCGCTCAACGGCGCGATTCTCACGAATATTTCCAATCATCTCAGCTTTGGTCGCAGGCGCTGGCTCATCATTTCGCTCAGCGATCGCACCGCTGACGACTTGATTAACTTCCTCCAGCAGCGAAATCCGACTCTCCAACTCAGCGCGTTTATGAGTCGGTGGAGTCTGGCGGTAAGCTTCGAGCAGATCGAAAATCTCATCGGATCGATAACCAGCATACTTGCTATCAGACTTACGCAAATCGCAACGGATGAACTGTTTGTTGTCTCCCCGAATCCAGATATGTGCTGAGGAATTTGGGTCATACCAACACTCTATCGACCAAACCCCGCGGCTACGGGCCTTCGCAAACCAGTTGTTCTCGATCGCTACATCACAGACATAGTGCATCCCTCGGAATAGCACACCACCCTTTTGCACCGTCGCTTGCTCGCGCGGAAGCAAATGGAGATAGACCAGCTCGTCGGGATGATTGTTTGGTTCGACATGACCATTTTCTAATGCCCAAGTCCAGATACCTGACGGCGTCGGATCGACACCGTCGTTCATCATCTCTTGAGTGAGCCTGTCGGGCTGCCTGTTGAAGCGGTTATAGTGAAGGACACACTGGATGATAATCTTGGTGAACTCTTTAATGCTCAGCGTTGCATCGAGTCGGTAATCTCGCTCGCCACGTTCCTTCTCCCTAGCAGCTACACCACCAGGAAGCCACCTGATGCCTGTCAGGTTGTTCAGGATACCGAACCGGCTCTCAACCATCGACTTCCAGTCAGGGCGGTAAGGCGGAGCGATTCCCAGCTCGATATTCAGGCCAGTGGCAAGACCCTCAGCTGCTTTCCCCAACATCTCGCCTCGATCAGCGTAGATGTGATGTGGGAGGTGATGACAGGCCCATTCCCCTGAATCGATTGTGACCCCATTGGTAGCGCAAAACTCAACCTTCGAAGTGAAAGCGTTGAAAAGCGCTTGCCTGGCTCCGTTCCAACTCGGGCCCTCTAATCCGATGTAGAGACCGACGATCATGCCGGAAAAGCTATCAATGACGACGTACACAACCGGCCGTCCAATGAGCATTCGCCTGGAGTATCCGTTCACGAGATAAATGTCCGCAATGGTGGCATCGATCTCAAACTGATGGCAGGGGCCACGAAGCCAGTCACGGACGGTTCCAGAAAGGGGGCGGCAATCTTTTAGCCACTTACGCATTCCCTTACGGCCACGTTCAGTTTCAACCTCGTCGAAATATTGCTTTCCCCAATAATCGAACTGTCTAAAGGAAGGAATTTCCGATTCGGGTAGCAAACGACCGCCTGATTCTGGATTTTTCGACAGGTCTTTCGCGGTATAGAACCTCCTGAGCATCTCAACATAGGCGTTGGTTATCGTAGAAGTCTTATCCCCGACAAATAACGAGTAGCCGATACGGATACAGCGCTTATCCACGGCATCGATAACCTTGGTCGGTGAAACGGCAATACCTTGATACCTTGGCTTCCTACCTGGGGGCTTTGCGGGATCATACTTGCGCTCAGGAACTCCGACGCCCGCATAGTTTTTCAAGAGCGCATTTCGAACTTGGCCATTGATCCAGTAACGGTACAGAAGTCGATAGATGCTCTTGCGCTGTATACCGAGCTCAACAGCTCTAGCGCCGACCATTTGACCCATCTCACCAGGAGCGAATATCTGACCTGGATAATCTGAGTCGATCAGGGGTGCGATGATGTTCCACTTTTCATCCCTTTCCCGCTTCTTTTTCTCATCCAAGTCATCCTCTAACACTAAGAGAAACTCAGGCGTAACGACCTTGGCTAGCTTCGTATCACCTGCAATGACGGATCCGCGAAGCTCCTCCAGGCCTAAACCAATCGGCTGGCGGGGCGGATCCGTTAATTGGATCAAAACGACCGCATCGTATCGCTCATTGAGGTACAAGACCCTAACGAAGCCCGGCACGACGGAAAACTCAGTAAGCGGTTCGAAACAATCATTGACTTGGACTTTCATGATAGGCCCTCCGCCGTCAGTGAAATTTTCATTGGTTTCTCAATGATTTCAAATGTTGGTAGTGGCGCAGTCATTTGAATGGGAGTACCAACCAAATCTACCTTGATCGACTTAGCCCATATCAGGTGATGATATAAAGCCCGAGAGTCTTGATAGGAGATAAATAAACGTGCGGCAATCTTTCGCAGAGATTCAGCAGTACTCCACGGGTAGGGACGACAGCTCGCTAAGTGCCCCAGAAAATCTGTGTGTAATGATGGCTCTGCCAAGGCGCGCGGCAGTTGAGCGAACTTCCTGAGTAAGCCTAAATTCTTGATCAAATCGGGGCTGAACATTTCTTCAGTGACAATGGCCCAATCAACGTGTTGGCCAGTCCAGAAACGCTTTTCGATCTCAAATTTTTCCAACGTCCTCCTGGCTTTTTTGCCTTCGAGGTCAGTGCGGTATTTAATTGTTCTGGCTACGGATTTAAAGCTGCCATCGGGCTTTTTTATCGTTAATAAAAAATCCGTGGTCATAACGTAAGGAAGCACTGTCTTCGGATACTTCGGGTATCGCACTCCCATAGAGCTCGCGATTGCTTGAGCACTTTCTCGCGGTAGCAATGGATACTGCTCGCGTATATCCACAACATTTTCCGAAAATTCACATACCAAAAAATAGGCGCGCTCTAGGTCGGAAAAGAGGTGATGGAGGCGATCGATCTTCACACCTTGGATCTTGTGGGAGCGTCCTCTGGAAGGCACGTCTTGGACGCGCAGCCACGGCAGATAACTGGCACCAGCTCCGCTACCGAATCCATTCGAAATATGCCGCTGAATATCTGTCTCAGACGAAAACCTACGACCGCGCAATGCTACCTCCTTCGTCCGCCGGGACCGCCTCTCCTCGCCCTGAAAAATAGTTATAGGAAAAAATCGCCCACCACCTGTTCATGGTACAGCCCTCTTTAGCCTACTCCCGGAGCGGAACGAAGCGGAGAATCTAGACCGATGGCTCAGCCAAAAAATGGAAAACCCCGTAAATACGGGGGTTTCGGCCTTGTGTCAATCTATGTTACGGCGTGTCAATCTTTATTGTTAAGTGTCAATCTTTATTGTTAGTAGCCACCACCCTTTCTCATTCCCGATAGACGTTACTCAACCGTCACCGACTTGGCCAGGTTACGCGGCTGGTCAACGTCGGTGCCCTTGAGCACGGCCACGTAGTACGACAGCAATTGCAGCGGGATGGTGTAGAGGATCGGTGACAGGGTGTCGTGGATGTGCGGCATGTTGATGACGTGGGTGCCTTCACCATTGGTCATGCCGGCCTTTTCATCGGCGAATACGATCAATTGGCCGCCACGGGCGCGAACTTCCTGCAGGTTGGACTTGAGCTTCTCCAGCAGTTCATTGTTCGGCGCAACGGTGACCACCGGCATGTCGTCGTCCACCAGGGCCAATGGGCCGTGCTTGAGTTCACCGGCCGGGTAGGCTTCGGCGTGGATATAGGAGATTTCCTTGAGTTTCAGGGAGCCTTCCATCGCCACGGGGTACTGTGCGCCACGGCCGAGGAACAGGGTGTGGTTCTTGTCGGCAAACAGCTCCGCGACTTTCTCTACAGTGCTATCCATAGCCAGGGCTTCGCCCAGGCGAGTCGGCAGGCGGCGCAGTTCTTCCACCAGGGTGGCTTCGACGCCTGCGCCCAATGTGCCGCGCACCTGGCCCAGGGACAGGGTCAGCAGCAGCAGGCCCACCAGTTGGGTGGTGAAGGCCTTGGTGGAGGCTACGCCGATTTCGCGGCCGGCCTGGGTCAGCAGGGTCAGGTCGGACTCACGCACCAGGGAGCTGATGCTGACGTTGCAGATCGCCAGGCTCGCCAGGTAGCCCAGCTCCTTGGCATTACGCAGGGCGGCCAACGTGTCGGCGGTCTCGCCGGACTGGGAGATGGTCACGAACAGGGTGTCAGGCTGCACCACCACCTTGCGGTAGCGGAACTCGCTGGCGACTTCGACCTGGCACGGGATGCCGGCCAGCTCTTCCAGCCAGTAACGCGCGACCATGCCGGCGTGGTAGCTGGTGCCACAGGCGACGATCTGCACATTGCGCACTTTGGCGAACAACTCGGCGGCTTGTGGGCCGAAGGCGTTGACCAGCACTTGGTTCTGGCTCAGGCGACCTTCCAGGGTGCGCTGCACCACGGAGGGTTGCTCGTGGATTTCCTTGAGCATGAAGTGGCGGAACTCACCCTTGTCGGCGGCTTCAGCGCCATCACGGTACTGCACGGCTTCGCGCTCGACAGAATTGCCGTTGACGTCCCAGATCGCCACGCTTTCACGGCGGATGTCGGCGATATCACCTTCTTCCAGGTACATGAAGCGGTCGGTGACCTGGCGCAGGGCCAGTTGATCGGACGCCAGGAAGTTCTCTCCCAGGCCCAGGCCGATCACCAGTGGGCTGCCACTGCGGGCGGCAACCACACGGTCCGGTTGGCTGGCGCTGATCACGGCCAGGCCGTAGGCGCCATGCAGTTCCTTGACCGTGGCCTTGAGGGCGGTGGTCAGGTCGTTGTGGTCCTTGAGCTTGTGGTTGAGCAGGTGGGCGATGACTTCGGTGTCGGTGTCCGAGGTAAAGACGTAGCCCAGGCCCTTGAGCTGTTCGCGCAGCACTTCGTGGTTCTCGATGATGCCGTTGTGCACCACCGCAATATCACCGGAGAAGTGCGGGTGGGCATTGCGTTCGCACGGCGCGCCGTGGGTCGCCCAGCGGGTGTGGGCAATACCCAGGCGGCCTGCCAGGGGCTCACCGGCCAGGGCCTGCTCCAGTTCGCTGACCTTGCCTGGGCGGCGCATGCGCTCCAGCTTGCCAGCATTACTGAAGACCGCGACACCGGCACTGTCGTAGCCACGGTATTCCAGGCGCTTGAGGCCTTCGAGCAAAATGGCGGTAACGTTTCGTTCAGCGACTGCGCCTACAATTCCACACATGGTTTCTCTCCTAGATGACTGCCGCGCAAATCAGCGTAATGCCGCGGGCTTGAATCTGGTCGCGGGCCTCAAGCGGCAGGCGATCATCAGTAATAAGGGTATGGACGCTGCTCCAGGGCAGTTCCAGGTTGGGGATCTTGCGGCCAATCTTGTCGGACTCGACCATCACCACCACTTCGCGGGCAACTTCGGCCATCACGCGGCTCAAACCCAGCAATTCATTGAAGGTGGTGGTGCCGCGCTGCAGATCGATGCCGTCGGCGCCGATGAACAGTTGGTCGAAGTCGTAGGAGCGCAGCACTTGTTCAGCGACCTGGCCCTGGAACGAGTCCGAGTGCGGGTCCCAGGTACCGCCAGTCATCAACAGCACGGGCTCATGTTCCAACTCACTCAGGGCACTGGCCACATGCAGGGAGTTGGTCATCACCACCAGGCCGGGCTGATGGCCCAGTTCCGGAATCATCGCGGCGGTGGTGCTGCCGCTGTCGATGATGATCCGTGCATGTTCACGCAGGCGTTTGACCGCCGCCCGCGCGATGGCGCGCTTGTGCACAGAAATCGGTTGGGCAGGATCGCCGACCAGTTCCTGGGGCATGGTGATGGCACCACCGTAGCGACGCAGCAACAGGCCGTTGCTTTCCAGCGCGGCGAGGTCCTTGCGGATGGTCACTTCGGAGGTTTCGAAACGCTTGGCCAATTCGTCCACGCTCACTTCACCCTGCTCGGTGAGCAAAGCCAGGATGTTGTGGCGTCGTTGAGGTGTATTTCGTTTCGACATGGTGATGATAAGTTTCGTTTCGAAAGATAACGAAGGCAATCAAAACCTATCGGCGGGAAATCGTCAAGCGGCGGATGCACTTTTTTGAAAACAACATAGATCCAATGTGGGAGCGGGCTTGCTCGCGAAGGCGGTGCATCAGATACACGTTCAGTGACTGGCACTCCGTCTTCGCGAGCAAGCCCGCTCCCACAATGGAATGGCGTTGCTAATGAGGTTGTGGATAATTCAGGTCTTTTTGATTTTGACCGGGCGTTTCCAACCGTCGATGTTGCGCTGGCGGGCGCGGGCCACACCTAGTTGCAAGTTATCCACATCCTGATTAATGGTGGAGCCTGCAGCCGTGCTGGCACCATCACCCACCTTCACAGGGGCAACCAGCGAGTTATTGGAGCCGATGAATACATCTTCACCCAGCACGGTCTGGTGCTTGTTGGCGCCATCGTAGTTGCAGGTGATGGTCCCTGCGCCGATGTTGGTGCGCGCACCGATAACGGCGTCGCCCAGGTAAGTCAGGTGACCCGCCTTGGCGCCCTCGCCCAGGTGGGCGTTTTTCAGTTCGACAAAGTTACCCACATGGGCCTTGGCTCCCAGCACGCTACCCGGACGCAACCGCGCGAACGGCCCGGCATCGCTGCCCTCGCCCATCACTGCACCGTCGATATGGCTGTTAGCCTTGATCACCACGCCTTTGCGCAGGGTGCTGTCCTTGATCACGCAGTTCGGGCCGATGACCACGTCATCTTCAATCACCACGCGGCCTTCGAGGATCACGTTGATATCGATCAGCACGTCGCGGCCCACGGTAACCTCACCGCGTACGTCGAAACGCGCCGGATCGCGCAGCGTCACGCCCTGAGCCATCAAGCGGCGGCCTTCACGTAGTTGGTAGTGACGCTCCAGTTCCGCCAGTTGCTTGCGATCGTTGGCGCCCTGCACTTCCATCGGGTCGTGGGGCTGCTCGGTGGCGACCACCAGGCCATCATTGACGGCCATTTCAATCACGTCGGTGAGGTAGTACTCACCCTGGACGTTGTTGTTCGACAGACGACTCATCCAGTCCGCCAAATGAGTCGCCGGCACCGCGAGAATTCCGGTGTTGCCTTCGGTAATTGCCCGTTGGGCCTCAGTGGCGTCCTTGTGCTCGACGATGGCTGTGACCTTGCCGTCGGCATTGCGCACGATACGGCCGTAACCGGTCGGGTCGTCCAGTTCGACGGTCAGCAGCCCCATCTGGCCAGGCACCACGTGTTTGAGCAGGCGCTGCAGGGTTTCTACTTCGATCAGCGGCACATCACCGTAGAGGATCAGCACGGTGTCAGCCTTGATGAACGGTACGGCTTGCGCCGTGGCATGACCGGTACCCAGTTGCTTGTCCTGCAATACGAAATTCAAGTCGTCGGCGGCCAGACGTTCACGCACCGCATCGGCACCGTGGCCAATCACCACGTGGATACGCTGTGGCGCCAGTTGCCGGGCGCTGTGGATAACATGGCCGAGCATGGAGTTGCCAGCAACCGGGTGCAGCACCTTGGGCAGGGCTGAACGCATGCGAGTGCCCTGGCCTGCGGCGAGAATGACGATTTCAAGAGACATGAATGGCTACCAATCCTGGGCGGTCCGGCTTCAGACCAAAGAAGTGTTTTGCTAAAAAAGAAAAAGGGTAGCCGAGGCTACCCTTTTTAATCAATCACACATGAAGCATGACGGCGAGGCCGCTTACTTCTTGCGGATCTGCTGGAGAGTACGCAGCTGAGCTGCGGCCTCGGCCAGACGTACTGCAGCAGCGCTGTAGTCGAAGTCTGCGCCTTTTTCGTGCAGGGCCTTCTCGGCAGCCTTGACGGCTTCCTGAGCGGAGGCTTCATCCAGGTCGCCAGCACGTTGCACAGTGTCGGCAAGCACCTTGACCATGTTCGGCTGAACCTCAAGGAAACCACTGGAGATGTAAAACACCTCACGTTCCCCGCCTTGCTTGGTCAGCGTGATCGGACCTGGCTTCAAGCTGGTAATCAGCGGCGCGTGCCCCATGGCGATACCAAGATCACCCAGAACGCCGTGCGCTGTTACAAACTCGACCAGACCGGAGAAGATTTCCCCTTCCGCACTGACGATATCGCAATGGACTGTCATAGCCATCTGATTGCCTCAACCTAAATTAGCGCCCGTTGCCGGGCGCTGGGATTACAGTTTCTTGGCTTTCTCGATCGCTTCTTCGATGCCGCCGACCATGTAGAACGCTTGTTCTGGCAGGTGGTCGTAGTCACCGTTGAGGATGCCTTTGAAGCCAGCAATGGTGTCTTTCAGGGAAACGTATTTACCCGAGGCACCGGTGAAGACTTCAGCCACGAAGAACGGCTGCGACAAGAAACGCTGGATCTTACGAGCACGGTTTACCAACTGCTTGTCGGCTTCCGACAGCTCGTCCATACCCAGGATCGCAATGATGTCCTTCAGTTCTTTGTAACGCTGCAGCACGTACTGAACGCCGCGAGCGGTGTCGTAGTGCTCCTGGCCGATCACGTTCGGGTCCAGCTGGCGCGAAGTCGAGTCGAGTGGATCGACCGCTGGGTAGATACCCAGGGAAGCGATGTCACGGGACAGTACGACGGTGGCGTCCAAGTGGGCGAAGGTGGTCGCAGGCGATGGGTCGGTCAAGTCATCCGCAGGTACGTATACCGCTTGGATCGAAGTGATCGAACCTTCCTTGGTCGAAGTGATACGTTCTTGCAGAACGCCCATCTCTTCAGCCAGGGTCGGCTGGTAACCTACTGCCGAAGGCATACGGCCCAGCAGTGCGGATACTTCAGTACCGGCCAGGGTGTAACGGTAGATGTTGTCGACGAACAGCAGAACGTCGTTACCTTCGTCACGGAACTTCTCGGCCATGGTCAGGCCAGTCAGTGCTACGCGCAGACGGTTACCCGGCGGCTCGTTCATCTGACCGTAGACCAGTGCCACTTTGTCCAGAACGTTGGAATCCTTCATCTCGTGGTAGAAGTCGTTACCCTCACGAGTACGCTCACCCACACCCGCGAACACGGAATAACCGCTGTGCTCGATGGCGATGTTACGGATCAGTTCCATCATGTTTACGGTCTTGCCTACACCGGCACCACCGAACAGACCGACTTTACCGCCCTTGGCGAACGGGCAAACCAGGTCGATAACCTTGATGCCGGTTTCCAGCAGGTCGTTACCGCCCGCTTGCTCGGCGAACGAAGGTGCTGGACGGTGAATGCCCCAGCGCTCTTCGGTGGCGATCGGGCCAGCTTCGTCAATCGGGTTGCCCAGTACGTCCATGATCCGGCCCAGGGTCGCTTTACCGACCGGTACGGAGATGGCAGCGCCAGTGTCGACAACGTCCAGACCGCGCTTCAAGCCTTCGGTGGAACCCATCGCAATGGTACGAACTACGCCGTCGCCCAGTTGCTGCTGAACTTCCAGGGTAGTTTCCGCGCCTTGTACTTTCAGCGCGTTGTAGATGCTCGGTACGCTGTCGCGTGGGAATTCCACGTCGATAACGGCGCCGATGATTTGAACGATACGTCCGCTACTCATAGCTGGATCCTCTGAATATTTGAACCGTTAAACCGCGGCAGCGCCGCCGACGATTTCCGAGATCTCTTGGGTGATCGCAGCCTGACGCGCCTTGTTGTAGATCAGCTGCAAATCGCTGATCAGATCACCGGCGTTGTCGGTAGCGTTTTTCATCGCGATCATCCGCGCCGCTTGTTCAGCTGCGTTGTTCTCGACCACCGCCTGGTACACCTGCGACTCCACGTAGCGCACCATCAAGCCGTCAAGCAGCTCTTTGGCGTCTGGTTCGTAGAGGTAGTCCCAGTGGTGCTTGAGTTCCTGATCCGGGGTCGCCACCAGTGGAATCAATTGCTCCACGGTTGGCTGCTGGGTCATGGTGTTGATGAACTTGTTGGATACCACGGACAGGCGGTCAATCCGGCCTTCCAGGTACGCATCCAGCATCACCTTCACACTGCCGATCAAGTCATTGATCGACGGCTCTTCACCCAGGTGGCTGATAGCTGCAACGACGTTACCGCCGAAGTTGCGGAAAAAGGCCGCACCCTTGCTACCAACAACACACAGATCGATCTCGACGCCGTTTTCGCGGTTTACCGCCATGTCCTTGACCAGGGCCTTGAACAGGTTGGTATTCAGACCACCGCACAAACCACGGTCACTGCTCACTACCACATAACCCACACGCTTGACTTCGCGGTCGATCATGAACGGGTGGCGGTATTCCGGGTTGGCGTTGGCCAGATGCCCAATTACCTGGCGGATACGCTCCGCATAAGGACGGCTAGCAGCCATGCGCATTTGTGCCTTGCGCATTTTGCTGACCGCCACTTTCTCCATGGCGCTGGTAATTTTTTGCGTGCTTTTGATGCTCGCAATCTTACTGCGAATCTCTTTTGCGCCTGCCATGTAACACCTATCAGGTTAGCAAGCGGGAGCCTTGCGGCTCCCGCTGCGGCTTACCAGGTTTGGGTGGCCTTGAACTTCTCGATACCGGCCTTCAGGCCAGCGTCGATTTCGTCATTGAAGTCACCCTTCACGTTGATCTTGGCCATCAAATCGGCATGATCTCGGTTGAAGTAAGCAATCAGCGCTTGTTCAAAGCTGCCGACCTTGGCGATTTCGACGTCAGTCAGGAACCCACGCTCAGCGGCATACAGCGACAGCGACATGTCAGCGATCGACATTGGCGCGTATTGCTTCTGCTTCATCAGCTCGGTAACGCGCTGACCATGCTCAAGTTGCTTACGGGTCGCTTCGTCCAGGTCAGAAGCGAACTGGGCGAATGCCGCCAGTTCACGGTACTGAGCCAGAGCGGTACGGATACCACCGGAGAGCTTCTTGATGATCTTGGTCTGAGCGGCACCACCCACACGGGATACCGAAACACCGGCGTTCACAGCAGGACGGATCCCGGAGTTGAACATGGCCGATTCCAGGAAGATCTGACCGTCGGTGATGGAAATCACGTTGGTCGGAACGAACGCGGAAACGTCGCCAGCCTGGGTTTCGATGATCGGCAGTGCGGTCAGGGAACCGGTTTTGCCGGTCACTGCGCCGTTGGTGAACTTCTCTACGTACTCTTCGGATACGCGGGATGCGCGCTCCAGCAGACGGGAGTGGAGATAGAACACGTCGCCTGGGTAGGCTTCACGGCCTGGTGGACGGCGCAGCAGCAGGGAAATCTGGCGGTAAGCCACTGCTTGCTTGGACAGATCGTCATAAACGATCAGCGCGTCTTCACCGCGGTCGCGGAAGAATTCACCCATGGTGCAACCGGAGTACGGTGCCAGGAATTGCAGCGCAGGAGATTCCGAAGCACTGGCAGCCACGATGATCGTGTTGGCCAGGGCGCCGTTTTCTTCCAGCTTGCGAACCACGTTGGCGATGGTCGATTGTTTCTGACCGATCGCTACGTAGACGCAGAAAATGCCGCTGTCTTTCTGGTTGATGATCGCGTCGATCGCCAGAGCGGTCTTGCCGATCTGACGGTCACCGATGATCAGCTCACGCTGGCCACGGCCGACAGGGATCATGGCATCGACAGCCTTGTAGCCAGTCTGTACAGGCTGGTCTACCGACTTACGCCAGATCACGCCTGGAGCAACTTTCTCGACCGCGTCGGTCTCGGTGTTGCCCAGTGGACCTTTACCGTCAACAGGGTTACCCAGTGCGTCGACAACGCGACCCAGCAGTTCCTTACCAACCGGAACTTCGAGGATGCGGCCTGTGCACTTGGCGCTCATGCCTTCAGCCAGACTGGTGTACGCGCCCAATACAACGGCACCTACGGAGTCTTGCTCCAGGTTGAGGGCCATACCGTAGACGCCGCCCGGAAACTCGATCATCTCGCCGTACATTACGTCGGCCAGACCGTGAATCCGCACGATGCCGTCAGATACGCTGACGACAGTGCCTTCGTTACGGGCTTGGGAGGTCACATCGAGCTTGTCGATGCGGCCCTTGATAATTTCACTTATTTCGGAAGGATTGAGTTGCTGCATTGCTCTGCTGCCCCTTCAAACTCAAGATTTCAATGCTTCGGCAAGTTTCGCGATTTTGCCGCGAATCGAGCCATCGATAACCAGGTCGCCGGCACGGATAACAACACCACCAATCAGGGATGCGTCCTCCGAAGCTTGCAGGCGCACTTCCCGATTGAGTCGTGCACTGAGAACCTTGGCGAGTTTGTCTTGCTGTTCTTGGTTCAATGCAAAAGCACTGGTCACTTCAACGTCTACCGACTTCTCTTGCTCGGCCTTGTACAGGTCGAACAGAGCGGCGATCTCCGGCAATAGCGGGAGACGGTCGTTTTCGGCAACGACGTGGATGAAGTTCTGTGCCTTCACATCAAACTTGTCGCCGCACACGTCAATAAACGTGGCGGCCTTGTCTGCGCTCGTCAGTCGCGGGGCCTTGAGCACGCGCTGCATGGTGTCGTCTTGCGACACTGCTGCAGCCAGGCCGAGCATGGCTGACCAAGAGGCCAGCTGCTGGTGGGCCTGGGCGTGCTCGAAGGCTGCCTTAGCGTAAGGTCGGGCCAACGTGGTCAATTCTGCCATGATCGCCCTCGCTTAAATTTCAGCAGCCAGTTTGTTTACCAGCTCCGCGTGCGCGTTTTGATCGATTGTGGCACCCAGGATCTTCTCAGCACCGCCGACGGCCAGAGCACCCAGTTGGGCACGCAGCGCATCTTTGACACCGTTCAATTCCTGTTCGATCTCGGCCTGAGCCTGAACCTTCACACGGTCAGCGTCGATACGGGCTTTTTCAACAGCCTCTTCAACAATCTGGTTACCGCGTTTCTTGGCTTGCTCAATGATTTCAGCTGCCTGAGCCTTCGCTTCGCGCAGTTGCTGACCCGCTTTATCTTGGGCCAACTCCAGGTCGCGAGCTGCTCGTGCGGCAGCGTCCAGTCCATCCGCGATCTTCTTCTGACGTTCGTGCAGAGCCGCGATGACCGGAGGCCATACGAACTTCATGCAGAAAACAACAAAAATCAAGAACGCTAAGGACTGACCAATAATGGTTGCATTAATGTTCACGCCAATACCTCGCTCGTTCGTTGCACAACACACCAATCACTCGAAAAAACGAGTGATTAACCGGCGAGTTGACCAACGAAGGGGTTCGCGAAGGTGAAGAACAGAGCGATACCAACACCGATCATGGTCACGGCGTCGAGCAGGCCGGCAACGATGAACATTTTAACTTGCAGCATTGGAACCATTTCTGGCTGACGCGCTGCGCCTTCCAGGAACTTGCCGCCCAACAGGCCGAAACCAATGGCAGTACCCAGGGCGCCCAGGCCGATCAACAGTGCAACAGCGATAGCGGTTAGACCAACTACAGTTTCCATCTTTCCTCCCGACTTTTACGTCGTATGGTTTAGGTTTTTTAGATTTTAAAGCGGTAAAACAAATCGTTTCATAGCCCTTTGGGGCCACCTTCCCGTTTCACCGGGAAGGACATCAGACTAGTCGAGACTGGTCTTAATGGTTCTCTTCGTGCGCCATCGACAGGTAGACGATGGTCAGCATCATGAAGATAAACGCCTGCAGGGTGATGATCAGGATGTGGAACACAGCCCACGCCCACTGCAGAACAATGCCCAGGCCGCTAAGCCAGAGCAGGCCGCTGCCGAACATCACAGCGATCAGAATGAACACCAGTTCGCCGGCATACATGTTGCCGAACAGTCGCAGAGCCAGGGAAATCGGCTTGGCGATCAGGGTCACGAATTCCAGCAGGAAGTTCACCGGGATCAGCAAGGCTTGAACGAAGATGTTCTTGCTGCCGAACGGGTGCAGGGTCAGTTCGCCGATGAAGCCGCCGATGCCCTTGATCTTGATGCTGTAGAAAATGATCAGCGCGAACACCGACAGGGCCATGCCCAGGGTAGCGTTCGGGTCAGTGGTCGATACCGCACGGAACGGGATGTGCGGGTCGCCGGAGATCGCCATGGCCAACTGAGGAATCCAGTCCACCGGAATCAGGTCGACGGCGTTCATCAGGAACACCCAGACGAAAATGGTCAGTGCCAGCGGTGCAATCACCGGGCTACGGCCATGGAAGCTGTCTTTCACGCTGGTATCGACGAATTCGACCAATACTTCAACGAAGTTCTGCAAAGCACCTGGCTGACCGGAAGTCGCCTTCTTTGCCGCCATGCGGAAAATCAGGACGAAGATCAGACCCAATGCGACCGACCAGCCCAGAGTATCCAGGTGGAAAGCCCAGAAGCCCATTTCTTTGGCTTCTGCTGCGGAGTGGGCAAAGCCCCAGCCGCCGTTGGGAAGCTGACCGAAGGTCAGGTTCTGCAAGTGGTGCTGGATATAGCCCGAAGCGGTTGTTTCTGCCATGGTTGCCTCAAACGCCCTAAGGTTTCGAAAGTCTTGTTTTCATTAGCAGGGGAGCGAACCAGCTGACCAGTTGGGTCAACACGAAGACGCCGAATACAGCTAGCGGCGCCAATGGCTTCACACCTGCAAAGGTCAGTGCAAACAGCACTGCCGTCAAAATCAGTTTCCCTGCCTCGCCGGCATAAAAGGACCGGACGATAGCCTGGGCTGCTCGGGCGCCGGAAAACCGAAAGGCCCTGTGAGCAAAATACATATTGGGCAGCAAGGCTATCAGGCCTCCGCAGAGTCCTGAATATCCGGCTACGACCCCATGCCAATACCAAAGCGCCAATGCGGCGATCAGCAAAATGACAAATTGGGCCAATAAAACCGGAAAAACGGCCAAGCGATGGAACGGCAACGTGTTTGGCGTGCGGGTTTCCATCACTCTTGCTCCTCAATGGTCGGCTGCCGGAAATCAATAACTTGGCATAATTTGTGCCGACAAAATGCGCGCAGAGTATAGGGGCGGTTCAGCCCCTATTCAACTGCCGGGTAGTGATTTCCGACTGCGCGCTACATAAGCAAATGTTTCAGCGGATGTGGGAAAGAACGCCCTGAAGCTCATCAAGGGAGTTATATCCGATAACCAATTGCCCTTTGCCCTTCTTGCCGTGGCGAATTTGCACCGCAGAGCCCAGCCGCTCGGCCAGGCGCTGCTCCAGACGCGCAATATCCGGATCAGTTTTGACTGTTTCGACCGGTGCAGGTTTGCCACTGAGCCACTGGCGAACCAGGGCCTCGGTCTGACGAACGGTGAGACCTCGTGCGACAACGTGTCGCGCCCCTTCAACCTGTTGATTTTCCGGCAAACCGAGCAAAGCCCGGGCATGACCCATTTCCAGGTCGCCGTGGGACAGCATGGTCTTGATCACTTCAGGAAGCGCGATCAGGCGCAGCAGGTTGGAAACCGTGACACGGGATTTGCCCACCGCATCGGCTACTTCCTGCTGGGTCAGCTTGAATTCCTGCTGCAAGCGCTGCAGGGCAATGGCTTCCTCGATGGGATTGAGGTCTTCACGCTGGATATTCTCGATCAGCGCCATGGCGATGGCCGTTTCATCCGGTACATCGCGCACCATCGCCGGGATGGTTTCCTGGCCGGCCTGCTGGCTGGCGCGCCAGCGGCGTTCGCCGGCGATGATTTCAAAGCGACCGCCGCCAATGGGGCGCACGACAATCGGCTGCATCACGCCCTGGGCCTTGATCGAATTCGCCAACTCCTCCAGCGCCTGCGGGTCCATGTCCCGGCGCGGCTGGTACTTGCCACGCTGGATCAGGTCCAGCGGCAAATGTTGCAACTCACGCGAGTCGGCCTGCACCGCCTGTTCTTCCAGCGAAGTGACAGTCGGACCACTCAGCAGTGCATCCAGTCCACGTCCGAGACCTCGTTTCTTGACGGCCATGGGGATTCCTTAAGTTGGCTGGGCTGCAGCGGTGCGTGAATTGCGACGTTGGCGACGAACCATCTCGCCGGCCAGCGCCAGGTAGGCAATGGCACCACGCGATGACTTGTCGTACGCCAGCGCGGGCATGCCATAGCTTGGCGCTTCGGCCAGGCGGATGTTGCGTGGAATCACGGTGTCGTAGAGCTGATCGCCAAAGTGCTCCTTGAGCTGCGCCGACACATCGTTCATCAGGCTCAGCCGCGGGTCATACATGGTCCGCAGCAGGCCTTCGACTTTCAGGTTCGGGTTGAGCAGCTCGGCGATGCGCTTGATGTTATCCACAAGGTCGCTCAAGCCTTCGAGGGCGAAGTACTCGCACTGCATGGGGATAATCACCCCATCGGCGGCGACTAACGCGTTGAGCGTGAGCATCGACAGCGACGGCGGGCAGTCGATCAAAATGTAGTCGTAATTCTCGCGGATCGGCGCCAGGGCGCTGCGCAGACGGCTTTCTTTCATCTGCATTTCCAGCAGCACCACTTCCGCCGCGGTCAAATCGCGGTTGGCCGGCAGCAGTTGATAACCGCCGTGCTCGGAATAGTGCATGGCCTGGGCCAGGTCGCACTCGCCAATCAGCAAGTCGTAGACCGAGTTTTCCAGGCCGTGTTTATCCACACCGCTACCCATGGTGGCGTTGCCCTGTGGATCGAGGTCGATCAACAGCACCCGACGCTTGGTAGCGACCAGGGATGCTGCGAGGTTGATGCAGGTGGTGGTTTTGCCCACGCCACCTTTCTGGTTCGCTATCGCGAATACCTTAGCCATTCTTGCTTGTGTTCCCAATCATGCCGTGCGGCGCAGTATCAGCAGATGGCGTTGGCCTTGGCAACCGGGTACGGCCAAGGCGTGTTCGCTATCGAGGTGGAAGTCTGCCGGCAATGCTAACAGCTCGTCGCTTGGATGAACGCCCTTCATTGCCAGCCAACGGGTGTTCAGGTCGCCCAGGTGGCGGGTCCAGTTGCTGAAGTTCTCCATGCTGCTGAAAGCCCGGGAAACAATTCCGTTGAAAGGCAGTTCAGGCGTGAAGGCTTCGACGCGGCTGTGGATAACTTGCAGGTTGTCCAGCTTGAGTTCGAGTTTGACCTGGGTCAGGAAGCGGGTTTTCTTGCCGTTGCTGTCCAGGCAGGTCACTTGCGACTCGGGAAACAGGATCGCCAGGGGGATGCCGGGCATGCCACCGCCACTGCCGACGTCCAGCCAGCGGCCGTTTTCGATAAACGGCATCACGCTCAAGCTGTCGAGCAGATGCCGCGATACCATTTCGTCCGGATCGCGCACCGCAGTGAGGTTGTAGGCCTTGTTCCATTTGATCAACAGGGCCAGGTAACCCAACAGCAACTCGTGCTGGGCTTCGGTCAGGTCCACGCCCAATTGGCGCGCACCTGTGGATAACTCTTCGGCGTGTTGCGAGGTGACCAACGAACTCAAGCGCTTTGCTCCAACTGACGGCCCGCGCCGCGTTTTTTCAAATGAATCATCAACAGCGAAATGGCTGCCGGGGTGACACCCGGGATACGGGAAGCCTGGCCCAGAGTCTCGGGACGAGTTATCCCCAGCTTGCTTTGAATCTCTTTCGACAGGCCGGAAATCCCGGTGTAATCGATATCCACAGGCAGCTTGGTGTCTTCACTAGCGCGCAGCCTGGCGATTTCGTCCTGCTGGCGGTCAATGTAACCGGCATATTTGGTCTTTATTTCGACCTGCTCGGCAACCTGTGGATCTTCTGCACCGCCACCAGTCACTTCGACCAGACCAGCGTAGTCGATTTCCGGACGGGACAGCAGGTTCAACAGATTGTATTCGTGAGTCAGCGGCGTGCCGAATTTTTCGGCAATCGCATCGCCCTGCTCAGTGCCCGGGCGCACCCAGGTACTTTTCAGACGCTGCTCTTCGACTTCGATGCTCTCGCGTTTTTTGCAGAACGCTGCCCAGCGTGCATCATCGACCAGGCCCAGCTCGCGACCTTTTTCGGTCAGGCGCAGGTCGGCGTTGTCTTCGCGCAGGATCAGGCGATATTCGGCCCGGGACGTGAACATCCGGTACGGTTCCTGGGTACCGAGGGTAATCAGGTCGTCAACCAACACGCCGATGTACGCTTCATCGCGACGCGGGCACCAGCTGTCTTTGCCCTGGGCGCGCAATGCCGCGTTGGTCCCGGCCAGCAAACCCTGGGCGCCGGCTTCTTCGTAACCGGTGGTGCCATTGATTTGCCCGGCGAAGAACAGACCGCCGATCACTTTGGTTTCCAGGCTGTATTTCAAGTCCCGCGGATCGAAGTAGTCGTACTCGATGGCGTAGCCAGGTCGCACGATGTGCGCGTTTTCCATGCCGCGAATCGACTGCACGATCTGGATTTGCACGTCGAATGGCAGGGAAGTGGAAATCCCGTTCGGGTACAGCTCGTGGGTGGTCAAGCCTTCCGGCTCGATGAAGACCTGGTGGCTTTCCTTGTCGGCAAAGCGGTGGATCTTGTCTTCGATCGACGGGCAATAACGTGGGCCAATACCTTCGATCACTCCGGAATACATCGGCGAACGATCAAGATTGGCCGCGATGATTTCGTGGGTCCGCGCATTGGTGTGGGTAATCCAGCAACTCACCTGTTTGGGGTGCTGCTCTTTGGAACCCATGAACGACATCACCGGGATTGGCGTGTCCCCGGCTTGCTCGGTCATCACCGAGAAATCCACAGAACGCCCGTCGATACGCGGCGGGGTCCCGGTTTTCAGACGACCGACACGCAGTGGCAGTTCGCGCAGGCGATGAGCCAGGGCGATGGACGGCGGATCACCGGCACGGCCACCCGAATAGTTCTGCATCCCGATGTGGATAAGTCCACCGAGGAACGTGCCGGTGGTCAGCACCACGGATTCTGCAAAGAAACGCAGGCCCATTTGCGTGACAACGCCGCGCACTTGGTCCTGTTCGACGATCAGGTCGTCAGCAGCCTGCTGAAATATCCACAGGTTGGGCTGGTTTTCCAGGGTTTCGCGCACCGCGGCCTTGTACAGGATGCGGTCGGCTTGTGCCCGGGTAGCACGCACGGCCGGGCCTTTGCGGCTGTTGAGCACGCGAAATTGAATACCACCCTTGTCGGTAGCCATGGCCATCACACCGCCAAGGGCATCGATTTCCTTGACCAGATGGCTTTTGCCAATCCCACCGATGGCGGGGTTGCAACTCATGGCACCGAGGGTTTCCACGTTGTGCGTCAGCAACAGGGTTTTGACCCCCATGCGGGCTGACGCCAGTGCTGCCTCGGTACCGGCATGACCGCCGCCGATGACGATCACTTCAAAACGGGAAGGGAAATCCACCACGCACCTCGTGCCTGCTTATGTAGGTAATCAGGAATTGTTTGTTGAAAGAGTTTTAGAGCTATGGCGGCAAGTATAGGGACTTAGCCCTTCCTAAAGAACCCTTTGCACAAAATTTAACCAGCTGTGGATGAATCAGAGGTAATAGAAATTAAAAGAGAGAAATTTATTAAATCTTTGTTTTTATGTTTATTTCTACTGAGCCTACTTTCTGTGGATAGATCTCTACAGGCCTTTGTTTACGTTGTGTACAGAGATTCAAAAGTCTGTGGTTAGGTGCCAATGAGGCCCTTGGATAAGTGCTCTAAGCCTGTGGATTAAACAGGTGCTTATCCACAGGTGGGTTTTTACTCATGTTTCAAGCCCTGTTATCAACCGGGCACAGGGGCGGTTATTCACAGGGCTTAATCCACAGAAACGGCAAATTTCACCCACGGCAAGGCACCTCGGTGTGAGGTAAATGTCAGGAAATACGAAGGTGTGCCCCGAAACGGGCAAAACAGACAGGCACGAACGGCCTGTCTGTGAACAACGAAGGGTTATTTACCGATGCAGAAGCTGGAAAAGATCCTGCCGAGCAGATCATCGGAGCTGAATGCCCCGGTAATTTCCCCCAGCAGTTGCTGCGCCTGCCGTAAATCTTCGGCTAGCAGCTCTCCTGCACCCGCCAGCGTCAGCTGTGCCCTACCGTGCTCAAGGGCGGCACTGGCATGGCGTAGGGCTTCAAGGTGCCTGCGACGAGCACTGAAGCTGCTTTCCGAGGTCTGTTCATAACCCATGCACGCCTTGAGATGATCGCGCAGCAGTTCCAGGCCATCGCCGGCAGACTTGGCGCTGAGGCTGATCGTGACATGGCCATCGTCGCTGACTTCCAGGGCAATGGCTTCACCCGTCAGGTCCGCTTTGTTGCGAATCAGCGTGACTTTGGCCGGGTCCGGCCGTTGTTCAAGGAATTCGGGCCACAGCGCAAAAGGATCCACGGCCTCGGGTGCTGTGGCATCCACCACCAACAGCACCCGATCGGCTTCACTGATGGCCTTGAGCGCCCGTTCCACACCGATTTTTTCTACCTGGTCATCGGTATCGCGTAAGCCGGCGGTATCGACCACGTGCAGCGGCATGCCATCAATGTGGATGTGTTCGCGCAGGATATCCCGGGTGGTACCGGCAATCTCGGTGACAATGGCGGCTTCACGACCCGCAAGAGCGTTGAGCAAACTGGACTTGCCGGCGTTGGGCCGACCAGCAATCACCACTGTCATGCCATCGCGCAGCAATGCGCCCTGCCCGGCTTCCTTCAGGACTGTGGATAACTCATCGCGGACCTTATCGAGCATGGCCAGGACATGGCCATCGGCGAGAAAGTCGATTTCCTCTTCCGGGAAATCAATGGCGGCCTCGACATAGATGCGCAAACTGATCAGTTGCTCGGTGAGGTTATGCACACGCAGGGAAAACGCCCCCTGCAGCGAGCGCAACGCATTGCGTGCGGCCTGTGCAGAACTGGCCTCGATCAGGTCGGCAATCGCCTCGGCCTGGGCCAGGTCGAGTTTGTCATTGAGAAACGCGCGCTCGCTGAACTCACCCGGCCGGGCCAGGCGGCAACCCAGCTGCAGGCAGCGTTGCAGCAACATATCCAGGACGACAGGGCCGCCATGGCCTTGCAGTTCCAGCACATCTTCACCGGTGAATGAGTTTGGTCCCGGGAAATACAGGGCCAGGCCCTCATCCAGTACCTCAAGCTCCTCGCCGAAAAAAGGCCCGTAATGCGCATACCGGGGCTTTAGCTCACGCCCGCTGATGGCTTGGGCAGCGATGCCGGCAAGCGGCCCGGAAATACGAACGATACCGACACCGCCCCGGCCTTGAGCAGTGGCGACGGCAGCGATGGTTTCACGAGGAGCGCTCATCAGCGGTTTCCCAGACAAAAGTGACAGAATGCAAAACGCCCCACGAGGGGGCGTCTTGAGTGGTTATCCACAGAGTAAGTTACGCCTCGGCTTTTTTGGCAGCCGCTTCGATCTTACGTGTGATGTACCACTGTTGAGAGATCGACAACACGTTGTTGACCACCCAGTACAGAACCAGACCAGCCGGGAACCACAGGAAGAAGAAGGTGAAGATGATTGGCATCATTTTCATCACCTTGGCCTGCATCGGATCCGGAGGAGTCGGGTTCAGACGCTGCTGGATGAACATGGTCGCGCCCATGATGATCGGCAGGATAAAGAACGGGTCTTTGATCGACAAGTCAGTTATCCACAGCATGAACGGCGCTTGGCGCATTTCCACGCTTTCCAGGAGCACCCAGTACAGCGACAGGAATACCGGCATCTGTACCAGAATCGGCAAGCATCCACCCAACGGGTTGATCTTCTCTTTCTTGTACAGCTCCATCATGGCTTGCGACATTTTCTGCCGGTCGTCGCCATGTTGCTCTTTCAGTGCAGCCAGTTTCGGTGCAACCGCACGCATACGGGCCATCGATTTGTAGCTGGCGGCCGACAGCGGGAAGAAAATCCCTTTGATCAGCATGGTCAGGAAGATGATCGACCAGCCCCAGTTACCAACGATGCTGTGGATATGTTGCAGCAACCAGAAGATTGGCTGGGCAATGAACCACAGAATGCCGTAATCCACAGTCAGTTCCAGACCTGGGGATAACTCCTTGAGTACTGCCTGGCTTTTTGGGCCGGCATACAAGGTGGCGCTGGTTTCAGCCTTGGCACCTGGCGCAACGGTCAACGCCGGGCCAGTGAAACCGATGATGTAGTTGCCCTGGTTGTCCTTACGGGTCTGAACCAGGTTGGCTTCGCCCTTGTTCGGGATCCATGCGGTTACAAAGTAGTGTTGCAGCCAGGCTACCCAACCACCTTGTACTGTCTCTTTCAGCGCGCCCTTGTCGATATCTTTCATCGACACTTTTTTGTACGGCTCGTTACTTGTCCACAGGGCGGCGCCCAGGTAAGTCGCGGTGCCAGTGGCAGTGCTGGAGGAAGGATCGGAGCTGCCATCACGCTTGAGCTGGGCAAACAAGTTGCCCGTCCAGGCTTTTTCGCTGGTGTTGTCGATCAGATAGGTGACTTTCAGATCGTACAAACCGCGAGTGAAGCTGAAACGCTTGATGTAATTGACGCCGTCGTGACTGAATTTCAGGTCGACGTTCAACTGGTTCTGGCCATCAGCCAGTTGATAAGTCTTCTGTTCGGTCGAATAAACCGGACGACCGGTAGCACGAGCATCAGGACCATCAGTCCCAGTCAGGCCGCTTTGTGCCAGATAAACACGTTCGCCACCGTTATCGAACAACTGGAAAGGAACATCCGGGTGGTCTTGGCGACGTGGATACAGTGGCAATTTCAGTTGGGCGATATCGCCACCCTGTGGATCGATCGCCAGGTCCAGTACATCCGTTTTGACGTGGATGAGGTCTTTATTGGTGATGACCGCGTTGTCTACAGGGGTGCTGGTATCGGCATTCGCGCTGGGTACATCGGCACTGGCGGAAGCATTGTTACCCAACGGTGCATCTGCAATAGCAGGAGCAGACTGATTGGTAGCAACATTCTGAGTCGGCAGGGCAGCCTGGCCATAGTCCTGGTTCCATTTCAGAACCATAACGTAGGACACGATTGCCAGGGCGACGATCAGGATCGTGCGTTTAATATCCATGATTACTCGGCCATCGAAGAAGAACGGGAGGTAGGGATAGGCGGAACCGGGTCATAACCACCGGGATTCCACGGATGACAGCGACCTAAACGACGAAAGGTCAGCCAGCCACCGCGCAGAAGGCCATGATTTTCTATGGCTTCATACGCGTAGCAGGAACAACTGGGGTAGAAACGACAGTGGCTGGCCATCAGCGGACTAATGGCATAACGGTAAAACTGGATCGGAACGAGGGCCAGTTTACGCATCAGTGCTGTCTACCCCTACAGTTTCGGGGCTGACTGCTGGGGTTGGCTTGCTGGTGCGAGCCAAACGTTTCCAGAGCTTGCCGAAATGCTGAATCAATTCGGGGTTTTCTACGTCCCCCAAGCCTTTGCGCGCGACGATAACAATATCCCAACCAACCAGAGTGTCCTGGTGGAGGCGAAACGATTCGCGCATCAGACGCTTGAGGCGATTGCGCTCAACGGAGAGCTTTACGCTCTTCTTGCCGATCACCAACCCGAGACGGGGGTGATCCAGATCGTTGTTACGCGCAAGGAGCAGGAGATTTTTCCCCGGAACCTTGCCGGTGGGGGAGTCAAAGACTGCCTTGAAATGCCGGGGGGTTAGCAGACGCTTTTCCCGACTGAAGTCCTGACTCACCACCAGTACCGGATTATCAAACTGCCAGACGCGCACGACCTTTGGCGCGGCGACGCGACAGGACAGCACGGCCGTTCTTGGTAGCCATGCGAGCACGGAAACCGTGGGTACGGGCGCGTTTGATGGTGCTTGGTTGGAAAGTACGTTTCATGGCGTGTTACCTGGTTCGTCCACAACGGGCCGGAATGGCCCCCGTTTTAAGAGACCGGGGATTCTAGAGAAAGCAAGCCTCTAGGTCAATTTCCAACCAGCTATTCCTGCAATTAGATATCTGAAGGCCTTGGGACCGATTCCGTGAGGTTCGACTTTCATGAGCAATGCCATAGATATAAAAATAAAGAAGGAAGTTATTTAAAGCTTTTCTGTAAAGCTTATAAAAGCTAGGGAGCCGATCATCTGTGGATAACTGACTTAAGGCCTTGTTCCACGTGCTGTACAGAGAATGACAACACGGGGGAGAAACGGTGCTCTGCCTGTGCTGCGCTATCGGATAAGCTGTGTGTGGAATGGGTACTTATCCACAGGCTGGTTACCCACAGACTTTCGACCCCACTTGTACAACGAGCTCAGGGGCGCTTATCCACAGAGCTTATGCACAGACCATTGGTCGCCTTTTTTATGGGTAAGGCATTGATTCTTGGTGGCCTGTGAGCAACCTACATGTGGATAAGTGGCCCGCTCGCCGCTACAATGGCGGCTGTTTTTGCCTCACCGGCTTTCAACTTAGGGGATATCCGTGTCAGTGGAACTTTGGCAGCAGTGCGTGGAGCTTTTGCGCGATGAGCTGCCTGCCCAGCAATTCAACACCTGGATCCGTCCGCTACAGGTCGAAGCCGAAGGCGACGAGTTGCGTGTCTACGCACCCAATCGTTTTGTTCTCGACTGGGTCAACGAGAAGTACCTGAGCCGCGTTCTCGAATTGTTCGACGAGCATGGCAACGGTATGGCTCCAGCCCTCTCCTTACTAATAGGTAGCAAACGCAGCTCGGCACCGCGTGCCGCTCCGAATGCACCCCTGGCTGCCGCTGCATCGCACGCCCAGGCTGCTGCGACGCCGGTCAACCACGCACCAGCACCTGCTGCGCCCGCCCCGAGCAAATCCGTGGCGCAAAAAAATGCGCCGGTCAGTGAAGAGCCGTCCCGCGACAGCTTCGACCCGATGGCAGGTGCCAGTTCGCAGCAGGCGCCAGTACGCGCCGAACAGCGCACAGTCCAGGTCGAAGGTGCGCTCAAGCACACCAGCTACCTGAACCGCACCTTTACCTTTGAAAATTTCGTCGAAGGTAAATCCAACCAACTGGCCCGTGCCGCGGCCTGGCAGGTTGCCGATAATCCCAAGCACGGTTACAACCCGCTCTTCCTTTATGGCGGTGTTGGCTTGGGTAAGACGCACTTGATGCACGCTGTGGGTAACCACCTATTAAAGAAGAACCCGAATGCCAAGGTCGTGTACCTGCACTCGGAGCGCTTCGTGGCCGACATGGTCAAGGCGTTGCAGCTCAATGCGATCAACGAATTCAAGCGCTTCTATCGCTCGGTCGATGCGCTGCTGATCGATGACATTCAATTCTTCGCGCGCAAGGAACGTTCCCAGGAAGAGTTTTTCCACACGTTCAATGCCCTGCTTGAAGGTGGCCAGCAGGTCATTCTCACCAGTGACCGTTACCCGAAGGAAATCGAAGGCCTGGAAGAGCGCTTAAAATCGCGCTTCGGCTGGGGCCTGACCGTTGCGGTAGAGCCGCCGGAACTGGAAACCCGGGTTGCGATCCTGATGAAAAAGGCCGATCAGGCGAAAGTCGATCTGCCTCATGACGCTGCATTCTTCATCGCCCAACGCATTCGCTCCAACGTGCGTGAGCTCGAAGGCGCGCTCAAGCGCGTCATCGCTCACTCGCACTTCATGGGCCGCGATATCACCATCGAGCTGATTCGCGAATCCTTGAAGGACTTGCTGGCACTGCAGGACAAACTGGTGAGTGTGGATAACATCCAGCGCACCGTGGCCGAGTACTACAAGATCAAGATTTCCGACCTGCTGTCCAAGCGCCGTTCGCGCTCGGTAGCCCGTCCCCGGCAGGTGGCCATGGCGCTCTCCAAGGAGCTGACCAACCATAGCCTGCCGGAAATCGGCGATGTGTTTGGTGGTCGCGACCACACCACGGTCTTGCACGCGTGCCGCAAGATCAACGAACTTAAGGAATCCGACGCGGATATTCGCGAGGACTACAAGAACCTGCTGCGTACACTGACCACTTGATGAACACCAGCGCAGCTTATTAAGGCAAGGGACTAGACCATGCATTTCACCATTCAACGCGAAGCCCTGTTGAAACCCCTGCAACTGGTCGCAGGCGTCGTCGAGCGCCGACAGACCTTGCCGGTGCTTTCCAACGTATTGTTGGTTGTCGAAGGCCAGCAGTTGTCCTTGACCGGTACCGACTTGGAAGTCGAACTGGTTGGCCGTGTACAGCTGGAAGAGCCCGCCGAGCCCGGCGAGATCACCGTGCCTGCGCGCAAGCTGATGGATATCTGCAAAAGCCTGCCCAATGACGCGCTGATCGACATCAAGGTTGATGAGCAGAAGCTGGTGGTCAAGGCCGGGCGTAGCCGTTTTACCCTGTCGACCTTGCCGGCCAATGACTTCCCGACGGTGGAAGAAGGTCCGGGCTCGTTGACCTGCAGCCTGGAGCAAAGCCGACTGCGTCGTTTGATCGAACGCACCAGCTTCGCCATGGCCCAGCAGGATGTGCGTTACTACCTCAACGGCATGCTGTTGGAAGTCTCCGAAGGCATCATCCGCGCCGTGGCTACTGACGGTCACCGTCTGGCAATGTGTTCGATGAAGGCCGATATCGGCCAGCCGGACCGCCACCAGGTCATCGTGCCGCGCAAAGGTATCCTGGAACTGGCGCGCCTGCTCACCGAGCCGGATGGCAATGTCAGCATCGTCCTGGGCCAGCATCACATCCGTGCGACCACGGGTGAGTTCACCTTCACATCCAAGCTGGTAGACGGTAAGTTCCCGGACTACGAGCGCGTACTGCCCAAAGGTGGTGACAAGCTGGTGATCGGTGATCGTCAGGCCCTGCGTGAAGCGTTCAGCCGTACCGCGATCCTGTCCAACGAAAAGTACCGCGGTATTCGCCTGCAATTGGCCAATGGTCAATTGAAAATCCAGGCCAACAACCCGGAGCAGGAAGAAGCCGAAGAAGAAATCAGCGTTGATTACAACGGTGGCTCGCTGGAGATTGGCTTCAACGTGAGCTACCTGCTGGATGTGCTGGGTGTGATGACGACCGAACAGGTTCGCCTGATCCTGTCCGACTCTAATAGCAGTGCTCTGGTGCAAGAATCCGATAACGACGACTCGGCTTATGTTGTTATGCCGATGCGCCTGTAATCATGCTCAGCAGAAGCTAGATGTCCCTCAGTCGCGTCTCGGTCACCGCGGTGCGCAATCTGCACCCGGTGACCTTCTCTCCCTCCCCCCGCATCAATATCCTCCACGGCGCCAATGGCAGTGGCAAAACCAGCGTGCTGGAAGCCATTCATCTGCTGGGCCTGGCTCGTTCCTTTCGCAGCGCCCGTTTGTTGCCGGTGATTCAATACGAACAATTGGCGTGCACCGTATTTGGCCAGGTTGAACTGGCGCAAGGCGGGCATAGCAGCCTGGGGATATCCCGTGATCGCCAGGGGGAGTTCCAGATCCGTATCGATGGGCAGAATGCGCGCAGTGCGGCGCAACTGGCGGAAATCCTGCCTCTGCAATTGATCAACCCTGACAGCTTCCGCTTGCTGGAGGGGGCACCCAAAATTCGCCGGCAGTTCCTCGATTGGGGAGTGTTCCACGTGGAACCGCGGTTCATGGCCACTTGGCAGCGCCTGCAGAAGGCCCTGCGGCAGCGGAACTCATGGCTGCGGCATGGTACACTTGACGCCGCTTCGCAAGCGGCCTGGGACCGTGAACTGTGCCTGGCCAGCGACGAAATAGATGAATACCGCCGCGCCTATATCAAAGCCTTGAAACCAGTCTTTGAACAGACCTTGAGTGAGTTGTTGGAACTTGAGGGGCTGACGTTGAGCTACTACCGCGGTTGGGATAAAGAGCGAGAGCTGAGTGCAGTGCTCGCAACGTCCCTGCAACGGGATCAGCAAATAGGTCATACGCAGGCTGGACCCCAACGAGCTGATCTGCGCCTTAGATTAGGTGCACATAACGCTGCGGACATCTTGTCTCGCGGTCAGCAAAAACTGGTGGTCTGTGCTTTACGTATTGCCCAGGGGCATTTGGTCAGCCAAGCCCGGCGAGGCCAATGTATTTATCTGGTGGATGACTTGCCGTCCGAGTTGGACGAGCAACACCGCCGCGCGCTATGCCGCTTGTTGGAAGACTTACGCTGCCAGGTGTTTATCACCTGTGTAGATCACGAATTATTGAGGGAAGGCTGGCAGACGGAAACGCCAGTCGCTTTGTTCCACGTGGAACAGGGCCGTATCACCCAGACCCACGACCATCGGGAGTGAAGGCATGAGCGAAGAAAACACGTACGACTCGACCAGCATTAAAGTGCTGAAAGGTTTGGATGCCGTACGCAAACGTCCCGGTATGTACATTGGCGACACCGATGATGGTAGCGGTCTGCACCACATGGTGTTCGAGGTGGTCGACAACTCCATCGACGAAGCACTGGCCGGCCACTGCGACGACATCAGCATCATTATCCACCCGGACGAGTCCATCACCGTACGCGACAACGGTCGCGGCATTCCGGTAGATGTGCATAAAGAAGAAGGCGTATCGGCGGCAGAGGTCATCATGACTGTGCTCCACGCCGGCGGTAAGTTCGATGACAACTCCTACAAAGTATCCGGCGGCTTGCACGGTGTAGGTGTGTCGGTGGTAAACGCCCTGTCGGAAGAACTGATCCTGACCGTTCGCCGTAGTGGCAAGATCTGGGAACAGACCTACGTCCATGGTGTGCCTCAGGCACCGATGGCGATCGTTGGTGACAGCGAAACCACCGGTACCCAGATTCACTTCAAGCCTTCGGCTGACACCTTCAAGAATATCCACTTCAGCTGGGACATTCTGGCCAAGCGGATTCGTGAACTGTCCTTCCTCAACTCCGGTGTGGGTATCGTCCTCAAGGACGAGCGCAGCGGCAAGGAAGAACTGTTCAAGTACGAAGGCGGCCTGCGTGCGTTCGTTGAATACCTGAACACCAACAAGACTGCGGTCAACCAGGTGTTTCACTTCAACATCCAGCGTGAAGACGGCATCGGCGTGGAAATCGCCCTGCAGTGGAACGACAGCTTCAACGAGAACCTGTTGTGCTTCACCAACAACATTCCTCAGCGCGATGGCGGTACTCACCTGGTGGGTTTCCGTTCCGCCCTGACGCGTAACCTGAACACCTACATCGAAGCTGAAGGCCTGGCGAAGAAGCACAAAGTCGCCACCACCGGTGATGATGCGCGTGAAGGCCTGACCGCAATTATTTCGGTCAAGGTTCCGGATCCGAAGTTCAGCTCCCAGACCAAAGACAAACTGGTTTCTTCCGAAGTGAAGACCGCTGTCGAACAGGAAATGGGTAAGTACTTCTCTGACTTCCTGCTGGAAAACCCCAACGAAGCCAAGCTGGTCGTCGGCAAGATGATCGATGCGGCGCGGGCTCGTGAAGCGGCGCGTAAAGCCCGTGAAATGACTCGTCGTAAAGGCGCGCTGGATATTGCTGGCCTGCCGGGCAAACTTGCGGACTGCCAGGAGAAGGACCCTGCCCTCTCCGAGCTGTACTTGGTGGAAGGTGACTCTGCTGGCGGTTCCGCCAAGCAGGGTCGCAACCGTCGCACCCAGGCGATCCTGCCGTTGAAGGGCAAGATCCTCAACGTCGAGAAAGCCCGTTTCGACAAGATGATTTCCTCCCAGGAAGTCGGCACCTTGATCACCGCCCTGGGCTGTGGCATTGGTCGCGACGAGTACAACATCGACAAGCTGCGCTACCACAACATCATCATCATGACCGATGCTGACGTCGACGGTTCGCACATCCGTACCCTGTTGCTGACCTTCTTCTTCCGTCAGTTGCCAGAGCTGATCGAGCGTGGCTACATCTACATCGCCCAGCCACCGTTGTACAAAGTGAAAAAGGGCAAGCAAGAGCAATACATCAAAGACGACGACGCCATGGAAGAGTACATGACGCAGTCGGCCCTGGAAGATGCCAGCCTGCACTTGAACGACGAAGCCCCGGGCATCTCCGGTGAGGCGCTGGAGCGCCTGGTAAACGACTTCCGTATGGTGATGAAGACTCTCAAGCGTTTGTCGCGCCTGTACCCTCAGGAGCTGACCGAGCACTTCATCTACCTGCCAGCTGTCAGCCTGGAACAGTTGGGCGATCACGCAGCGATGCAGGATTGGCTGGCCCAGTACGAAGTCCGTCTGCGCACTGTCGAGAAGTCCGGCCTGGTCTACAAAGCCAGCCTGCGTGAAGACCGTGAACGTAACGTCTGGTTGCCAGAGGTCGAACTGATCTCCCACGGTCTGTCGAACTACGTCACCTTCAACCGCGACTTCTTCGGCAGCAACGACTACAAGACCGTAGTTACCCTGGGCGCGCAACTGAGCACCCTGCTGGACGACGGCGCTTATATTCAGCGTGGCGAACGCAAGAAGCAGGTCAAAGAGTTCAAGGAAGCACTGGACTGGTTGATGGCTGAAAGCACCAAGCGTCACACCATTCAGCGATACAAAGGTCTGGGCGAGATGAACCCGGATCAGTTGTGGGAAACCACCATGGACCCAGCGCAGCGTCGCATGTTGCGTGTGACCATCGAAGACGCCATTGGCGCGGACCAGATCTTCAACACCCTGATGGGTGATGCGGTCGAGCCACGTCGTGACTTCATCGAGAGCAATGCCCTGGCAGTGTCCAACCTGGACTTCTGATAACGCCATTGCGAAACAAAAAAGGCCAACGTCAAACGTTGGCCTTTTTTATTGCCCGGATTTCAGGCCTTTTTAAAATGCTCCACGTGGAACATTAGCTATGCCGTAGCCGCGGTCACGCTCTCCAATCGATAGCCATACCCATAGATCGTCAGTAACTGCCAACCCCGTTCCGGCGTCAGTCCAAGCTTGTTTCGTAGTCGATAGATATGGGTATCCAACGGCCGCGAAGACACCATTTCTTCATGGGTCCAGAACCGTTCATAGAGATATTCCCGGGACAGCGGCCGCGCCAGGTTGGCGAACAGGCAGCGTGCCAGGCGGTATTCCCTTTCGGTCAGGTTGATTGGATCACCGGCGCGGCTGACCGTCAGCTCGGCATCGTCGAAGGTCAGGTCGTTGAAAACCAGCACTTCGGTTGCAGCAGATTTCTGCAGGCCGTGACGACGCAAGACTGCACTCACCCGGGCCTTTAGCTCGTTGGGGCGAAACGGTTTGCTGACATAGTCATCAGCGCCGCTGTTCAGTGCCTGGACGATATCGCTCTCGGCATCGCGGCTGGTCAGCATGATCACGGGAGGGGGCGCCTCCATGTGTTCACGGGTCCAGCGCAGGATCGCGATGCCGCTCAGGTCCGGCAACTGCCAGTCGAGTACCAGTAAATCGAAAGTTTCTCGGCGCAGTTGGCGCAGCAAGTCTTCGCCGCGCTCGAAGCAATGCAGCGTCCATGGCTGCTCCGAGGCACTTGGGATTTGTCGCAGTGTCTGTTCCACCCGCCGCAATTCGGCAGGTTCGTCATCCAGTATCGCGACACGCATGGGAGGGTCCTTTCTTCTTGAAGAATGTTGCAGCGGTTGAAGAGAGCGTACTAGTTCACCGTTGAATCTGAACAATTATGGCCAGTTTCTCAAGTCCCCTGAATCTCTCGGTACGCTGATATCAAATAGCCCTAAGGCCGTTAAACATCGTGTACCCAGCTGGAAAGATACCGGCTCAAGCCCCTCAGGAAAAGGATCAATGGCAATCAGGTTTTATGCGCTGTCGGGACGAGTGAGTCTCGTGCAGAAGGTCAGTGTGTGGGGAAAGATGTTGATCTTGGTGGTGGCCACAGGTTTGGGGACGGAAATGGTGGATGCCCGTAGTGCTCCTGCCGAGCCAGTTCAAGTGTACAGCGAGTCTGTAGACGCCCTTGGTTACGCTGGATTCTGGGAAGTAGATGCCCCGCAAGGTGTTCAACAAGGCAGCGTGCTTGACCAGGACCAACGCTGGATCTTTTAAATCTGAACAAATGTTGCGATGCCGCCCTATGCACCTTGCTTGTAGGTAAATTCTCTATTGCTGAGTGACCACAGGGAGGGCGCACGCGGGAAGCGCGCTCGATACAGGGACGTATCATCCGTAGTCCGGAGCTTGTTCGGGCTGCTGTCGGAGGGATGTGAGGGACAGTATTTCTTCGATGTATACCCGGTTCGGCCTTGCCGATTCGGCAGACACAGGGATGTGTCACCTTCCCCGTAAAACCCGTCATGCCTTCTACGGCTATCGAGTGCGATACGTCATCGGGTATCGTAGGCATCATTCAAGGTCCTGCCACCGCAAGACGCTTTCTGAACGTGCAGTCTGATGAACCTTTAGAACTAGACCCTTGATGAGCACCATGACTCTCTCTCCCCGTCACTATCGCTCTGCCCTTTCCTCGCTGCTGGGCTCAGGCCTGGTCCTGGCGCTCTGTATCAACAGTCCCTTGGCCTTGGCCAAAAAATCTGCACCTGTGCGTGCGCCCTACATTGATGACAACCTGCTGTGCAGGGCGCAACCGCTGCCTGCTGTAGTCCAGCACCTCAACGGTGAAGCCTGGAAGCTGGATGCCAAGGGGCGCCCCAGTGTGTTGGAAGAAGGCATGCTGATCGATGAGCAGGAAAGTGTAAAAACCTCGCCATCGGCGTTTGTCAGCTTGTTGCTGGGTGATGGCTCGCGGATTGTCCTGCCCTCCAGCTCCGAGGTGCGTTTGCACCTGGTGGAGGAGCAGGCTATACCCCAGGTAATCCTGCAACAAGGGCAAGTGGAAGCCTACGTACTCAAGCGTGCCAGCGACTATGACCGTTTTCAGATCGTGACCCCGGTGGGCGTACTGGGTGTGCGCGGTACGCACTTCCGTGTGCGTAACGACGATCAGCAATCGGTCGTCGAGGTGCTCAACGGTCAGGTAGCCGCCAGCCGTACCGAACCGCATCCGGTGGGCAAACAGCTCAAGAAAAAACCGCAGACGGGCCCGGTGGAAGGTGAGTTGAAGGTCGGTGCCCGACAAGGGGTGCTGCTCAAGACACAGGGTGAGTTGAAGACGGTCGACCTATTGCCCGCTCCGCGCCTGATGGGCCAGGACGGCCAGAAAGGCGACGCGCCGGTCTGGACGTTGATCCTGCATCCGCAACCGGGTGCCCGGCGCTATCGTGCGCAAGTGGCTACCGATACAACGTTCATGAACATCAAGCAGGAAAACTTCTCCAGTGAGCCGCGCTTGAGCTTCACTGGACTGAAGGCCTCGTTCTATCACGTTCGCGTGTCGGCCTTCGATGACCAGGGACTGGAAGGAGAAGCAGGCGTTTATGACATCTTCTATTACCCACCTGCCACCCGTGTGCAGTAGCACCGCGGCGTTCGGACGGTGAAGTGGTGGCGTCGGGCTGAACAGCGCCAGCCGACCCAGGCCCAGCGCCTGTTCAATGGCCTGGTCAGGGAATGGCTGTGGATCAGCCTGCTCCTGCTGCCGCTGACGGCCTTTCTCTCCCTGAGCCCCGGGCTTTCCCTGAATAACCTGTTGTATGACAGCCTGCGGCGCCTGGCGCCGTTACCCGTGGACTCGCGGATTCTGTTGGTGACCATTGACGACATGAGTCTCAAGGAACTCGGCCAATGGCCCTGGTCACGCCGCCTGCACGCTGATCTGCTTGACCATTTAAGTGCCGCCAAGCCTGCGGGGATCCTGTTCGATGTGATCTTCAGCGAGCCGGCGCGCGAGCCTGCCAACGACCAACGCCTGGCTCAGGCCATCTGCAATGCCGGCAATGTGTTGTTGCCTTTGATTCGCGAAGGCACGCAGCGCCTGGGGCAACCTGTGACACAGATCCTGCCCGTGCAGCCCTTGCGTGATTGCGCCAGGAGCGTTGGCCATATCAACGTTGAAGCTGACAGCGACGGCATTGTGCGTAGCCTGTACCTGCGTGAGGGGCCTCCTGGGCAACTGGTACCGCAATTGGCCTGGCTGGCGTTCGAACTGACTGGCCAGCAAACCGATATGCCCGGGTTGTCAGTGGCGTCTGGCGATACTGATTGGCAGCGGGACAATGCCATCCGTATTCCGTTTATCGCTGCCGATGAGGGCTTTCCCAGCGTCCCTTATGTCAGCGTCCTGCGCGGTGAAGTCCCGGCTCAACTGTTGCGTGATCGCGTGATTCTGGTGGGGGCTATCGCGCCCGGCATGGGTGATCGTTATGTAACGCCGCTGTCGGCCAGCGTCGGTACTACACCGGGTGTGGAGATTCAGGCCAATATCCTCAACGGGCTGCTGCAAGACCGCAGTATTACGGTGTTTCCAACGTGGCTGGCCACGCTGTTGTCCACCTCGATGGTGGCATTGCTGATGGGCTTGTTGCTGTTGCGCCCACGCTACGCGCTGTGGCTGACCCTGGCCTGCATGAGCACTGCCCTCCTCGCCTCCTGGGGCTTGTTGCGCCTGGGCCACTGGTGGTCGCCAGCCGCCACGCTGATCGGCATGCTGCTGGGCTACCTGATCTGGAACTGGCGCCGCCTGAGCGTGATCCTGGCCTATTTCGGCTGGGAACTGGCGCGTCTCGACAGCGAACCCAAGGTGTTGCCGGAACGCCGCCGTGTCCCCGTCAGTAGTGGCGACGTGTTGCAGGGCCGCATTGTGGCTTTGGAGCAAGCCGTCAGCCGTACCCGCGACACCCGGCGCTTCATGGCTGATGGCCTGGAATGCCTGGCGGTCGCTACGCTGATCACCGATCCGCAGGGCGATATCCTGCTGGCCAACCGCATTGCCCGCGATGTGTTTGGCAACGAACTGATTTCCGAAAACCTGCTGGAGCAGCTGGCGGCGCTGGGTTATCCACCGTTGCAAGGCAAGCTCGATACACCGCTGTCAGCCCTGGAAATCGTCGAATTCCGAGATATCCAGCAACGCAGCCTGCGCCTGGAGCTTGCCCCGTTGCTACCGGCTGACGGGGACATTGCACTGGGCTGGTTGCTGAGCCTGACCGACCTGAGCGTCGAACGTGATGCCCAACAGCAACGTGAAACCCTGCTGCAGTTCCTGTCCCATGACCTGCGGGCACCCCACTCGGCAATCCTGGCGTTGCTGGACGTGCAGCGGCATGAGGCCACAGACGTCACGCAGGTGTTTACCCAGATCGAGCAGCAAGTGCGCCGCGCGTTGAACTTGACCGAGTCGTTCGTGCAACTGGCCAAGGCTGAGTCCGACGGCTACCAATTCCAGCCCAGCCTGTTTGCGATGCTGGTACTCGATGCGTTTGACCAGGTGGCGTTGTTGGCCCAATTGAAAAATATCCAATTGGTCCATGACCTGGACGAGGCCGGTGAAGACATGGTCCTGGCGGATCAATCGCTGTTGACCCGTGCCTTGTTCAACCTGATCCAGAACGCGATCAAATACAGCCCATCCGGCACCACGGTTACGGTGAGGCTCGAACGTAACGACCAAGGGTTGGTGTGCCATATCCAGGATCAAGGCCCAGGTATTGCGGCTGAAGAACTACCTGAGTTGTTCAGCCAGTACCGACGCTTTGCCTCGTCTCAGGGCAGTGAAGGCTTGGGCTTGGGGCTGACGATGGTCAAGGCGGTAATGGATCGCCACGGTGGCCGTATCGGCTGTGAGAGTGTGGTGGGGCAAGGTACGGTTTTCAGCCTGCAATTGCCGGTGTGGGAAGAGTAAAAAGTTGTGCATAAAAAACCGGCCACAAGGGCCGGTCTTTAAGTGCCTGCAAAACTTATGCACGTTTTTCGCTGTTTTATTAGCTTAAGAAATATGTAATAAAATCATAAGCCTACAAGCTAAAAACTGCATTTCGCCAACAAACCGTACACAGGTTATCCACAGAACGTCAGATCACTGCCTGGTCTTCTGCAACCGGTAGTGGCGGCAGCGAACCCATGGCCCGCTGTTGCGCTTCATTCCAGGCCGCCGCGCGGTCATTGAGCGCTGCAATTGCACGCGGTCCTTCCCCTTCGGCATACATCGGCTCGCCGATCACCACGGTGATGGTGCCTTTACGCTTGGCCCAGCCTTCCTTGGGCCAGAACTTGCCAGCATTGTGAGCAATCGGCAGCACCGGCAGGTTGGCGTTGACGGCCAATGCCGTACCACCTCGTGAGAACTTGCCTACAGTGCCAAAGGGCACGCGGGTGCCTTCAGGGAAGATCAGTACCCAAACACCGTCCTTGAGCAACTCGTCACCCTTCTTCGCCACATGCTTGAGTGCGGCCTTGGGGTTGTCCCGGTCGATAGCAATCGGGCGCAACATGGCCATGGCCCAGCCAAAGAACGGTACGAACAGCAACTCACGCTTGAGCACCTGGCTCAGGGGCGAGAAGTAGGCAGAAAGGAAAAAGGTTTCCCAGGTGCTCTGGTGGTTCGACAGGATCACGCACGGCTGGTCCGGGACATTCTCGGCGCCCTTGACCTCGAAACGAATACCCAGGAACACCTTGGACAGCCACAACGCGCAGCGGCACCAATAGACGTTGATAAAGCGATAGCGCGCCTTGAATGGCAAAAAGGGCGCAATAAAAAAGCTCAGGGTGCACCAGAGAAACGAACTGGTGCCCAGTAGCAGGTAAAAGAAGAAGGTTCTGATGGCCTGCAAAATCGACATGGCAGCATTTACCGTTGCGGGACAACGCCCGCCTGTTAAAAGTGCACTCCCGAACAGTCCTTGGTCAGGAAGTCGAGGGCGACTAGTTGTTGATAAGTTCTGCGGCAACCGCCGCCAGATCGTCAAAAATCAAGGTGCCTACCGGCAGGTTTTTCGCCTGGGTCTTTTCGCCTTTTCCGGTTTTTACCAAAACTGGCTGAGAGTCGACGGCTTTGGCCGCCTCCAGGTCACCGAGACTGTCCCCGACGAACCATATCCCAGCCAGGGGCACCTTGTAATGTTCTGAAATGATTTTCAACATGCCAGGCTTGGGTTTGCGGCAATCGCAGCCCTCGTCCGGTCCATGGGGGCAGTACACAACCAGCCCCACCTCACCGCCCTGCTCTGCCACCAACGTGCGCAGGCGCGCGTGCATGGCGTCCAGGGTGGCGATGTCGTAGTAGCCGCGAGCGATGCCGGACTGGTTGGTAGCAATGGCTACCGTCCAGCCGGCCTTGCTCAACTGCGCGATGGCCTCGATCGAGCCGGGCAGCGGGATCCACTCCTCCACCGACTTGATGTAAGCGTCGGAGTCATAGTTGATCACCCCGTCCCGATCGAGAATCAGCAGTTTCAACATGATCAGCTCAGCGTCGAAATGTCAGCGATGTTGACGAACAAGCCGCGCAGGCGCGCCAACATGGCGTAGCGGTTTTTGCGCACGCCAGCATCTTCGGCATTGATCATCACCGCTTCGAAGAACGCATCCACCGGCTCACGCAAGGTGGCCAGGCGCGCCAGGGCTTCGGCGTAGTTGCGTTCGGCGATCAGCGGTTTCACTGCGTTCTCTGCCTTGGCAATAGCCGAGTTCAGCGAGAACTCCTTGGCATCGGCAAACAGGCCAGGGTCGACCTCGACAGAACCGGCGTTGTCGGCCTTGCTCAGCAGGTTCGACACACGCTTGTTCACGGCGGCCAGGGCATCGGCTTCCGGCAACTTGCGGAACGCTTGTACGGCTTGTACGCGTTGGTCGAAGTCCAGCGCCGAACCCGGTTGCAGGGCACGTACCGACAGGTAGACGGAAACGTCCACGCCTTCGTCTTCGTAGCGCGCACGCAGGCGGTCGAACACGAACTCCAGCACTTGCTCGGCCAAACCGGCTTGCTTGACCTTGCCACCGAACTGGCCAACCGCGAACACCACGGCCTGGGTCAGGTCGAGGTCCAGTTTCTTGTCGATCAGGATGCGCAGCACGCCCAGGGCCGCACGGCGCAGGGCATACGGGTCTTTGCTGCCGGTAGGCAACATGCCGATACCGAAGATACCGACCAGGGTGTCCAGCTTGTCGGCGATGGCTACGGCCGCACCGGTGAGGGTGCTTGGCAGCTCGGCACCGGCACCACGTGGCATGTACTGCTCGTTCAAGGCCAGGGCGACGTCTTCAGGCTCGCCGTCATTGAGCGCGTAGTAGTAACCGGCAACGCCTTGCATTTCCGGGAACTCGCCGACCATCTCGGTGGCCAGGTCGCATTTGCACAGCAGGCCGGCGCGCGCGGCCAGGGCAGCATCGCCGCCAATGCGTGGCGCGATGTAGGCCGCCAGCTTGGAAACCCGCACAGCCTTGTCGTAGACGCTGCCCAGCTTCTCCTGGAACACCACGTTCTGCAGGCGCAGGTTGAAGTCTTCGAGCTTTTGCTTCTTGTCTTGCTTGAAGAAGAACTCGGCGTCGGTCAGGCGCGGGCGCACGACTTTTTCGTTACCGGCGATGATCTGCTGCGGGTCCTTGCTTTCGATGTTGGCCACGGTGATAAAGCGCGGCAGCAACTTGCCATCCACGTCCAGCAGGCAGAAGTACTTCTGGTTGTCCTGCATGGTGGTGATCAGGGCTTCTTGCGGTACATCGAGGAAGCGCTCTTCAAACGAGCACACCAGCGGCACAGGCCACTCGACCAGCGCGGTCACTTCGTCGAGCAGGCTTGGCGGCACGATGGCGGTGCCTTCCTGCAGGCGGGCCAGCTCTTCGGTGCGCTTGCTGATCAGCTCGCGACGCTCGTTGGCATCGGCCAGCACATAGGCAGCGCGCAGGTCATTGAGGTAGTTGGCGGGTGCGCTGATACGCACGCTGTGCGGATGGTGGAAGCGATGACCACGGGAATCGCGGCCGGCCTTCTGGGCGAGGATGGTGCAATCGATGACGTCATCACCGAGCAGCATCACCAGCCATTGGGTCGGGCGTACGAATTCTTCTTTGCGCGCACCCCAGCGCATGCGCTTGGGAATCGGCAGGTCGTTCAGCGAGTCTTCAACGATGGTCGGCAGCAGGCTGGCGGTCGGCTTGCCGGTGATGACCTGGCTGAAACGCAGTTTCGGGCCGCTCTGGTCGATCTCGCTCAGCTCTACACCACACTTCTTGGCAAAACCCAGGGCGGCCTGGGTCGGGTTGCCGTCGGCATCGAAGGCAGCCTGGCGTGGCGGGCCGTCGAGGTTGATGCTGCGGTCCGGCTGCTGGGTTTGCAGCGCGGTCAGCAACACCGCCAGACGACGTGGCGCGGCGTAGACCTTCTTGGCTTCAAACGTCAGGCCTGCAGCCAGCAGACCTTTTTCGATACCGGCCAAAAATGCATCGGCCAGGGTGTTCAGGGCCTTGGGTGGCAGCTCTTCGGTGCCCAGTTCAACCAGGAAATCTTGAGCACTCATTGTGCAGCCTCCAGCTTAGCCAACACTTCATCACGCAAATCCGGGGTGGCCATCGGGAAGCCCAGCTTGGCGCGAGCCAGCAGGTAGGCTTGGGCGACGGCACGCGCCAGGGTGCGTACACGCAGGATGTATTGCTGGCGCGCGGTTACCGAGATGGCACGGCGGGCGTCCAGCAGGTTGAAGGTATGGGACGCCTTCAACACCATTTCATAGCTTGGCAACGGCAGCGGCTGGTCGAGTTCGATCAGGCGCTTGGCTTCGCTTTCATAGAAGTCGAACAGTTCGAACAGCTTCTCGACGTTGGCGTGTTCGAAGTTGTAGGTCGATTGCTCCACTTCGTTCTGGTGGAACACATCGCCGTAGGTCACTTTGCCGAACGGGCCGTCAGCCCACACCAGGTCGTAGACCGAATCCACGCCTTGCAGGTACATGGCCAGGCGCTCAAGGCCGTAGGTGATCTCGCCGGTTACCGGGTAGCACTCGATGCCACCGGCTTGCTGGAAGTAAGTGAACTGCGTCACTTCCATGCCATTGAGCCAGACTTCCCAGCCCAGGCCCCAGGCGCCCAGGGTTGGCGACTCCCAGTTGTCTTCGACGAAACGGATGTCGTGGACCAGCGGGTCCAGGCCGACATGCTTCAACGAGCCCAGGTACAACTCCTGGAAGTTGTCCGGGTTCGGCTTGAGGACGACCTGGAACTGATAGTAGTGCTGCAGGCGGTTGGGGTTTTCGCCGTAGCGGCCGTCAGTCGGGCGACGACTGGGCTGCACATAAGCGGCGTTCCAGGTTTCCGGGCCGATGGCCCGCAGGAATGTTGCGGTGTGGAAAGTGCCGGCGCCTACTTCCATATCGTAGGGCTGAAGTACCACACAACCTTGCTCGGCCCAGTATTGCTGGAGGGCGAGGATCAAGTCTTGGAAGGTACGCACGGCTGGCGTAGGCTGGCTCACAAAATTCACCTGTTACTTGGGCTGCGATTTAAAGGGCGGCAGTATACCCGATTCGGCCCTGCCACCACTCCCTGGAGCCTTATGCCACGCTGCTTTTGGTGTTCTGAAGATCCGCTGTACATGGCTTATCACGATCAGGAGTGGGGAACGCCGCTGCGCGATGCGCAGGGTTTGTTTGAACTGCTTTTGCTCGAAGGGTTCCAGGCAGGCCTGTCCTGGATCACCGTTTTACGCAAACGCGAGCATTATCGGAAGGTCTTGTTTGGTTTTGATGCACAGCGTCTGGCGCAACTGACTGACGCCGAGATCGAAGCATTGATGCTCGATCCGGGCATCGTGCGCAACCGTCTCAAGCTCAACGCCACCCGGCGCAATGCCGCGGCCTGGCTGGCGCTAGAGGACCCGGTGGGGTTGCTCTGGTCGTTTGTCGGCGGCGTGCCCAAGGTCAACCATTTCAAGGACCGCAGCGAAGTCCCGGCGATTACGCCACAGGCCGAGGCCATGAGCAAAGCCCTCAAGAAAGCCGGCTTCACGTTCGTCGGGCCGACCATCTGCTACGCGTTCATGCAGGCCTCGGGCATGGTCATGGACCACACTCAGGACTGCGACCGTTACGCGGACTTGGTCAACGCCGGGTAGAATGGCGCCCTTTGCGCACCGCACAACATCAGGAGTGACCTGTGGAAAAGTTAAAAGGCGCCTTGCTGGTAGGCGCTCTTCGGTTGTTTGCCTTGCTGCCCTGGCGCGCTGTCCAGGCGGTGGGCACGGCCATCGGCTGGATCATGTGGAAAACCCCCAACCGTTCCCGCGACACGGTACGGATCAACCTCTCCAAGTGTTTCCCGGACATGGACCCGGCCGAGCGCGAGCGCCTGGTGGGCCAGAGCCTGATGGATATCGGTAAGTCCCTGACCGAAAGTGCCTGCGCCTGGATCTGGCCGGCCCAGCGCTCCATCGACCTGGTGCGCGAAGTCGAAGGCCTGGAGGTCCTGCATGAGGCGTTGGCTTCGGGCAAAGGTGTGGTGGGCATCACCAGTCACCTGGGCAACTGGGAAGTGTTGAACCACTTCTATTGCAGCCAGTGCAAACCGATCATTTTCTATCGTCCGCCCAAGCTCAAGGCGGTGGACGAACTGTTGCGCAAACAGCGTGTGCAATTGGGCAACCGTGTGGCGGCGTCCACCAAGGAAGGCATCCTCAGTGTGATCAAGGAAGTCCGCAAGGGCGGCCAGGTGGGGATCCCCGCTGACCCGGAACCGGCAGAGTCGGCCGGAATCTTCGTACCGTTCTTTGCCACCCAGGCGCTGACCAGCAAATTCGTGCCGAACATGCTCGCGGGTCATAAGGCGGTGGGTGTGTTCCTGCATGCCCTGCGGCTGCCGGATGGCTCGGGCTACAAAGTGATCCTGGAAGCGGCGCCGGAAGATATGTACAGCACCGACACGGCCACGTCCTGCGCGGCGATGAGCAAGGTGGTGGAACGTTATGTCGGGGCGTACCCGAGCCAGTACATGTGGAGCATGAAACGCTTCAAGAAACGCCCGCCGGGCGAGGCGCGCTGGTACTGATTCAAGGTCGACACAAAACCAATGTGGGAGCGAGCAAGCCCGCTCCCACATTTTGATTTTGGTTAAGCCAGGCGATCGAGTTTTTTCAGGAACACCGTCATCTCTTTTTCGGCCTGCTTGTCGCCATGGGCCAGGGCCGCTGCAATCCCCTGCTCCCACGCCAGCCGCGCCGCAGCGTTATCACCCAAACCCGCATGCGCCTTGCCCAACAGCTTCCACGCCGCCGAATACTTCGGATCGAACTCGACGCATTTTTGCAAATGCTCAGCCGCTTTGGCGTTGTCTTTCAGGTCCAGGTAACCCTTGCCCAAACCAAAGCGCAGCAGTGAGTTATCCACACCCTTGGCGAGCATTTTTTCCAGGGATTCGAGCATTTCAATCACTCCGTTTGATCAGAAGAAGCTCAACCCCACGTGGAACAGCTTCTCCACATCGCGGATATGTTTCTTATCCACCAGGAACAGAATCACATGGTCCCCTGTGGCGATTACCGTGTCGTCATGGGCGATGATCACTTCTTCATCCCGAATGATCGCGCCAATGGTGGTGCCCGGTGGCAAGCCGATATCGCGAATCGCCCGGCCGATCACCTTGCTCGACTTCGAGTCGCCATGGGCAATCGCTTCGATGGCTTCCGCCGCGCCTCGGCGCAGTGAGTGCACGCTGACGATATCGCCGCGCCGCACGTGGGCCAGCAAGGTGCCGATGGTCGCCAATTGCGGGCTGATGGCGATGTCGATGTCACCGCCCTGGATCAGGTCCACATAGGCCGGGTTGTTGATGATGGTCATCACTTTCTTGGCCCCCAGCCGCTTGGCCAGCAGCGACGACATGATGTTGGCTTCGTCGTCGTTGGTCAGGGCCAGGAAGATATCGGCGTCGGCGATGTTTTCTTCCATCAGCAGGTCGCGGTCCGAGGCGCTGCCTTGCAGGACCACGGTGCTGTCGAGGGTATCGGACAGATAGCGGCAGCGTGCAGGGTTCATCTCGATGATCTTCACCTGGTAGCGGCTTTCGATGGCCTCGGCCAGGCGCTCGCCAATCTGCCCGCCGCCCGCGATGACGATGCGCTTGTAGCTCTCGTCGAGCCGGCGCATTTCACTCATCACTGCACGAATATTGGCCTTGGCGGCGATGAAGAATACTTCGTCGTCGGCTTCGATCACCGTGTCGCCCTGGGGCAGGATCGGCCGGTCGCGGCGGAAAATCGCGGCCACGCGGGTATCTACGTTGGGCATGTGTTCGCGCAGTTGGCGCAATTGCTGGCCGACCAGCGGGCCGCCGTAGTAAGCCTTGACCGCGACCAGTTGCGCCTTGCCTTCGGCGAAATCGATCACCTGTAGCGCGCCGGGGATTTCGATCAGGCGCTTGATGTAGTGAGTGACCACTTGCTCCGGGCTGATCAGCACGTCTACCGGAATCGCGTCGTTGTCGAACAGGCCGGCGCGGGTCAGGTAGGCCGCTTCACGCACCCGGGCGATCTTGGTCGGGGTGTGGAACAGTGTATGGGCGACCTGGCAGGCGACCATGTTGGTCTCGTCGCTGTTGGTTACCGCCACCAGCATGTCGGCGTCATCGGCGCCGGCCTGGCGCAATACGGTCGGAAACGAGGCCCGCCCCTGCACCGTACGGATATCCAGGCGATCGCCCAGGCTTCGCAGGCGTTCGGCATCGGTGTCGACCACGGTAATGTCGTTGGCTTCACCGGCCAAGTGCTCGGCCAGCGTGCCGCCAACCTGCCCTGCTCCGAGGATGATGATCTTCATCCGTTCACTCCCTTAAAAACCATTCAACCGCGTGCAGCGGCAATCTTGATCAGCTTGGCGTAATAGAAGCCATCGTGCCCGCCTTCCTGCGCCAGCAACTGGCGGCCATGGGGCTGCTTGATGCCGGCTGTGGTGGCGATGTCCAACTCCCGTGCGCCGCTGGTGCGGGCGAGGAAGGCTTGGATCACCTCGGTGTTCTCGGTCGGCAACGTCGAACAGGTGGCGTAGAGCAGGATGCCACCGACTTCCAGCGTCGGCCACAACGCGTCCAGCAACTCGCCTTGCAGTACGGCCAGGGCGGCGATGTCATCGGGTTGGCGGGTCAGTTTGATATCCGGGTGGCGGCGGATCACGCCGGTGGCAGAGCACGGTGCGTCGAGCAGGATGCGCTGGAACGGTTTGCCATCCCACCAGGTGGCGGTGTCGCGACCGTCGGCGGCAATCAACTCGGCTTCCAGGCCCAGGCGTGCGAGGTTTTCGCGCACACGCACCAGGCGCTTGGCTTCCAGATCCACGGCAACCACGCCGGCCAGGCCCGGCTGGACTTCCATGATGTGGCAGGTCTTGCCGCCAGGCGCGCAGCAGGCGTCCAGCACCCGTTGGCCCGGCGCCAGGTCGAGCAGGTCGGCGGCCAGTTGCGCGGCTTCGTCCTGCACGCTTATCCAGCCTTCGGCAAAGCCTGGCAGGCTGCGTACATCACCTGCCGTTTCGAGCACGATACCGTCCTGGCTGTACACACAGGTGCTGGCATTGATGCCGGCATTTACCAGCAGCGTGAGATAGGTATCGCGGCTGTTGTGGCGGCGATTGACCCGCAGAATCATTGGCGGGTGGGCGTTGTTGGCAGCGCAGATGGCTTCCCACTGCTCTGGCCAGAACGCCTTGAGGGATTTTTGCAGCCAGCGTGGGTGCGCGGTGCGCACTACCGGGTCGTGCTCCAGTTCGGCCAGCAGGGCTTCGCTTTCACGCTGGGCGCGGCGTAACACAGCGTTGAGCAGGGCCTTGGCCCAGGGCTTTTTCAGCTTGTCGGCGCAGCCCACGGTTTCACCGATGGCGGCGTGGGCCGGCACGCGGCTGTAGAGCAGTTGGTAAAGCCCCACCAGCAGCAACGCCTCGACGTCGGCATCGGCGGCCTTGAACGGCTTTTGCAGCAACTTGGCGGCCAGGGCCGACAAACGCGGCTGCCAACGCGCGGTGCCAAATGCCAGGTCCTGGGTGAAACCGCGATCACGGTCTTCGACTTTATCCAGTTGCACCGGCAGCGAACTGTTCAGGGAAGCCTTGCCATTGAGCACGGCGGCCAGGGCCTTGGCGGCGGCCAAACGCGGGTTCATCAAGCGTCCACTCCAAGGATGATGCCGGGGGCAAATTTCTCACGACGGCTGTTGAGCAAATCGCTGAAGTTCAGCGCCTTGCCGCCAGGCAATTGCAGACGGGTCAGACACAAGGCCTGCTCCCCGCACGCTACCAGCAGGCCATCCTTGCTGGCACCGATGATTTCACCGGGCGCGCCATGGCCTTCGGCCAGGTTGGCGGCGAGGACTTTCAGCGCTTCGCCATTGAGGGTGCTGTGGCAGATCGGCCACGGGTTGAAGGCACGTACCAGGCGCTCCAGCTCAACGGCCGGGCGGCGCCAGTCGATGCGCGCTTCGTCCTTGTTCAGCTTGTGGGCGTAGGTGGCGAGGCTGTCGTCCTGCACTTGGCCTTCCAAGGTGCCGGCAGCGAGGCCGGCAATCGCCTGGATCACCGCAGGCGGGCCCATCTCGGCCAGGCGGTCATGCAGGCTGCCGCCGGTGTCTTGAGCCGTGATTGGCGTGGTGACTTTAAGCAGCATCGGGCCCGTGTCCAGGCCGGCCTCCATGCGCATTACCGTCACGCCGCTTTCGGCGTCACCGGCTTGCACCGCACGTTGGATCGGTGCGGCGCCGCGCCAGCGTGGCAGCAGCGAGGCGTGGCTGTTGATGCAGCCCAGGCGTGGAATATCCAGCACCGCTTGCGGCAGGATCAGGCCGTACGCCACCACTACCAGCAAGTCAGGCTTCAGCGCGGCCAGTTCAGCCTGGGCCTCTGCATTACGCAGTGTCGGCGGCTGCAGCACGGTAATGCCGTTCTCCAAGGCCAGTTGCTTGACCGGGCTGGGCATCAGTTTTTGCCCACGGCCGGCCGGCCGATCCGGCTGGGTGTACACCGCGACGATTTCATAAGGGCTGGCAAGCAGGGCCTTGAGGTGTTCGGCGGCAAATTCGGGGGTGCCGGCAAAAACGATGCGCAGTGGCTCGGTCATGGGAAACGTCTCACAAAAGAAAAAGGCTTGCCGGAGCAAGCCTTTGAAAGAAGGGAATCAAGCTTGCTGGCGATGCTTCTTTTCCAGTTTCTTCTTGATCCGGTCGCGTTTGAGCGTGGACAGGTAATCGACAAACAGCTTGCCGTTGAGGTGGTCACACTCATGCTGGATACACACCGCCAGCAGGCCTTCGGCAATCAGCTCGAATGGCTTGCCGTCGCGGTCCAGGGCCTTGATCTTGACGCGCAGCGGGCGTTCGACGTTCTCGTAGAACTCCGGCACCGACAGGCAACCTTCCTGGTACTCGCCCATCTCTTCGGTCAACGGCTCGAACTCGGGGTTGATGTACACCATCGGTTCGCTGCGGTCTTCGGACAGGTCCATGACCACCACGCGCAGGTGCACGTTGACCTGGGTCGCGGCAAGGCCGATGCCCGGGGCTTCATACATTGTTTCAAACATGTCATCGACCAACTGACGAACCTTGTCGTCCACTACGGCCACCGGTTTGGCGATAGTGCGCAGGCGCGAGTCCGGGAATTCGAGGATGTTCAAAATAGCCATAAGCGTAATTGCTGCACATGTGAGGTAAAGGCAAATCGGCGTCGGGGTACAACCCGCATGGCCGGTGTGAAACGCTCGCAAGCCGCGAAGGCCAAGGCATTTCACGCGAACGCACATAATAAAGGAGATTGCCCCCGTGAGGAAATCGCTACTCGTCTTCAAAACGTGCCGCCAGGTTGGGCGGCAATAACCAGTTGCAATAATTAGCCTGCTAAAGAAGTTACCAACAGAGTTATCCACAGCTTGTTCCTGATCAAGGATGATCATATGTCAGTAATCCAGACCCCGGATATTTCCCCTGCCGAGCTCGAAGCCCGCCTGCGTTTGCACCGCATGCCGGAGCTGGGTCCCAGGCGTTTCAAAACATTGATCGAAGCCTTTGGCTGCGCCTCGAAAGCCATCGGCGCCCCAGCCAGTGCCTGGCGTTCGCTGGGGTTGCCGGCAGCCTGCGCCGAGGCCCGGCGCAGTGCGCAAGTGCGCGATGGCGCCAGCGTTGCATTGGCCTGGCTAGAGCGTCCGGCCCAACATTTGCTGATGTGGGACCAGCCCGACTACCCGGCGTTGCTGGCCGAGTTGGACGACGCGCCACCGTTGTTATTCGTGGCCGGAACCCCTGCCATCCTGGAAAAACCGCAGTTGGCCATGGTTGGCAGCCGACGTGCGTCCAGGCCCGGAATGGATACGGCGGCGGCCTTTTCCCGCAGCCTGGCGAGTGCCGGTTTTGTCATCACCAGCGGCCTGGCCCTGGGCATTGATGGGGCGGCCCACCAAGCGGCATTAGATGTCGGTGGTCAGACAATCGGGGTGTTGGGCACTGGCCTGGAAAATTTTTATCCACAGCGTCACCGACGGCTTGCCGAGGCGATGATTGCCCAGGGCAGCGCGGTGGTTTCCGAGTTCCCACTGGACGCCGGTCCCCAGGCCGGCAACTTCCCACGGCGCAACCGCATTATCAGTGGCCTGTCCCTGGGCGTGCTGGTGGTAGAGGCCAGTGTTGCCAGTGGTTCGCTGATCACCGCACGGCTGGCTGCCGAACAGGGGCGCGAGGTGTATGCAATACCGGGGTCGATTCATCATCCCGGCGCCAGAGGCTGCCATCAATTGATCCGCGATGGCGCAGTGCTGGTGGAAACCATCGAACACATCCTTGAAGGCTTGCGCGGTTGGCAGGCGTTATCGCGGCCTGCGCCAATGGCGGTAACCCATCCGCTGGTGGCGCTGTTGCACGCCGCGCCCCAGACCAGCGAAGGCTTGGCCATTGCCAGTGGCCAGACCTTGTCCCAGGTGTTGGCGAGCCTCACCGAACTGGAGCTTGCGGGCCGGGTGATCTGCGAAAGTGGTCGCTGGTTTGCGCGCAGTTAGGTTTTGTAACGAAGATCGGTAAACTGCGCAGAGCTTTAGTCCGGAGAGTAAGTAATGGTCAACAGGTGGCGTGTGCAACAAGCCGCACGAGAGATTCGCGCAGGCGCGGTGATTGCCTATCCGACCGAGGCCGTGTGGGGCCTGGGCTGCGATCCGTGGAACGAGGACGCGGTGGATCGTTTGCTGGCGATCAAGGGTCGCTCGGTGGACAAGGGCTTGATCCTGATCGCTGACAATATCCGGCAATTCGACTTTCTGTTCGAAGACTTCCCGGACACCTGGATCGACCGCATGGCCAGTACCTGGCCTGGGCCCAATACCTGGCTGGTGCCTCACCAGGACTTATTGCCTGAATGGATTACCGGTGTGCATGACACGGTGGCATTGCGGGTCAGTGATCATCCGCTGGTGCGCGATTTGTGCTCGCTGGTGGGGCCGCTGATTTCCACCTCTGCCAACCCACAAGGCCGACCGGCGGCGCGTTCGCGGATCCGGGTGGAGCAGTATTTCCGTGGTCAGGTGGATCTGGTGTTGGGTGGCAGCCTGGGTGGGCGCAAGAACCCGAGTTTGATTCGGGATCTGGCAACGGGCGAGGTGCGGCGCCCGTCTTGAGACCGCGGTGCAGCCATCGCGGGCAAGCCCGCTCCCACATTCGAGCGCATTCCCATGTTGGAAATCGGGCGAATGTGGGAGCGGTCTGCCAAACAACCGAGATCTTATGGCAAGAGAATGGTCGACCCAGTGGTCCGCCGCCCCGACAACTCCACCTGCGCCTTCGCCGCCTCTGCCAACGAATAACGCTGGTTGATATCAATCCGCACCTTGCCACTTTCGATCATGGCAAACAGGTCATCGGCCATGGCCTGCAGGTTCTGCGGATTGTTGGCGTAGGTCGCCAGCGTCGGCCGGGTCACGTACAGCGAGCCTTTCGCCGCCAGAATCCCCAGGTTAACCCCGTCCACCGCGCCCGACGCATTGCCGAAACTCACCAGCAGGCCACGGGGCGCGACGCTGTCCAGTGAGGCGAGCCAGGTGTCCTTGCCCACGCCGTCATACACCACCGGGCACTTCTTGCCGTCGGTCAGCTCCAGCACGCGCTGTGGGACATTTTCATGGCTGTAGTCGATGGTTTCCCAGGCGCCGAGGGATTTGGCCAAGGCGGCTTTTTCCGGCGAACTGACCGTGCCGATCAGCTTCACGCCCAGGGCCTTGGCCCATTGGCAGGCCAGGGAGCCGACGCCACCGGCAGCGGCGTGGAACAGAATGGTTTCACCGCCTTTGAGTTCATAGGTCTGGCGCAACAGGTATTGCACCGTCAGGCCCTTGAGCATGGCGCCAGCGGCCTGTTCGAAGCTGATCGCGTCTGGCAGATGCACCAGGTTGGCCGCGGGTAGCACATGCAGTTCGCTATAGGCACCCAGTGGGCCGCTGCCGTAGGCCACGCGGTCGCCGACCTTGAACTGCGTGACTTCGCTGCCCACCGCATCCACCACGCCAGCACCTTCGGCGCCCAGGCCCGAGGGCAAGGCCGGTGGTGCATACAGGCCGCTGCGGTAATAGGTGTCGATAAAATTCAGGCCAATGGCCTTGTTGCGCACACGGACCTGTTGCGGGCCCGGTTCTGCCGGCGTGTAGTCCACATACTCAAGTACTTCGGGGCCGCCGTGGGCGCTGAACTGGATACGTCTGGCCATCTGCTCTGTCCTCAAGTCAATTTCGTGAAGGGCTCCTATCGGACTCCTATGCTTGATCTTCGTCAACTGTGGCAGCGCCCGGCGCGGTGGTATCCTGTGCGCCCCTTTGCCGCCGACGCCCAATGGCCTCGCGTAGCTTTGCCCGATTCAAGGTGATGCCATGACTACCCGCACCGAGGCTGTAAAAGCCTACCTGCTCGACCTGCAAGACCGCATTTGCAGCGCCCTAGAAACCTTCGAGACGCATACCCGCTTTATCGAAGACGCCTGGACCCGGCCTGCCGGTGGCGGCGGTCGCACCCGTGTGATCGAAAATGGCGCGGTGATCGAGAAAGGCGGCGTCAACTTTTCCCACGTGTTCGGCAGCGGTCTGCCACCGTCCGCTAGCGCCCACCGCCCGGAACTCGCCGGACGCGGTTTTGAAGCCCTCGGCGTATCGCTGGTGATCCACCCGCATAACCCACATGTGCCGACGTCCCACGCCAATGTGCGATTTTTCATCGCCGAGAAGGAAGGTGAAGAACCGGTGTGGTGGTTCGGTGGTGGCTTCGACCTGACGCCCTACTACGGCAACGAAGAGGACTGCATCCACTGGCACCGCGTGGCCGAGCAGGCCTGCGCGCCGTTCGGTGCAGACGTTTACCCACGCTACAAGGCCTGGTGCGACAGCTACTTCCACATCAAGCATCGCAACGAGCCCCGTGGTATCGGCGGCCTGTTCTTCGATGACTTGAACGAATGGGACTTCGACACCTGCTTCGCCTTCATACGTGCCATTGGCGATGCCTACATCGACGCCTACCTGCCGATCGTCCAGCGCCGTCAAGCGATGGCCTACACCGAGGAACAGCGCCAGTTCCAGGAGTTCCGCCGGGGTCGCTATGTGGAATTCAACCTGGTCTACGACCGTGGCACGCTGTTTGGCCTGCAGTCGGGTGGGCGTACCGAGTCGATCCTGATGTCGCTGCCACCGCAAGTGCGCTGGAGCTATGACTGGAAGGCTACCGCCGGCAGCGAAGAAGCCCGCCTGACCGACTACTTCCTGCAAGACCGTGACTGGCTCGGCCTTGCTGCGCCCCAGGTGGCCAGCTGATGGATCGTTATGTGGTGTTCGGCAACCCCATCGGTCACAGCAAGTCGCCGCTGATTCATCGCCTGTTTGCCGAGCAGACCGGTGAGGCGTTGGACTACAACACGTTGCTGGCGCCACTGGAGGATTTCACCGGCTGCGCTCGCGAATTTTTCCAGCAAGGGCGCGGCGCCAACGTCACCGTACCGTTCAAGGAAGAAGCCTATCGCCTGGCCAATGCCCTGACCGAGCGCGCCCAGCGTGCCGGCGCGGTGAACACCCTGAGCAAGCTGGCCGATGGCAGCCTGTTGGGCGATAACACCGATGGCGCCGGCCTGGTACGCGACCTGACCGTCAATGCCGGCCTGAGCCTGGCGGGCAAGCGCATCCTGCTGCTCGGCGCCGGTGGCGCGGTGCGCGGAGCACTGGAGCCACTGCTGGCGCAACAACCCGCTTCGCTGATCATCGCCAACCGCACCGTGGAAAAAGCCGAGCTGCTGGCCGAGCTGTTCGACGACTTGGGGCCGGTGTCCGCCAGCGGTTTTGATTGGCTGAGTGAGCCGGTGGACCTGATCATCAATGCCACCTCGGCCAGTCTGTCAGGCGATGTACCGCCGATTGCCAGTAGCTTGATCGAACCAGGCAAGACCTTTTGCTACGACATGATGTACGCCAAGGAGCCGACCGCATTCTGCCGCTGGGCCACAGGGCACGGCGCCGTGGTGGCGATGGACGGCTTGGGCATGCTGGTGGAGCAGGCGGCGGAAGCCTTCTACCTGTGGCGTGGCGTGCGGCCGGATTCGGCGCCGGTGCTGGCTGAACTGCGCAAACTACTGGCGGCTAACTAATTCTAATGTGGGAGCTGGCTTGCCTGCGATAGCGGTGGGTCAGCGCCGGATGTGCCAACTGATACACCCCTATAGCAGGCAAGCCAGCTCCTACAGTGTTTGACCGTGTCAGTCTTCGAAATGGATCGGGCACTTGTCGGCCCCTTCCAGTTTCTTCAACTCCTCGACCACCTGCGGCCGCGCCCGGCGCAACGTCAGGCTACGCCCCAACCCGCGCAACCGGCGTGCTTCCTGGTGCAGCATCTCCACCCCGGAATAGTCGATAAAGTTGATCTGCTGCGCCTCGATCACCACCCGCTGGCCTTGCAGGCGCTGCAAGCGCACTTGCAGGTAATGGCTGGCGCCAAAGAAAATCGAGCCGCCGACCCGCAACACATCGTCTTCACCGTCACGCAACTGCTGGACCCGCGGCTGCGACGTCCGCTTGAGGTAGAAAAACAGCGACGCCAGCACCCCGGCATAGATCGCCGTTTGCAACTCCAGCAGCAGCGTGGCCAGGCAGGTCAGGCCCATCACCACACACTCTGCCCGGCTGACCCGCCACAACGCGCGGATGCCGCGATGATCCACCAGGCCCCAGCAGATCAACAGGATGCTGGCGGCCATGCTCGGGATTGGAATGTGCGCAATCAACGTCGCGCCGAACAGCGCAAACAGCGCGACCCACAATGCCGAAAATACCCCCGCCAGCGGCGAACAGGCGCCCGCCTCATAACTCAGGCCCGAGCGGGTGAAGGAACCGGCCGACAGGTAGCCCGAGAAAAATCCGCCGACGATGTTGGATAAGCCTTGGGCACGCACTTCCTGATTGGCGTCGAGCAATTGCTGCGAACGCGCCGACAGCGAGCGGGCAATCGACAGGCTGGTCACCAGCCCCAGCATGCCCACCGCCACGGCACTGGGCAGCAGGCGCAGGATCATGTCCACATCCAGCGGCAATGGGCTGAACGGCGGCAGTTGGCCGACAAACGCACTGACCCGCGCCACATGCCCGAACATCGCCGGCCACAACCACGCCGCCAGGCTGCCCAGGACCAGCGCAATCAGCAGGCTCGGCCAGCGCGGCGCCCAGTATTTGAGCAGCACGCCCACCAGCAAGGTGCCGAGCCCAAGGGCCAGTGAGGGGCGATCCCACTCGCCGCCGTGGTCGATCAACGCCAGCAGGCTGTTGAACGCCGTGCCCTGGCTGGGCAGGTCCAGCCCCATCAGGTTGGGTAATTGGCCCAGGGCAATGACCACCGCAGCGCCGAGGGTGAAGCCGAGCACGACGGAATGGGAGACGAAATTGACCAATGCGCCAAAGCGCAGCATGCCCAATAGCCATTGGAAGACCCCGGCCAGAAACGTCAGCAGCAGGATCAGGGTGATGTAGTCCTGGGAGCCGGGCACCGCCAGCGGACTGATACTGGCGTAGAGCACAATGGAAATCGCTGCCGTCGGGCCGCAGATCAGATGCCAGGACGAGCCCCACAGGCAGGCAATCAGCACCGGGATGATCGCTGCATACAGGCCGTATTCGGGAGGCAGGCCGGCGATCAGGGCATAGGCGATCGATTGCGGCAAGGCCAGCACCGCGCCGCTGAGGCCGACCAGCGCATCCCGGCTGACGCTGGCGCGGGTCTGGCGTGGTAGCCAGCGCAGGAATGGGAGCAGAGTGTGGGGCCGGGACATGGATCGCTCGAAATACTGTAGGAGCGAGCTTGCTCGCGAAGATGGGTAACGATAACGCGGGTTGTCTGAAAAAACGCGGCGTTTTCGAGTGCTTCGCCGGCAAGCCGGCCCCTACAGGGGATGGGTTTTAGAGTTTGGCTTTGACCGCCGCCAATGCGTCCTGGCCATCGAGGGTTTGAACCCCCTCCAGCCACGTGTCCAATACCGCCGGGTTGGCCTTGATCCACGCCTTCGCCGCTTCGCTATTGCTGACCTTGTTGTTCACCACCTCGGCCATGATGCTGTTCTCCATGTCCTGGGTAAATTTAAGGTTGGTCAGCAGTCTGGCCACATTCGGGCAGGCCTGTGCATAACCTTTGCGCGTCAGGGTGTACACGCTGCCGGTGTCGCCGAAGTATTTTTCCCCGCCCTTGAGGTAACGCATCTTCAGTTGCACGTTCATTGGGTGCGGTGTCCAGCCGAGGAAGGTGACGAAGCGCTCGCGCTTCACCGCCCGGGAGACTTCGGCGAGCATCGCCTGTTCGCTGGACTCGATCAGTTTCCACTGCCCCAGCTCAAAGTCGTTTTTCTTGATGATTTCGTGCAGCGAGAGATTGGCCGGCGCGCCGGAGCCAATGCCATAGATCTTCTTGTCGAACTTGTCGGCAAATTTACTCAGGTCGGCAAAGTCATGCACTCCGGCTTCCCACACATAGTCCGGCACCGCGAGGGTGAACTCTGTGCCTTCGAGGTTCTTGGCCAGTTGCACCACATCGCCATTGGCCACGAACTTGTCGTAGAAACCCTGCTGCGCCGGCATCCAGTTGCCCATAAACACATCCACCTGGCCGTCCTTGAGCCCACCAAAGGTAATCGGCACCGCCAGGGTGTCGACCTTGGCCTTGTAACCCATGCCGTTCAATAAAAAGCCGGTAATGGCATTGGTGGCGGCAATGTCGCTCCAACCCGGATCGGCCATCTTCACCGTCTCGCAATGGGCGTCGGCATACACCTGGGTAGCACTTAACAACAGTACGGCACTCACGGCTGTGGATAACTTTTGCATGGCCTTCCCCTCATTGGTTTTATTGGTTTTGGCAGGGTTGTGGATAACGTGCCTTGCGCTCCAGATCATCGAGGTCGATGTGGTTGCGCATGTATTGCTGGCTGGCGTCGACCAGTGGCTGGTGGTCCCAGCTCTTGAGTTTGCCCACCGCCAGCGCCTGGCTGACCAGGCGACGGCGGCGTTGGCTGGCGAGCACCTGCTGGTGGATCGCCGGGATGTCCCATTTGGCCCGTGCTTCAGCCAGGAACGCCTCAAACAGAGGGCGATGCTGTGCTGACTGGCTGAGTTCTTCCTGTTCACGCGGGTCGTTATGCACATCGAACAGCAGGCACGGATCATCCTCGCTGTAGATGAATTTGTAGGCGCCCCGGCGAATCATCATCAGCGGCCCGATGGTGCCTTCGGCCATGTATTCGCCGAACACTTCGTCATGCCCGCCCTGCCCCAGCAAGTGCGGGACCAGCGAGCGGCCGTCCAGGGGCAGGTGGGCGTCCAGTTCGCCGCCGGCCAGTTCCACCAGGGTCGGCAACAGGTCGGCGGTGGACACGGCCGCACTCACCCGCCCGGCCGAAAATTGCCCCGGCGCACTGACCAGCAGCGGCACCCGCGCGGCCATTTCAAACCAGTGCATTTTGTACCAGAGCCCGCGTTCGCCGAGCATGTCGCCGTGGTCGCCGGAGAACACAATGATGGTGTCTTCCGCCAGGCCAGTGTCCTGCAGGGTTTGCAAGAGTTTGCCGACGTTGCTGTCGATATAGCTGCATGCCCCGAAGTAGGCACGCCGCGCATCGCGGATCTTATCCACAGGCAGCGGTTTGTCCCACAGGTCGTAGACTTTGAGCAGGCGCTGGGAATGCGGGTCCAGGTCCGCCTGGGCCGGCGTTGTAGGCATCGGGATGTCGTCATCGTCGTACAGATCCCAGAACGGCTTGGGAATGGTGTACGGGTCGTGGGGATGAGTCATGGAAACTGTAAGGCAGAACGGCTGGTCGCCGTCCTCGCGAATATGGTCGAACAGGTACTGCTGGGCCTTGAACACCACCTCTTCGTCGAAATCCAGCTGGTTGGTGCGCACGCACGGGCCGGCTTGCAGCACCGACGACATGTTGTGATACCAGGTGGGGCGCACATCCGGCTCGTCCCAGTTCACCGCCCAGCCATAGTCGGCGGGGTAGATATCGCTGGTGAGGCGCTCTTCATAGCCGTGCAGCTGGTCCGGCCCGCAGAAATGCATCTTGCCCGACAGCGCCGTGCGATAGCCGAGGCGACGCAGGTAGTGGGCGTAGGTCGGTACATCGGCGGGGAAATCCGCCGCATTGTCGTAGGCACCGATCTTGCTCGGCAACTGGCCGCTGACCAGGGTAAAACGCGACGGCGCACACAGTGGGCTGTTGCAGTACGCGGCATCGAACACCACGCCTTCGGCGGCGAGGCGGCTCAGGTTCGGCAGCTTGATCGGCGAAGGACCGTAGAAGGGCAGCAACGGCGCGGCCATTTGATCGGCCATGATGAAAAGAATGTTCTTGCGCTTCATGGTTTCGCAGCATTCCATAGTCAATGTTTATGCGATTGAGCATGCGGGCCATGGAAAACGTGGTAAAGCCCATGAAAAGCAATGTCTAGGATAAGTGCCGCTTATGTATGAAACCCTGGGAAACCTGTCGCTGGACCTGCTGCGGGCCTTTGAAGCCGCCTCCCGCCATCGCAGCTTCACGGCGGCGGCGATGGAGTTGGGCACCACCCAGCCGGCCGTCAGCCAGCAGATCAAGCGCCTGGAGGAACAACTGGCGGTGCGTCTGTTTGACCGTATCTACCGAGGCATCGAATTGACGGATGCAGGCGTGTTGCTGTTCGAACACGTCCAGGCCGGCTTGCAGAGCATCAACACGGGCCTGAGCACGATCACCCAACAGGATCAGCACGAAGTGCTGCAAGTGGCCACCGACTTTGCCTTCGCCGCCTATTGGTTGATGCCGCGCCTGCATCGCTTTCACGAAGCCAACCCGCAGGTGGATGTGAGCCTGGTCACCAGCGAGCGCAATCACGCGACCTTGCGCAGCGATATCGACGTGGCGGTGCTGTTTGGTGACGGTCGCTTCAAGCAGGGCGACAGCCAGTGGCTGTTCAACGAAGAAGTGTTTCCGGTGTGCAGCCCGCAACTGCTCAAGGGCCGCACCGCGCCGTTGTCGTTGCAGAGCCTGCAAGCGTTGCCGTTGCTGCACCTGCGCCAGGAGAACAACAGTCAGTGGTTCGACTGGAGCGGCGTATTTCGCGAACTGGGGATCAGCGCCGCGCCGACCCCGGGGCCGCTGCGCTTCGACAATTACACGCTGCTGATCCAGGCGGCGATTGCCGGCCAGGGCGTGGCCATCGGCTGGCGCCACCTGGTGGATAACCTGTTGGAGCAAAAGTGGCTGTGCCGCCCGATTGGCGACACGGTGATCTCGCGCTTTGGGTATTACGTGGTATTGCCCCAGCGTAAGCGGCGCGGACAGTTGATCGAGCGGTTTGTCGACTGGCTGGTGGCCGAGCAGGCCAGCAGCGCGCAATCGCTGGCCGGGCTGGCCCTGCCGTCGATTGCGGTCTAGGATCGGCCGATCAACGAGCCCGGAGCCAGTCATGCAACGTATCAAGGGCTATCACGCCCACATCTACTTCGACGCCAGCACGATCGACCAGGCGCGCAAGCTTTGTGAAAGCGCGGCGGCCATCTTCCCGGTGCGCATGGGGCGCATGCATGAGCGTCCGGTGGGCCCGCATCCGGACTGGAGCTGCCAGCTGGCGTTCGATCCCCAATACATCGGCGTGGCGCTGCCGTGGCTGGCGCTCAATCGCAACGGGCTGGTGGTGTTCTTGCACCCCGATACCGGTGATGACCTGAAGGACCACACCGACTACGCGATCTGGATGGGCGCGATGCGGCCCTTGGATCTGTCGATTTTTTAAGCCGTTTCTGTCAGCGAATCCCCACGTTCATGTGCGATGAAAAGCACGATGGCGTGGGGATTTTCTTTGTGTTGTTCCACTATATGGGATTGATATTTATATATTGAGATATTCCTGGCCTTAGGTTTATAGTCGGCCCTCTGCAACATTTCAGGTGAAGCGATGCCGGCGCAATTGATCGCGCTCGATTGGGGAACCAGTTCCCTTCGTGCCTACAAACTCGGCTCTGGTGGCCAGGTCCTCGAACAGCGTTCGCTGGCGTCGGGGATCATGCATTTACCCAGTGAACCGCGGCTGATTGCCGGTGTTCACAGCAGCAACGGTTTTGAACTGGCCTTCGATGCGGCCTGCGGCGACTGGCTCGACGCCCAGCCCGATCTGCCGGTGATTGCCTGCGGCATGGTCGGCAGCGCCCAGGGTTGGAGCGAAGCGGCCTATCGCAATACGCCTGTCGACGTCTCCAGCCTGGGCCAGGCGCTGCACAAGGTGCGCAGCCTGCGCGGTGTCGATGTGCATATCGTGCCCGGCGTGATTGAGCAGGTCGGTTTGCCCAACGTGATGCGCGGCGAAGAAACCCAGGTGCTCGGCGTGCTGCAAAACCTGCCGGCCAGCGGTGAGTTATTGATCGGCTTGCCCGGCAGCCATTCCAAGTGGGTCGAGGTGGTCGACGGCTGCATCACCCACTTCGACACGTTCATGACCGGTGAGCTGTTCGCGGTGTTGAGCAAGCACAGCATTCTCGGACGTACGCAAAAGATTGCCGGGCAGTTCCAGGCCGACGCCTTTGATCGAGGCGTGCGTGTGGCGCTGTCACAGGATGGCCAGCGCGGTGTGCTGTCGACGCTATTCAGCGCGCGCACCCTGGGACTGACCGCCGAACTGGCCCCCGAGCAGCAGCCGGATTACCTCTCCGGCTTGCTGATCGGCCATGAACTGGCCGGCTTGCCCAACCGTGCCCGCAACACGCCGATCATTTTGGTAGGCACCAGCGCCCTCTGCGCCCGTTATCAACGCGCCCTCGCCCTGTGTGGTTTCAGCCAAGTCAGCCTCGCGCAAGAAGCGACCGAGCGCGGCCTCTGGCAATTGGCGCTGGCCGCCGGGCTCACTCAACCTGCAATCGAGGCCTGACATGCTCAAGCAAGCACTCACACACAACGGTTTGATCGCAATCCTGCGGGGCCTGCGCCCGGATGAGGCCGCAGCTGTCGGCCAAGTGTTGTACCAGGCCGGGTTCCGGGTGATCGAAGTGCCGCTCAACTCACCCGATCCCTACACCAGCATCCGCATCTTGCGTGAGACCTTGCCCGCCGATTGCCTGATCGGGGCCGGCACCGTGCTGACGCCGGAACAGGTCGGGCAGGTGAAGGCGGCCGGTGGCCAGGTCATCGTCATGCCGCACAGCGATGCCAAGGTGTTGCGTGCCGCGAAAGCCGCGGGCCTGTACCTGTCGCCCGGTGTTGCGACACCGACCGAAGCCTTTGCCGCCCTGGCCGAAGGTGCCGATGTGCTGAAGCTGTTCCCGGCCGAGCAAATGGGCCCGGCAGTGATCAAGGCCTGGCTGGCGGTGTTGCCGGCCGGCACGGTGTTGCTGCCGGTAGGCGGGATAACCCCGGACAACATGCAGGTCTTCGTCGATGCCGGGGCCAAGGGTTTTGGCTTGGGCTCCGGGCTGTTCAAGCCTGGCATGACGGTCGATCAGGTGGCGAGCCGTGCCCAGGCTTATGTCGCTGCCTGGAACGCCTTGAACTGAGTGTGCCTGGCACCCAGGCGCTGCATCCGACAAGAGAGACAAGAAGATGAAAATCACCAAACTGACCACCTTTATCGTGCCGCCGCGCTGGTGCTTCCTCAAAGTGGAAACCGACCAGGGCGTGACCGGTTGGGGTGAGCCTGTGGTTGAAGGCCGCGCCCACACCGTAGCGGCGGCGGTCGAGGAACTGTCCGACTACTTGATCGGCAAAGATCCACGCAATATCGAAGATATCTGGACGGTGCTCTATCGCGGCGGCTTCTACCGTGGCGGCGCGATTCATATGAGTGCTCTCGCTGGCATCGACCAGGCGCTGTGGGACATCAAGGGCAAGGCCCTCGGTGTGTCGGTCAGCGACCTGCTGGGCGGCCAGGTGCGGGACAAGATCCGCGTCTATTCGTGGATCGGCGGCGACCGTCCGGCCGACACTGCCCGCGCGGCCAAGGAAGCCGTGGCCCGTGGGTTTACGGCGGTGAAGATGAACGGCACCGAAGAGCTGCAGTTTCTCGACACCTTTGACAAGGTTGACCAGGCCCTGGCCAATGTCGCCGCCGTGCGCGATGCGGTCGGCCCGAATGTCGGCATCGGCGTGGACTTCCACGGCCGGGTCCACAAGCCTATGGCCAAGGTGCTGATGAAAGAGCTGGACCCGTACAAGCTGATGTTTATCGAAGAACCGGTACTGAGCGAAAACTACGAAGCGCTCAAGGAGCTGGCACCTTTGACCAGCACCCCGATTGCCCTGGGTGAGCGATTGTTCTCACGCTGGGATTTCAAGCGCGTGCTCAGCGAAGGTTACGTCGACATCATCCAGCCGGATGCGTCCCACGCCGGGGGCATCACCGAAACCCGCAAGATCGCCAACATGGCCGAGGCCTACGACGTGGCCCTGGCCCTGCACTGCCCGCTGGGGCCGATTGCCCTGGCGGCGTGCCTGCAACTGGACGCGGTTTGCTACAACGCGTTTATCCAGGAACAAAGCCTGGGCATTCACTACAACGAGAGCAACGACTTGCTCGATTACGTACGCGACCCCGGTGTTTTCGACTACGACCAGGGCTTTGTGAAGATCCCCAACGGGCCGGGGCTGGGGATTGAGATCAACGAAGAATATGTGATTGAACGGGCCGCCATCGGCCATCGCTGGCGCAACCCGATCTGGCGGCATGCCGATGGCAGCTTTGCCGAATGGTGATTTTTGCCTAATGGAACGCGGTCCGTGTGGGAGCGAGCAAGCCCGCTCCCACACGGAATACGGTTTCTTCAGTCAAATTGTTCAGACCTCAATAAACATAATAAGAGGCTCCCCCCATGCAACCTGAAACCCTCACCGGCCAGGCGTCTTTAGTCACGCCCAGCCGCAAGCGTTACTTCATCATGGTCCTGCTGTTTATCACGGTGGTGATCAACTACCTGGACCGCAGCAACCTGTCGATTGCCGCGCCGGCCCTGACCAGCGAGCTGGGCATCGACCCGGTGCATGTGGGGCTGATCTTCTCGGCGTTCGGCTGGACCTACGCCGCCATGCAAATCCCCGGCGGCTGGCTGGTGGACCGGGTGCCGCCGCGCATTCTCTACACCGTCGCCCTGCTGTTGTGGTCCATCGCCACAGTGATGCTGGGATTTGCCGCCAGCTTTATCGCCCTGTTCGTGCTGCGCATGGCAGTGGGTGCCCTGGAGGCGCCGGCCTATCCGATCAACAGCCGGGTGGTCACCAGTTGGTTTCCCGAGCGTGAACGGGCCACGGCCATTGGTTTCTACACTTCCGGGCAGTTTGTCGGACTGGCGTTCCTCACACCCGTCCTGGCCTGGTTGCAGCACCACTATGGCTGGCACATGGTGTTTATCAGCACGGGGGCGGTGGGCATTTTGTGGGCGGTGGTGTGGTACGCGGTGTACCGCGAGCCGCGCGACTTCAAGGGCGTCAACAGCGCCGAAATCGAGCTGATCCGCGACGGCGGCGGGCTGGTGGACCTCAGCGCTCAAGTGGCCAAGCGCAAGACGCCGTTCAGTTGGGTCGACCTGGGCATCGTTCTGACTAAACGCAAGCTGTGGGGCATCTACCTGGGCCAGTTCTGCCTGAACTCGACCCTGTGGTTTTTCCTGACATGGTTCCCGACCTACCTGGTGAAATATCGCGGCATGGACTTCATCAAGTCCGGCCTGCTCGCCTCGTTGCCGTTCCTTGCGGCCTTTGTCGGTGTGTTGTGTTCCGGGCTGTTTTCCGACTGGTTGATCCGCCGTGGTGCCTCGGTAGGTTTTGCGCGCAAGTTGCCGATCATCAGTGGCCTGCTGATCTCCACGGCGATCATCGGCGCCAACTTCGTCGACTCGACGCCGTTGGTGATTGCGTTCCTCGCGGTGGCGTTTTTCGGCAACGGCCTGGCCTCGATCACCTGGTCGCTGGTCTCGACCCTGGCGCCGGCGCGGTTGTTGGGATTAACGGGTGGGGTGTTCAACTTCATCGGCAATCTGGCGGCGATCACCACGCCCATCGTGATTGGCTTTCTGGCCACGGGCGATTCGTTTGCGCCGGCGATTACCTACATTGCAGTGCTGGCGCTGCTGGGGGCGCTGTCCTACATATTGCTGGTGGGCAAGGTCGAACGTATCGAACTGAAGGAATAAAGCTGTTGTAGGAGCGAGCTTGCTCGCGAAAAACGTCAAGACACCGCGTTCATCCAGGATGCCCGCGTTATCGTTGACGGTCTTCGCGAGCAAGCTCGCTCCTACAAGGGGTGGGGATTATTTACGGGCGTTGCGTACACCTTCCGACAAGGCTGCGCACAGGCTCAGCACCCCATCAATTGCTTGCTGGTCGTTGCTGGCATTGGCGATATGGTCGATCAGCGCTGAACCCACCACCACACCGTCCGCCAGGCGGGCGATGGCGGCGGCCTGTTCCGGGGTGCGGATGCCGAAGCCGATGCTGATCGGCAGGTCGGTATGGCGACGCAGACGGCCGACGGCCTCTTCCACGTGTTCCAGAGTGGCGGCACCGGCACCGGTCACACCGGCCACCGAGACGTAGTACACAAACCCCGAGCTGCCGTTGAGCACCGTGGGCAGGCGTGCATCGTCGGTGGTCGGCGTGGTCAGGCGGATAAAGTCGATACCGGCGGCCTGGGCCGGGTCGCACAGTTCGCTGTTATGTTCCGGCGGCATATCGACCACGATCAGGCCATCGACGCCGGCTTCTTTTGCGTCAGCGATAAAACGTGGCACGCCGTACATGTGGATCGGGTTGAAGTAGCCCATCAGCACCAGCGGCGTATCGTTGTTGCCCTGGCGGAACTCGCGGACCATCTGCAGGGTTTTCACCAGGTTCTGCTTGGCGGTCAGCGCGCGGATGTTGGCCAGTTGGATGGCCGGGCCATCGGCCATCGGATCGGTGAAGGGCATGCCCAGCTCGATCACATCGGCGCCGGCTGCCGGCAAGCCCTTGAGGATCGCCAGGGAGGTGTCATAACCCGGGTCGCCGGCGGTGACGAAGGTCACCAGGGCGGCGCGGTTTTGTTCCTTGAGTTGGGCAAAGCGGGTTTGCAGGCGGCTCATCAGTGTTTCTCCTGCTTGGCGGTTTCCATATGGTGCATCACGGTCTGCATGTCTTTGTCGCCACGGCCCGACAGGTTGACCACCATCAGGTGATCCTTGGGCAGGGTGGGTGCGCGCTTGAACACTTCAGCCAGGGCGTGGGCGCTTTCCAGTGCAGGAATGATCCCTTCCAGGCGGCAGCATTTGTGAAAGGCGTCGAGGGCTTCGTCATCCGTCACCGAGGTGTACTGGACGCGGCCGATATCGTGCAACCAGGCGTGCTCCGGGCCGATGCCGGGGTAATCGAGGCCGGCGGAAATCGAGTGGGCGTCGATGATCTGGCCGTCGTCGTCCTGCAACAGGAAGGTACGGTTGCCGTGCAGCACACCCGGTACGCCGCCGTTGAGGCTGGCCGCGTGCTTGCCGGTTTCAATACCGTAGCCGGCCGCTTCGACGCCGATGATTTCGACACTGGTGTCATCGAGGAACGGGTGGAACAGGCCCATGGCGTTCGAGCCACCGCCGATGCACGCCACCAGGCTGTCCGGCAGGCGGCCTTCCTGGGCTTGCAACTGGTCGCGGGTTTCCTTGCCGATCACCGCCTGGAAATCGCGCACCATCGCAGGGTATGGGTGTGGCCCGGCCACGGTGCCGATCAGGTAGAAGGTGCTGTCGACGTTGGTCACCCAGTCGCGCAGGGCTTCGTTCATCGCATCCTTGAGGGTGCCGGTGCCGGCGACTACCGGGATCACTTCGGCGCCCAGCAGCTTCATGCGAAATACGTTGGCCTGTTGGCGCTCGATATCGGTGGTGCCCATGTAGATCACACATTGCAGGCCAAACCGCGCGGCGACGGTGGCGGTGGCCACGCCGTGCATGCCGGCGCCGGTCTCGGCGATGATGCGTTTCTTGCCCATGCGCCGTGCCAGCAGGATCTGGCCGATACAGTTGTTGATCTTGTGCGCGCCGGTGTGGTTCAGCTCTTCGCGCTTGAGGTAGATCTTGGCGCCGCCGCAGAATTCGGTCAGGCGTTCGGCGAAGTACAGCGGGCTTGGGCGTCCGACGTAATCGCGCTGGAAGTAGGCCAGCTCTTCGTTGAATGCCGGATCGATCTTCGCCGCTTCGTATTCGCGGGCCAGGTCGAGGATCAACGGCATCAGGGTTTCCGCCACGTAGCGGCCGCCGAACGCGCCAAACAGGCCGTTGGCGTCAGGGCCGTTGCGTAAATCGGTCTGGGACTGAGTCATGGGACGCTCCAGGAAGAAAGTGTGGGGGAGGCAATGACGGTCACTCTACCTCTGACGCTTGACCGTGAAAACCGATAAGATCGCCACAACCTGTCAGGAAAACTCACGGATGAACCGAGACCTTCCCCCGCTTAATGCCCTGCGCGCATTCGAAGCCACTGCCCGCCTCAACAGCGTCAGCCAGGCTGCCGAGCAATTGCACGTGACCCACGGCGCCGTCAGCCGACAACTGAAAGTGTTGGAAGAGCATCTTGGGTTGAGTCTTTTCGTCAAGGATGGGCGCGGCATTAAACTCACAGATGCAGGCGTGCGGCTGCGCGATGCCAGTTTCGAGGCGTTCGAGCGCCTGCGGGATGTGTGCGGGGAGTTGACCCAAAGCAGCGCCGACGCACCGTTCGTCCTCGGTTGTTCCGGCAGCCTGCTGGCGCGCTGGTTTATTCCGCGCCTGGGTCGCCTTAACGCCGATCTGCCGGATTTGCGCCTGCACCTGTCGGCGGGTGAAGGCGATCTTGACCCACGGCGTCCGGGCCTGGATGCCTTGCTGGTGTTCGCCGAGCCGCCATGGCCGGCGGATATGCAGGTCTACGAACTGGCCAGCGAGCGTATCGGCCCGGTAATGAGCCCACGTTTTGCTCATTACGAGGCGCTGCGCGAGGCGCCTGCGCAGGCGTTGCTGGGCGAGGCCTTGTTGCACACCACCTCACGCCCGCAAGCCTGGCCCAACTGGGCCCAGCACCATGGCATCGAGGCCGGCGCGTTGAAATACGGCCAGGGGTTTGAGCATTTGTATTATTTGCTGGAGGCGGCCGTGGCGGGCCTGGGGGTGGCGATTGCGCCGCAACCGCTGGTGGCGGAGGACTTGCGCGGCGGTCGCCTGGTGGCGCCGTGGGGATTCAGTGAAACCCCGGCGCACCTGGCGTTGTGGCTACCCAAGCGCGCCGCGGATGGGCGCGCCCGGCAACTGGCGCAGTGGCTCAAGACTGAGCTTGAGCGCCAGCCGGTTTAGTCACCGCGTTTGCACAGCAGGTAGGCCGCCAGCAGGCCCAGGGCGCCCACGGCAACGCCGGCGGTGGTCCAAGGGTGCTCCTGCGCATAGTCACGGGTGGCAACTCCGGTCTCGCGGATTTTCACTTTGCTTTCTTCGTAGGCATCGCTGATCAGGTGGCGGGAGTGCTTGAGGGCATTCTCGGCATTGCTTTTGAGGGCCTTCAGGGTTTTGCGCGACTCGTCCGATGCATCGTCCTTGAGGCTCTCAAGGGATTTGAGCAGGCTCGAAATCTCGGCTTCCATGCTTTCCAATGACGCTTTGCGTAAAGAGGTGTTGGCCATGTGGGCTCTCCTGGAGTGATTGAGTGGCATGTGTTGATTCCGACTCCGAGGCTTTCAGAAAGTGCAGTAAATCTGAACTTTCAAGTGAGAAGGGTCGCCAGAAGCAGTACGAAGAATCACTGCTAGGCTTTATTCAACGACCCAGGAGAACGCTCATGTCTGATCATCACACCTACAAGAAAGTCGAATTGGTGGGCTCCTCGCCTACCAGCATCGAGGACGCCATCAACAATGCCCTGGCCGAGGCCAGCAAGAGCATCAAGCACTTGGAATGGTTTGAGGTGACCGAAACCCGTGGCCACATCAAGGATGGCAAGGCCGCGCACTTTCAGGTGACCCTCAAGGTGGGCTTTCGTATTGCCAATAGTTGATAGGCTCGGTTGAACTTGCACGCTGGCCGATTGCCATAACCTGCGCTACACCTGTGGGCGCCGATGCCAAATGCGTCGGCGTACATTTTTTGATCAGCGCAAGGAAAGTAACGGATGAAAAAGCTTCTGTTAGCGGTAGGTTTGTTGAGCCTGGCGGGTACGGCCCTGGCGGCGGGCAAACCGTGTGGCGAACTGAAAAGCGAAATCGACGCCAAGATCCAGGCCAATGGCGCCTCCGGGTACACCCTGGAAATCGTGGATAAAGGCACTGCAACCAATGGCGAAGTGGTCGGCAGTTGCGAAGGTGGTACCAAGGAAATCGTCTACAACCGCGGGTGATCCCGTGTGCCAGACATAAAAACCGACGCCAGAGCGTCGGTTTTTTTGTGCCTGTGGGTCAGCCTTTCATCACTTGCGCCAGCAGCTCGTAGGAATGAATCCGATCAGCATGCTCGTACAAGTCACAGGTAAAGATCAGCTCATCGGCACCGGTCTGCTCGATCAGTACCTGCAGCTTGGCGCGAATCTTCGCCGGGCTTCCCACCATCGCCAAGCCCAGGAAACTGCCTACGGCATCTTTCTCATGGGGCAGCCACAGGCCGTCCATGCTGTCGACCGGCGGGCGCTGCACCAGGCTCTGCCCACGCATCAGCGCGAGAATTCGTTGGTAGACCGAGGTGGCCAGGTAATTGGCCTGCTCATCGGTATCGGCGGCCACCAGTGGTACACCGAGCATCACGTAGGGCTTGTCGAGGACAGCCGAAGGCTTGAAGTGATTGCGATAGACGCGAATCGCCTCATGCATCATGCGCGGTGCGAAATGGGAGGCGAAGGCGTAGGGCAAACCGCGCTCACCGGCCAGTTGGGCGCTGAACAGGCTTGAGCCGAGCAGCCACACCGGGACGTTGGTATCGGTGCCAGGCATCGCGATCACCCGTTGCTCGGGCGTGCGTGGACCCAGGTACGCCATGAGTTCGGCCACGTCTTCGGGGAAGTCATCGGCGCTGCCGGAGCGCTCGCGGCGCAGGGCGCGGGCGGTCATCTGGTCGGAGCCGGGCGCGCGCCCCAGGCCCAGGTCGATACGGCCAGGATAGAGGCTTTCCAGGGTGCCGAATTGCTCCGCAATCACCAGTGGCGCGTGGTTGGGCAGCATCACGCCGCCTGCACCGACGCGAATGGTCGAGGTGCCGCCGGCCAGGTAGCCGAGCAGTACCGAGGTCGCGGAGCTGGCGATGCCATCCATATTGTGGTGTTCGGCCACCCAGAAGCGGGTGTAGCCGAGTTTTTCCACGTGCTGGGCCAGGTCCAGGGAATTGCGCAGCGACTGCGCCGGGCTGCCATTGGCGCGCACCGGCACCAGGTCGAGGGTCGAGAACTTCACATCGGACAGTGGTTTCATAAGCCTGCTTCTCCTAAGGGCGCAGGCTTGTGACGAACCAAAACCTGCCGCTTCATGTGCATGCTCTATGCAATGAGGGCATATACCCGAGATTCAATAGCACTCGTGAAATTTCCTACTGAGCCACTAGGTTTTTCTGATGAGGTGAACTTTGCCAGAGCTTCTATCCTCAGAACCTTACTGATGCAAAACCACTGCTTGGGAGATTGCTATGAGTATCGTGAAAAAAGCCTCCGCTCACTGGGAAGGCGACCTGAAGACCGGCTTGGGTTCTATCTCGACCGAAACCGGCGTACTGCGTGAAGCGCCCTACGGCTTCAAGGCGCGTTTCGAAGGTGGCAAGGGCACCAACCCTGAAGAATTGATCGGCGCGGCCCATGCCGGCTGTTTCTCCATGGCCTTTTCCATGATTCTCGGCGAGGCCGGGCTCAAGGCCGACAGCATCGACACTCAGGCCGAAGTCACCCTGGACCAGGTGGACGGTGGTTTTGCGATCACCGCGGTGCACCTGATCCTCAAGGCCAAGATCCCGGGCGCGAGCCAGGCGCAGTTCGATGAGCTGAGCAAAAAAGCCAAGGAAGGATGCCCGGTGTCTAAGGTCCTGAATGCGACCATCACCCTGGATGGCACCCTCATCAACTGATCTGCGCAGGTCCACTGTGGGAGCAAGCCAGCTCCCACATTTTGTTGTGCGTTAAATCAGAACTCGCGTTTCGCAAATGTGGTCTCATATCCATGCAGCCTTTGGCGCACACCCGTGCGCGATGCATTTAGGGAGCTTCACACATGAAACGTTTTGCCTTGGCGATTATCTGCGGTGCTTTGGCCACGTCGGCAATGGCCGCACCGAAAGACTGTGAAGAGCTCAGGAAAGAGATTGAAGTTGGCCTGCAGGCCAAGGCGATTCCGTCCTACACCCTGGAAATCATCACTGCCGAAGAAGCCAAGAATCATGACGAAGCCATGATCGTCGGCTCTTGCGAAAACGGCACCAAACGCATCATCTACCAGCGCAATGACGACTGATCAGGGAATACAGTTGACGCTGCGTTCCTCTGCCAGCAACTGACGCTGTGCGTTATACAGCCGGATATTCGGGGTGAAGCCCAGCGAGCGCCCTTCCAGGCGATAGCGCTGGCCGGCTTCGAATTGGTCGTATTGCACGGTGATAAAACAGGTACGGTCCTGGGGCTGGCTCAGTCCGCTGCCCAGGCCACCGCCGGCATACACCTCGAAATCAAAACGCACCATCAATTCGTGGCTACCCGGTGGCACCTGGAAGTAGCGCCCGTCGTTGAGATTTTTGCCATCCAGGCGCTGCGCCATGACCAACTTGGCGCCCGGCGTCGGGGTGGCGAAATCGACCCAGGCCTGTTGCGGGTCGGCTGGCGGGATTGGTGTGGAAGCGCAAGCGCTGAGAAAAATCGCCACCAGGGCAGGCAAGAGCTGACGCATGTTGGGCACTCTACGGTAGGAATGGTGTGAGCATAGCGCCAACAAGCCAGATAGTCTGGCAGGCCCATCACCCTGGAGCAGTTTGAAATGGCATGGCATTTATTGGCGGGGCTGATGTGTGTAGTGCTCGGCGGCTGCTCCAGTGTCAGCTATTACAGCCAACTGGCCAGCGGCCAATGGCAGTTGCTGCGCTCGCGCGAACCGGTGGCCGAGGTCATTGCTGACCCGGCGCGGCCACAAGTGCTGCGCGATCACCTGGCGCAATCCCAGAAGGCGCGTAGCTTCGCCAGCCAGCAACTGCATCTGCCGGACAACCAGAGTTACCGCTTGTATGCCGATATCGGTCGGCCGTACGTCGTCTGGAATGTCTTCGCTACCTCAGAGTTTTCCTTGTTGCCCCAGAACCATTGCTTCCCAATTGCCGGGTGCGTGGCCTATCGCGGTTATTACAGCCAGGGCGCGGCGCGTGGCGAGGCGGCGTTGCTGCAACTGCGCGGCATGGATGTGTCGATTGGCGGGGTCGAGGCCTATTCCACTTTGGGCTGGTTCGACGACCCGATCATGAGTTCGATGATGCGCTGGGGCGAAGAGCGCTTGGCCACGGTGATTTTTCACGAGTTGGCTCACCAGCGTTTTTATGTGAAGGACGACACCGAGTTCAATGAGTCGTTTGCCACCTTTGTCGAGCAGGAAGGCACCCGGCAATGGCGCGCGGCCCGTGGCCTTGCGCCTGCCAGCGAGTCGAGCCTGAAACAGCGCGACCAGTTTATCCAGTTGATTCTCGACACCCGCACCCGCCTGGAACGCCTGTATGCGCAGCCCTTGGCAGCGGATGCGATGCGTCAGGCCAAGGCGGCCGAATTCGAGCGTTTGCGCAATGATTATCGACAGATGCGCGACAACCAGTGGGCCGGCGACAAGCGTTATGACGCCTGGATCAACCAGCCGATGAACAATGCGCGGTTGTTGCCGTTTGGTTTGTACGACCAGTGGGTGCCGGCGTTTGCGGCATTGTTTGCGCAGGAAGGTGGGGATTGGCTGAAGTTCTACAGGGCTGTGGAACAGTTGGGGCGCTTGCCGGTGGAGCCGCGCAAAGTGGCGTTGCGGCAGTTGGTAGGCGGCCTTTAGGGCCTCATCGCAGGCAAGCCAGCTCCCACATTTTGATGTGTGAACACCGGCCAATGTGGGAACGGGCTTGCCCGCGATAGCGAGCTCAAACCCGCCGCAAAAACGCCTGATGCATCTCGGCCAACGTCTCAAAATGCCAGCGCGGCGCCTCGGCATTCAACTCTTCAAAACTACCAAACCCATACCCCACCGCCGCCGCATCCAGCCCATTGCTGCGCGCGCCGATCAGGTCATGCTTGCGGTCGCCGATCATCAAGGTGCTGGCCGGGTCCAGCCCTTCTTCGCGCATCAAATGGGCGATCAATTCGACCTTGTTGGTGCGCGTACCGTCCAGCTCGCTGCCGTAGATCACCTTGAAGTGCTTGGCGAAATCGAAATGCCGGGCGATCTCCTGGGCAAATTCCCACGGCTTGGAGGTGGCCACATACAGCTGGCGCCCCTGGCCATTCAACGCTTCGAGCAATGGCATGACCCCCTCGAACACGCGGTTTTCATAGAGCCCGGTGACTTTGAAGCGCTCGCGATAGAAATTCACGGCCTCCCAGGCGCGGGCCTCGTCGAAGTCATAGAACTGCATAAAGGCCTGCAGCAGCGGCGGGCCGATAAAGTGTTCGAGCTTGGTCAGGTCAGGCTCATCGATGCCCAACTTGCCCAAGGCGTACTGGATCGAACGGGTGATGCCTTCCCGTGGGTCGGTCAGGGTGCCGTCCAGGTCGAATAGAACGGTCTGGTAATCCAGGGTCATCGGTCGAATCCTTCTGCCAGGTGCAGGTCCTTGAGCTTCACGTAGTTCGCGGCGCTGTAGGTGAAAAAGGCGCGTTCTTTGTCAGTCAGCGCACGGATCTGTTTAACCGGGCTGCCCACGTACAAAAAACCGCTTTCAAGTTTCTTGCCCGGCGGTACCAGGCTGCCGGCGCCGATGATCACATCGTCTGCAACCACGGCGCCATCCATCACGATGCTGCCCATGCCGATCAGGATCCGGCTGCCCACGGTGCAGCCATGCAGCATGACTTTGTGGGCGATGGTCACGTCGTCGCCGATCAGCAGCGGGAAACCGTCAGGGTTGAAGGGGCCGGCGTGGGTAATGTGCAGCACACAGCCGTCCTGCACGCTGGTGCGTGCGCCGATGCGGATGCGGTGCATGTCGCCGCGAATCACCGTCAGCGGCCAGACCGAACTGTCTGCGCCAATTTCAACATCGCCGATCACCACCGCCGAAGCGTCGACAAAAGCCCCGGCGCCGAGGGTTGGCGCGTGATTCTGATAGGTGCGAAGGGTCACGATAGCCTCTCTCTGTTTGGTTGATAGCTGCGGTGGGCATTGATTGTAATTAAGATGGCCCCATCTTTGTCTTATCTGTTTCTTCAGCCAAGGTGCCAACCGTGAGCGCGAACAACCCTCTTTTGCAGTCCTACGACCTGCCGCCGTTCTCGGCGATCCGTGCCGAGCACGTCCAACCGGCGATCGAACAGATCCTGGCCGACAACCGGGTCGCCATCGACGGCATCCTGCAAAGCCAGGGAAAAAATCCTACCTGGGCCGGCCTGATCCTGGCCATGGACGAACTCAACGACCGCCTGGGCGCCGCCTGGAGCCCGGTCAGCCACCTCAATGCCGTGTGCAACAGCGCTGAACTGCGCGAAGCCTACGAGGCCTGCCTGCCGGCATTGAGCGCCTACTCTACCGAGATGGGCCAGAACCGCGAGCTGTTCCAGGCGTTCGAAGCCCTGGCCAGCAGCCCCGAAGCCGCCGGTTTCGATGTGGCGCAAAAAACCATTCTGGAACACGCCCTGCGCGACTTCCGCCTGTCGGGTATCGACCTGCCGCCGGAACAGCAAAAGCGCTACGCCGAAGTGCAAAGCAAGCTTTCCGAGTTGGGCAGCAAGTTTTCCAACCAGTTGCTGGACGCCACACAGGCCTGGACCAAACACGTTACCGACGAAGCGACCCTGGCCGGCCTGACCGATTCCGCCAAGGCACAAATGGCTGCCGCAGCCCAGGCCAAAGAGCTTGATGGCTGGCTGATCACTTTGGAATTCCCCAGCTACTACGCGGTGATGACCTACGCCCAGGACCGCGCCCTGCGTGAGGAAATTTACGCCGCCTACTGCACTCGTGCGTCGGACCAGGGCCCGAATGCCGGTCAGAACGATAACGGCCCGGTGATGGAACAGATCCTCGACCTGCGTCAGGAGTTGGCCCAACTGCTCGGCTTCGCCTCCTTCTCCGAGCTGAGCCTGGCCACCAAAATGGCCGAGTCCAGCGATCAGGTCCTGAGTTTCCTGCGCGACCTGGCCAAGCGCAGCAAGCCATTCGCCACCCAGGACCTGCAGCAGCTCAAGGCCTATGCCGCCGAACAGGGCTGCGCCGACCTGCAAAGTTGGGACAGCGGTTTCTACGGCGAAAAATTGCGTGAGCAACGCTACAGCGTGTCCCAGGAAGCCCTGCGCGCCTACTTCCCGATCGACAAAGTGCTGGGCGGCCTGTTTGCCATCGTCCAGCGCCTGTACGGCATCGAGATCGCCGAGCAGAAAGGCTTCGACACCTGGCACCCGGATGTCCGCCTGTTTGAAATCAAGGAAAACGGCCAGCACGTCGGCCGCTTTTTCTTCGACCTGTACGCCCGCGCCAATAAGCGTGGTGGTGCCTGGATGGACGGCGCGCGCGACCGTCGCCGCACCGTTGACGGTGTGCTGCAAAGCCCGGTGGCTAACCTTGTGTGTAACTTCACGCCGGCCGACAGCGGCAAACCTGCCCTGCTGACCCACGATGAAGTCACTACCCTGTTCCACGAGTTCGGCCATGGCCTGCACCACCTGCTGACCCGGGTTGAACACGCGGGCGTGTCTGGCATCAACGGCGTGGCCTGGGATGCAGTGGAGTTGCCGAGCCAGTTCATGGAGAACTGGTGCTGGGAGCCGGAAGGCCTGGCACTGATCTCCGGCCATTATGAAAGCGGCGAAGCACTGCCTCAGGACCTGCTGGAGAAAATGCTCGCGGCGAAGAACTTCCAGTCCGGCCTGATGATGGTGCGCCAGCTGGAATTCTCGCTGTTCGACTTTGAGCTGCACGCCACCCACGGCGATGGCCGCAGTGCGGCGCAGGTGCTTGAAGGCGTGCGTGACGAAGTCTCGGTGATGCGCCCTCCAGCTTACAACCGCTTCCCCAACAGCTTTGCGCACATCTTCGCCGGTGGTTACGCGGCGGGTTACTACAGCTACAAGTGGGCCGAAGTGCTGTCGGCGGATGCCTTTTCCAAGTTTGAAGAGGACGGTGTGCTTAACCCTGAAACCGGGCGTGCCTTCCGCGAGGCGATCCTGGCCCGTGGTGGTTCCCAGGCGCCGATGGTGCTGTTCGTCGACTTCCGCGGACGTGCACCGTCGATTGACGCACTCTTGCGCCACAGCGGCCTGAGTGAGGACGCGGCAGCATGAGTGACGGACCTGTGATCACCAAGAAGCAATTTATCGCCGGCGCCGTGTGCCCGGCGTGCAGCGAGCCGGACAAGTTGAAGATGTGGACCGAGGACAGCGTGCCGCATCGCGAATGCGTGGCCTGTGGGTATACCGACACGCTCAATGACCAGGGGTTGTCGGTGCCCAGGGAGCTGGGTACTCGGGTTAACACCTCGGCGTTGAAAGTACCGGATGCCAAAGTGCAGGCGGTGCAGTTCTTTCCCAACCCCAAGTTGAAAAAACACTGATTGACTGAAACACCCCATCGCCTTTCGCCCCTCTGCGGCGTAAGGCGATGTACATAGGTATTGCTTGGCCCGGATTGGTTTTTTTTAGACTTTCGAGTTCCACTCGAAGGACAAAAAGGAACGAACCCATGCTTGGCCACAACCCCTTGCTACAGACCGGTGAGCTACCACTGTTCTCGCAGGTCCACACCGAACACCTCGCGCCGGCGGCACAGGCATTGATTGCCGACAGCCGCCGTCAGGTGAACGAAACCCTACAAACCCAAGCGCTATTCCCTACATGGGATGACGTGGTGCTGGCCATGAGTGATCTCTACGCCCGCCTCGATGCGGCCCAGCGCATAGTCATGGTGCTGGACTCTGTAGCCATCGATGATGACTGGAGGCGCGCCGCCAGCGACTTCCATGATCAGTTGAATGCTTATAGAGCAGAACTGGCCGCCAGCCCGCAACTGCATGCTCTCTACGCAAGCCTTGGCGCGAGCCCGATAGCGCGGCTTTTCGACCCGTCGCGTCAACGCGTACTGGAAAAAACCGTGGCGCGGTATCGAAGGTCAGGCGCCATGTTGCCGGCCACGTCCCGTGAACGTCTGGCTTACCTGACAGCGGTCAATCAGCAGCTTGAAGCCGACTTTTCCTACCAACTCATTCAAGCAACTGCTGCGTGGAGCAAGCATATCCAGGATGAGACATTGCTTGAGGGCGTGCCCGCCAGCCTCAAGCACTCGATGGCGGCCAAGGCCCGCGCGCAGGGATTGACCGGATGGTTGGTCACATTGGAGGGTGAGACGGTTCGACGTTTGCTCGCGCAAGCCGCGAACCGGGGGCTACGCCAGGAGGTATGCAGTGCATTTTATAGTCGTGCTTCTGATATCGGTCCGCACGCGGGCTTGTACGATAACAGCGACCACCTGAGGGTGGTGATGGATGGGCGCCATGAGATCGCCAAACTATTGGGTTACGACAACTTTGCCCAGTTGGCGCTGGAAAACCAAATGGCTACGTCCACCGACCAAGTGCTGGCGTTTTTGCAAAAACAACTGGCAAGTGAGCAATCCACCTTTGCCAGTGACCTACTGCAACTCCAGGCAATGGCCGCTAGCCATGGGGTCTTTGATCTGAAACTGTGGGACTACGCGTTCTTCGCGCAAAGGATTCGCCAGCAAGTTGCCGGTGTTTCTGCGCAACAGTTACGTGAGTATTTTACGTTGGATGACACGCTCTTTCGGTTGTGCGAACTCTTCCAGCAATTGTTTGGCGTGCAGTTCGTTGAGCGCACGGATTTTGATCGGTGGAGTGCGTCTGTTCGTCTGTTCGAGGTGCAGGAGTTCAACGAAGTCCTTGGCTATGTGTTCTTTGAACCATTTTTGCGCGCGGGGTCGGATGAGGCTCCAAACAGCTTTGCCTTGCGCGATCGGCACAAGGATGCCGAGGGTTTACTGACGCGTCCGAGCGTTGTCTTGCAGTGTAACTTCATGCAGGAGGAGCCTGGGCAACCCTATTTGCTTGGCCACGCCCAACTGAGAGTTCTATTCCATGAGTTTGGGCACTGCTTGCAACAAGTACTGACAAGCGCCGAGCACCGTGAGGTTTCGAGTTCGTCTGGCTACGGGCGCGACACTTCGGAGTTTATTGGCGAGTTCCTTGAGCAGTGGTGCTTCCAGCCAGAAGTACTCACTTGGCTGTCCCGCCATCATCAGACGGGTGAGCGTCTGTCGGACGGCTTGGCGCATAGGCAAGTGAGCCATCTCTCCATTCAAACGTGCTGGGACACGGCCGAGTTATTGATGGCTGCCCTATTCGATTTTGAATTGCACAGGACCTGGGGCGACGGGCGCAGCATTGAGCAGGTCTTCGACGATGCCGCCGTGCAAGTCGGGTATTTGACCGAGCTGTCCGGCCTGCGCCCGGTCAATCAACTGACCCATATCATGCAAGGCTATGAGGCCAACCTATATTCCTACCGGTGGTCCGGTGTCCTCGCAAAAGAAGCTTTTTCAAGGTTTCTGCGTGAGGGGGTGTTCAGCCCACAAGCGGGGCGTGCTTTTCGGGAGACCGTATTGGCCCCAGGTAATTCGCGGCCATTGTGCGAGTCATTGCAGGTGTTTCTCGGTGTGACGCCGGGCATCTTGCTCCAGGGGCAGGAGCCACTTGCTCATTAGGCCCTTGGTCAGCGTTGTGTGCTATTTCTGGATATTTTGTGGCTGAAACGATTCGTCTGATGCTTAGGCTGCTATCATTTCGTAACTATTTATTACCGCTGCGTTCTATTTCCTAGGGTCCTTTTGGCCCAATTCGCTGCCCAAACCACAAGCCACTCCCAGAAGTGGCTAAAAAACCGTGACCACATGATGAGGTGCCACCATGTCTGATCAAGATCGAGACAACCCCCGGCGTGACTTTTTGCGCAAATCCTTGACCTTGATCCCGGTGGTCACGGTTGCCAGTACCGGCCTTGGCGGCTCGATGCTGATGGCCACGCCGGCGCCTGCCCAGGCCAGCCCGGCCAAGGCCCCCGCCAGTGAAAAGGCCTACGAGCCCAGCTACTTCACGGCTGAGGAATGGGCCTTTATCAACGCCGCCGTCGCGCGCTTGATTCCTGCCGATGCCCAAGGCCCAGGCGCCCTGGAGGCCGGTGCGCCGGAATACATCGACCGTCAGATGAACACCCCTTACGCCAGTGGTGCCCTGTGGTTCATGCAAGGCCCGTTCAATGCCGACGCGCCGCCCGAGATGGGCTGGCAGAGCAAACTGGTGCCCAAGGAGATTTATCGCCTGGGTATCGCTGCCACGGATTCCTGGTCGAAAGCGTTCAACGGTAAAGCATTTGCTGGGCAAGACAGCGCTACCCAGGATGATTTGCTACGCCGCCTGGAGGCTGGCGGTGCCGAAAGCGGCGAGCATTTCGCGGCGGTACCGCCGAAGATTTTCTTCAACTTGTTGCTGCAAAACACCAAGGAAGGGTTCTTCTGCGACCCGATCCACGGCGGCAACAAAGGAATGGTCGGCTGGACCATGATCGGCTTCCCCGGCGCCCGCGCCGATTTCATGGATTGGGTTGAACGCAACGAGCAATACCCCTTCCCGGCTGTTTCCATCCGTGGCGAGAGGGCATAAACGTGGCGACCATCATGAAGAAAGTGGATGCAGTCATTGTCGGCTTCGGCTGGACCGGCGCGATCATGGCCAAGGAGTTGACCGAAGCGGGCTTGCACGTGGTAGCGCTGGAGCGCGGCCCGATGCAGGACACTTACCCGGACGGTAATTACCCGCAAGTGATCGATGAACTGACCTACAGCGTGCGTAAGAAACTCTTCCAGGACGTCTCCAAGGAAACCGTGACCATTCGCCATAGCGTGAATGACATCGCCTTGCCCAACCGCCAGTTGGGCGCCTTTCTGCCGGGTAACGGCGTGGGCGGCGCGGGCCTGCACTGGTCGGGCGTGCATTTTCGGGTCGACCCCATCGAGCTGCGCATGCGCAGCCACTACGAAGAGCGCTACGGCAAAAACTTCATACCCAAGGACATGACCATCCAGGACTTCGGTGTCAGCTACGAAGAGCTGGAACCGTTCTTTGATTACGCCGAAAAAGTCTTCGGCACCTCCGGCCAGGCCTGGACCGTGAAAGGCCAACGGGTGGGTGAAGGCAAGGGCGGCAACCCTTACGCGCCGGATCGCTCCAGCCATTTCCCACTGGAGTCGCAGAAAAATACCTACTCGGCGCAGCTGTTCCAGAAGGCCGCCGCCGATGTGGGCTACAAGCCCTACAACCTGCCTTCGGCCAATACATCAGGGCCCTACACCAACCCCTACGGCGCGCAGATGGGGCCGTGCAATTTCTGCGGATTTTGCAGCGGCTATGTCTGCTACATGTACTCCAAAGCGTCGCCCAACGTGAACATCCTGCCGGCGTTGCGCCAGGTGCCGAACTTTGAGCTGCGGCCCAATTCCCACGTACTCAAGGTCAATCTCGACAGCACCAAGCGCAAGGCTACCGGCGTGACCTATATCGACGCCCAGGGCCGCGAGATCGAGCAACCGGCAGACCTGGTGATTCTCGGCGCGTTCCAGTTCCACAACGTGCGCCTGATGCTGCTCTCGGGCATTGGCAAACCCTACGACCCGATCACTGGCGAAGGGGTGGTGGGCAAGAACTTCGCCTACCAGAACATGGCCACCATCAAGGCCTACTTCGACAAAGACGTGCACACCAACAACTTCATCGGCGCTGGCGGCAATGGCGTGGCGGTGGACGACTTCAACGCCGACAACTTTGATCATGGGCCCCACGGTTTCGTCGGCGGCTCGCCGATGTGGGTCAACCAGGCGGGCAGCCGGCCGATTGCCGGCACCTCCAACCCGCCGGGTACACCGGCCTGGGGCAGCGCGTGGAAGCGCGCCACGGCCGATTACTACACCCACCAGGTGTCGATGGACGCCCACGGCGCCCATCAATCCTACCGGGGCAACTACCTCGATCTGGACCCGGTGTACCGTGATGCCTACGGCCTGCCGCTGCTGCGCATGACCTTCGACTGGCAGGAAAACGACATCAAGATGAACCGCTTCATGGTCGAGAAAATGGGCAAGATCGCCGAAGCGATGAACCCCAAGGCGATTGCCGTGTTCGGCAAAAAAGTCGGCGAACACTTCAACACTGCGTCCTACCAGACTACCCACCTCAACGGCGGCGCGATCATGGGCACCGACCCGAAAACCAGTGCTGTGAACCGCTATTTGCAGTGCTGGGATGTTCACAACGTGTTTGTGCCGGGCGCATCAGCTTTCCCACAAGGGCTGGGCTACAACCCTACGGGCCTGGTGGCTGCGCTGACCTACTGGTCGGCCCGGGCGATTCGCGAGCAATACCTCAAGAACCCCGGCCCGCTGGTTCAGGCATAAGGAGCGACGACCATGAAAGCATTTGTTATCGCGACCCTGGCCCTGATCAGCAGTTGCTCGGTGAGCGCCGCGCAAACGGATCTGATCAAACAAGGCGAATACCTGGCCCGCGCCGGCGACTGCGTGGCCTGCCACACCGCCAAGGGCGGCAAGCCGTTTGCCGGTGGCCTGCCGATGGAAACCCCGATCGGCGTGATCTACTCCACCAACATCACCCCGGACAAAAGCGGCCTAGGGGACTACAGCTTTGAAGACTTCGACAAGGCCGTGCGCCACGGTGTCGCCAAAAACGGTAGTACGCTTTACCCGGCGATGCCCTACCCGTCTTACGCACGCGTCAGCGAAACCGATATGCAGGCGTTGTATGCGTACTTCATGAAAGGTGTGGAGCCGGTCGCCCAGCAGAACCAGGACAGCGATATTCCCTGGCCTCTGAGCATGCGTTGGCCGCTGGCTGCATGGCGCTGGATGTTCGCACCCGAGGTGGCGGGCTATCAGGCCCAGGCCGGTGCCGACCCGGTGATCAGCCGTGGCGCCTACCTGGTGGAAGGTCTCGGCCACTGTGGCGCCTGCCACACGCCTCGGGCCTTGACCATGCAGGAAAAGGCCCTGAGCGCGTCTGAAGGTGCGGCGTTCCTGTCCGGCAGTGCGCCGTTGGAAGGCTGGATCGCCAAAAGCCTGCGCGGCGACCACAAGGATGGCCTCGGCAGTTGGAGCGAAGAGCAACTGGTGCAATTCCTCAAGACCGGTCGCAGTGATCGCAGCGCGGTGTTTGGCGGCATGAGCGATGTGGTCGTCCACAGCATGCAGTACATGTCGGAAGATGACCTGACGGCTATCGCCCGTTACCTCAAGAGCCTGCCGGCGGTGGACCCCGAGGATCAGCCGCATCAGTACGACAAACAGGTGGCCGAGGCGCTGTGGAAGGGCGATGACAGCCAGCCGGGCGCTGCGGTGTATATCGACAACTGCGCGGCCTGCCATCGTACCGATGGCCATGGCTACACCCGGGTGTTCCCGGCGCTGGCGGGCAACCCGGTGTTGCAGACGGCAGATGCCACGTCGCTGATCAATATTGTGTTGCATGGCGGCACCCTGCCGGCTACTCACGCCGCGCCTTCCACCTTCACGATGCCGGCGTTTGCCTGGCGGCTGTCGGATCAGGAAGTGGCGCAGGTGGTCAGCTTCATTCGCGGCAGTTGGGGTAACCAGGGGGCGCCGGTCAAGGCCAGCGATGTGGCAGACTTGCGCAAAAACCACAGCGAGTGACGAGCAGGTTCTGATTTGGCGTTTGCCGCCCAATGGCACTGGTCAGATGCGCTGCGCCTCGATACTGTATATAAAAACAGTATCGAGGTGCTTTTATGTCCACTCCTCTGCCGCCGCGCGGGCGAGGCACCGCCACCAACCTGCATAATCGCTTCGCACCCACGGTGAGCGTGACCGAGGATGACGGCTGGTATCAGGAAGTCCCGCCGACCCAGGGCACCGAAGTGCGCATCGAGACGGCGAAGACCATCATCACCCGCAACACCTCGCCGGACCTGCCGTTCGACCGCTCGATCAACCCTTACCGGGGGTGTGAGCATGGGTGCATTTATTGTTATGCGCGGCCCAGCCACGCCTATTGGGACATGTCCCCGGGCCTGGATTTCGAAACCAAACTGATTGCCAAGACCAACGCCGCCGATGTGCTGGAGCAGCAACTGTCCAAGCCCGGCTATACCTGTGCACCGATCAACCTGGGTTCCAACACGGATCCATACCAGCCCATCGAGCGCGAGTACAAGATCACCCGGCAAATCTTGCAAGTGCTGTTGCGCTATCGTCACCCGGTGACCATCGTGACCAAGGGCTCGCTGATCCTGCGTGACCTTGACCTGCTCACCGAGCTGGCCCGGCAGCGGCTGGTGGCGGTGATGATCAGCCTCACCAGCCTGGACGATGAGCTCAAGCGTATCCTGGAACCGCGCACGGCGGCGCCCAAGGCGCGCCTGCGGGCGATCCGGGTGATGCGCGAGGCGGGCATCCCGGTGGGCGTGCTGTGTTCGCCGATGATTCCAATGATCAACGACAGCGAGCTGGAAAGCCTGCTGGCCGAGGCTCATGCTGCCGGCGCACAGAGCGCGGCCTATATGATGCTGCGCCTGCCCCTTGAAGTGGCACCGCTGTTCGAGGAGTGGTTGGCGGCCCATTACCCGCAACGGGCGGCCCATGTGATGAGCCTGGTGCGCCAGGTGCGTGGTGGTGAAGTCTACGACAGCCGCTTCGGTGTACGCATGCGCGGCGAGGGGCCGTTTGCTGATCTGCTGGCACAGCGATTTGCCAAGGCGATCAAGCGCTTGGGGCTCGATCGGCGGGAAGGGTACAACCTCGATTGCAGTGCATTCTGTCCACCCGGCAGGCAGCTGGCTTTGTTGTAGACTGACACAAATACGTGGGTAGCCCGGCGAGGGTGGTCGCGTTTTGACATCACTGAAAGCAGCGAGCTAGAGCGGTTCATTCAGTTTGAGTTAAGTTTCGGCAGCTACCTTGTTTATCGAGTGACCCATGGGTCGGCGCTACGAATCGTGTGTCGAGCTGAACTGCAAAACTCTCCTGCGCCAACAAGAGGATGAATCATGAGTGACAAGGATAAACAGCCGTTGGCTGCGTCGGCTTCAGCCCCTTACGAGGCGGAGTCTGCCGGTGCAGCGCTGCAGCACATCGTTGACGGCTTTTTGCACTTCCATAACGAGGTCTTTCCCCAGCAGGAAGAACTCTTCAAGAAACTCGCCACGGCCCAGAGCCCACGAGCGATGTTTATCACCTGTGCCGATTCGCGCATTGTTCCCGAGCTGATCACCCACAGCTCCCCAGGCGACCTGTTCGTGACCCGTAACGTGGGTAACGTCGTACCGCCTTATGGGCAGATGAACGGCGGTGTCTCCACGGCCATCGAGTACGCGGTATTGGCCCTGGGCGTGCAGCACATCATCGTGTGCGGCCACTCCGATTGTGGCGCGATGCGGGCGGTGCTCAACCCCCAGAGCCTGGAAAAAATGCCCACGGTCAAAGCCTGGCTGCGCCACGCCGAAGTTGCCAAGACCATGGTCCAGGACAACTGCGACTGCGCCAACGAAGGTGAAAGCATGCAGGTGTTGACGGAAGAAAACGTCATTGCCCAGCTGCAACATTTGCGCACCCACCCTTCCGTGGCCTCGCGCATGGCCAACGGTCATTTGTTTATCCATGGCTGGATCTACAACATCGAGACCAGCGAAATCAAAGCCTACGATGCTGACCAGGCCACGTTCCTGCCGTTGAACGGCGTCGGGCCAATCCCTTCGGCGACGCCAAAAGCGCGCTTCTAACACATTCCCCTGCCGGGTAACGCGATGGCTGCCATGGATGCAGCCAGGCCTTGCCATGCCCGGCGAATGCCTCGGGAGAGTCATCATGCGTGCAGCTCAATTAAAAACAGTGCTGCCACGGGAGCTGTTGGCTTCGGTGGTGGTGTTTCTGGTGGCCTTGCCCTTGTGCATGGGGATCGCCATCGCATCGGGTATGCCACCGGCCAAGGGCCTGATCACCGGGATCATTGGTGGCCTGGTGGTGGGCTGGCTGGCCGGTTCACCCCTGCAAGTCAGCGGCCCGGCGGCCGGCCTGGCGGTGCTGGTGTTCGAGCTGGTGCGCCAACACGGCATGCTCATGCTCGGGCCGATCCTGCTGTTGGCGGGCTTCCTGCAATTGGTGGCCGGGCGCCTGCGCCTGGGTTGTTGGTTCCGGGTGACGGCGCCGGCGGTGGTCTATGGCATGTTGGCGGGGATTGGGGTGTTGATTGTCCTGTCGCAAATGCATGTGATGCTCGATGGCGCGCCCAAGCCGTCTGGGCTGGATAACCTTGCCGGCTTCCCCGCAGCAGTGGCCCAGGCCATTCCCAGTCTCGGCTGGCAAGCCGGTCTGCTGGGGTTGTCGACGATTCTGGTGATGTGGTTGTGGGATAAATTTCGTCCGCAAAAACTGCGTTTTGTACCGGGTGCGTTGCTGGGTGTCGGCCTGGCGACAGCAGCCAGCCTGCTGCTGGCCTTGCAGGTCAAGCGCGTGGAAGTGCCAGAAAACCTCGCCGATGCCATCGACTGGCTCCGCCCCAGCGACCTGCTGAACCTGGCCGACCCCAACCTGCTGATCGCTGCTTTCGCGGTGGCCTTTATTGCCAGTGCCGAAACCTTGCTCTCGGCGGCGGCTGTGGATCGGATGCACAACGGCCAGCGCTCGGACTTCGACAAGGAATTGTCTGCCCAGGGTGTAGGCAACATGCTCTGCGGGCTGGTGGGTGCACTGCCCATGACGGGGGTGATCGTGCGCAGTTCGGCCAACGTCCAGGCGGGCGCAACCACGCGTCTGTCGGCGATGTTCCACGGCCTCTGGCTGCTGGCCTTCGTGCTGCTACTGTCGAGCGTGCTGCAAAGCATTCCGGTGGCGAGCCTGGCGGGTGTGCTGGTGTACACCGGGATCAAGCTGGTGGACCTCAAGGCGTTCCGTGGCCTGGCGCGCTATGGTCGGATGCCGATGTTCACCTACGCTGCCACGGCCTTGGCGATCATCTTCACCGACTTGCTGACGGGTGTGCTGGTGGGCTTCGGCCTGACCCTGGTGAAACTGGCGTGGAAGGCTTCGCGCTTGAAAATCAGCCTGATCGACTTGCCCCAGGACGGTGAAATGGAGTTGCGGTTGATAGGCGCGGCGACCTTTCTCAAGGTGCCCGCATTGACCCAGGTACTGGCGACAGTGCCGGCGGGAAGCACCGTGCATGTGCCGCTCAATAACCTGAGCTATGTGGATCATTCGTGCCTGGAGTTGCTGGAGGAATGGGGGCGGGCCAATGCGGCCAAGGGCTCGAAGTTGGTGATCGAGGCGCGCGGGTTGAAGCGTCGGTTGGAAGGCCGGATACGCACCACGACCCGGATCGGCTCTGCCCCGCAGTTGGCTGACGAAACCGGCTAAAAAATGTGGGAGCGGGCTTGCTCGCGAAGGCGTAGTGTCAGTCACCAGCTACTTGGCTGACACACCGCATTCGCGAGCAAGCCCGCTCCCACATTTGTGGACTGCCCCCAAGAAGTTGGACACCAATCCAATTTCTTGGGGT